>VBIC01000085.1:52354-80585 GCA_005881425.1 Chloroflexota bacterium | reverse complement strand
TGATGGCGCTCCGCGACCGAGGGCCGCTGTCCCAGCAAGCGCTGGGCAGCCTGCTGCGGATCGACCCCGCCACCATGGTCTCCACGGTCACCGACCTCGAGCTGGAAGGCCTGGTCAAGCGCGGTCGCGATTCCGGAGATGCGCGCCGGCACGCGGTCACCATGACGCCGTCCGGGGCTGCCCGCCTGGAGGAGGCGGAGACGATTCTGGGCGGCCTGGACGACGAGATCCTGGTCGCGCTCACGCCGCGCCAGCAGCAGGGCCTGCACCAGGCCCTGAGGTGCCTGGCGCAGGCTCAGACGATCCGTCAGCTGGTCGATCAGGCGCGTCTTTGCCCGAGCCCGGACCGGTGACCGCGCCGGCCCTGGCCCCTGGCGGCCAGGCTGCGGTGGCGGTCAGGCCGCGCCGCTACTGGGCCGGCGCGGCCGCGGTCCTGCTGGCTGCGGCGTTCTGGGGCACGACCGGGACTGCCCGGGCGCTCGGTCCACAGGTGGCGCCTCCCGCCGTCGGGGCGGCCAAGCTCCTGGTCGGATCGGCGGCCCTGCTGCTGGTCGCGTTCCTGGGCCAGGGATGGCGTCCGGTGGCGCGTCTTTTGACGCAGGCGAGCCTGCGTGGGTGGGGCCTGCTGGCGGCGCTGGCGACGGCGATCTACCAGGCCACGTTTTTCTCCGCGGTGGCCCGCACCGGCGTCGTACTGGGCACGGTGGTGGCCATCGGCACCTCTCCGGTCTTCAACGGACTGCTCGCCCACTGGCTCTCGGCGGAGCGATTGACGCCTCGCTGGATGGCGGCGACCGCGATGGCAGTCATCGGAGCGGTGATCCTCCTCTATCCCGGCAAGGCGGACTCCATCGACGCCTTGGGGATCGCCCTGGCGCTTGCGGCCGGACTGACCTACGGCCTCTACACCAACGCGGCCAAGCGGCTGCTCACGCGGGGCGTTGGAATCGTTCCCTTGCTGGCCGGCACCCTGGGTGTCGGCGCCATCCTTCTACTGCCGACCCTGCTCGCCGGCTCGACCCCGGCCCTCTTCAAGCCGGCCGGGCTTATCATGATCGGCTGGCTGGGCCTGGCGACGACTGCGGTCGCCTATCTCCTCTACGTCCGTGGCCTCCAGTCCCTTCCCGCCGCGACCGTGGGCACGCTGGGACTGGCCGAACCGCTGACCGCGACCTTGCTCGGCCTCCTCCTGCTCAGCGAGCGGCCGACGCCGCGCGCGGCCTTTGGCGCGGCGCTGGTGCTGGCGGGGCTGCTGATCCTGACGGTGCAGCGGTACCGACCACCGGAGCCGTCAAGATGACGGTGGCGAGCACGAGGACGCTCTACGAGAAGGTTTGGGATCAGCACGTGGTCCGGAGCACGCCCGGCGAGCCCGACCTGCTCTACGTCGACCTTCATCTCGTCCACGAGGTCAGCTCACCGCAGGCCTTCGAGGGCTTGCGCCTCAACGGGCGCCGGGTGCGCCGCCCCGACCTGACCCTGGCCATGGTCGACCACGGCGTGCCGACATTGGGCCGAGCTTCAGGCGTGCGCGATCCACTCTCCCGCCGCCAGATCGAGCTTCTGACCGAGAACTGCCGGCGCTTCGGGATTCCCCTGCTCGGGCTCGACGATCCCCGGCAGGGAATCGTTCACGTGGTCGCGCCCGAGCAGGGAATGGTGCAGCCGGGCATGACGGTGGTCTGCGGGGACAGCCACACCTCGACCCACGGCGCCTTCGGGGCGGTGGCCTTCGGCATCGGCACGACAGAGGTGGAGCTGGTGCTGGCCACCCAGGCGGTGCCCGTCAGAAGACGCAGGTCGATGGCGATCACCGTGCGGGGGGCGCTCGGCCCGGGTCTCCAGCCCAAGGACCTGATCCTGAACCTGATCGCCCGGATCGGCGTCGACGGCGCTGCCGGACACGCGATCGAGTTTCGCGGCCAAGCGATCACCGCCCTGTCGATGGAAGGCCGGATGACGGTGTGCAACATGTCGATCGAGGCCGGAGGGCTGTGCGGCATGGTGGCGCCGGACGACACCACCTTCGCCTACCTGGAAGGACGGCCGGGCGCGCCCCGAGGCCGCCTCTGGGAGGAGGCTCTGGACGCCTGGCGGTTGCTGCGAAGCGACCCGGTCGCCGCCTTCGACCGCGAGGTCCATCTCGACGCCGGCGAATTCGCTCCTTACGTCACCTGGGGAACCAATCCCGGGCAGGCGGCTCCGGTGACCGGGCGCGTCCCCGATCCGTCCTCGGCCGGCGGCCCGGCCGAGCGCCAGTCGATCGAGCGGGCGCAGCGGTACATGGGACTGACACCCGGGACGCCGATCAGGGACATCCCGATCGACCGGGTCTTCATCGGCTCCTGCACCAACGCCAGGATCGAAGACCTTCGGACGGCGGCGCAGCTGGTGGCCGGCAGGAGGGTGGACCGGCGGGTGCGGGCGATGGTGGTCCCCGGCTCGATGGCGGTCAAGGCTCAGGCGGAGCTCGAGGGGCTCGACCGGATCTTCCGCGACGCCGGTTTCGAGTGGCGCGACGCCGGATGCTCGATGTGCATCGGGATGAACGATGACGTGCTGGGCCCGGGAGAACGGTGCGCCTCGACCTCCAACCGCAACTTCGAGGGCCGCCAGGGCCGAGGTGGGCGGACTCATCTCGTCAGCCCCGCCATGGCCGCGGCGGCGGCACTGGCCGGGCACTTCGCCGACGTGCGTGAGCTGGGTGACTGAATGCAGCCCCTCCGGCGCGAGCCGATGAGCCGCCCCGGGGTCACGCTGCCGGGCACCGTCCGTCCGGCGGAGGCCAAGGAGCTCGCCCGGCGGGCCGAGCGGGCCGGCTGCGACGCGGTCTGGGTGCTCGACGTGCGCCGCGACCCCTATCTGATCGCCGCCGCGGCCCTTGACGCCACCATCTCTCGAAGTCCCACCGTGACCGCCACCACCGCCTGGGATCTGAGCGTGTGGTCAGGCGGCCGTTTCGTCCTGGGTCTGGGCAGCCAGGTGGGCCCGACGCTGGCCGCGCGCTTCGGCGTCGTCGCGGACCATGTCGGGCCTCGCATGCTCGACTACGTGGCCGCGGTCCGGGCCTGCTTTCGGGCTTTCGCGCAGGGGTCCGGCGGCTATGAAGGCGCGTTCTACAACATCAGCCGGCCTGCCCTGCAACCGGGCGGTGAGCCGGACGTGGTACCGCCGCCGATCTACGTGGCGGCGGTCAACCCCTTCATGGCCACCATCGCCGGCCGCTGCGCGGACGGGCTGGCCGCACATTCCTTCATCACCGAACGCTACCTCGAGGAGGTGCTGCGGCCCGCCTTCGAGCGGGGCCTGGACACCGGCGTGGCCGCCTCGACGCGACCCATCCTGCTCCAGCTGGTGGTCGCACCGGACCGGGCGTCGGCCGCCAGGCAGATGTCTTTCTACACCGTGCCCGGCTACCGTCGGGTACTCGACCATGCCGGCCACGGCGGGGCGGCCGACCGGGTCATCGAGGCAGCCCGCGACGGCCGCCGCGCCCAGGCGCGCCAGATCATCGAGGAGACCTTTTTAGACCTGCTCTCGGTGACCACCATCGACCAGCTCCCGCAGGCGGTCCGCCGCTGGTCCCGCCACTGCGACCGTCTCAGCCTCGGCGTTCCCTGGTTCGGCCTGGACCACGTCGAGCAGCTGCGCGCCGCCCATGCGCTGCTGGACGCCGTGGAGTCCCTCAGCCCTCAGGACGGGGGCGGGTCGGTCTGACCGAGGAGCGCGATGGCCCGGCCGGGGCCTCCCGTCGACGCGGCGATCTTCAGGGGCAGGAAGATGAACAGGGCGCCTCTGGGAGGCAACCGGCCGAGATTCGTCAGCAGCTCGATGAAGAGCATCCCCCGGCTCAATCCTTCCCGGTGAACCGGGGCGCCGCCCTGGGCGGCGCCCATGCTGGGGGCGTCGGTCCCCACGGTGACCACGCCACGCTCGCAGAGGAAGATCGCCGCCTCCGGGTCGAGGGCCGGCCAGCCTGGTGATGATTTCGTGACCAGCGGTCCGTGGACGTAGCGGCGCCCCTTGGGGCCGGCCGCGTAAAAGCGAGACCAGTCCGTCCAGAGCAGCGCCACGTCCCCGGCCCGGAAGGGGCCGTGGTCGCCTTCCCACGACTCCAGGTGCGACCGCGTGATCGGAGGGCTGAAGCCCAGGCTGGTGTGGCCGCCCAGCGACCGGACGTCGACCACGGCGGCGGATCCGATCAGCCGGGCGAGGTCCAGGCGATCCCCGCTCACCTCTCCCAGCGGACCGGCCCAGGGCAGCCCCGAGCCGGCCGGCGGGATGAAGTGGGACGGCCCGTCGACGTGGGTGCCGCAGTGCTCGTCGAGGATCATGAAATTCGTCTGATAGGGACCGAGCGAGCGGCAGGTCTCTCCGGTGGCGAGGCCGATCTCCGTGAACCAGCTCGAGTTCTTGTGCACGTAGGGCGCGTGGCCCGGCCAGGCGCAGGGCAACTGCTCGGAGAGCGTGACCGAGAGGTCGATCACCTGCGCCGGAAGAGTGTTCACTCGGCGAATGCCAGGGAAAGCGGGGGCTGGCCGTGGACCTCGACGATCAGGACGTCGCCCCCTCGGACCGGGATCGAACGTCCCAGCGAACCCGAGAGCACGATGTCTCCCGGCTCGAGGCGAACCCCGAAGGAGGTGAGCTTGTTGGCCAGCCAGGCCACTGCCCGCGCCGGGTGTCCCAGGGCGGCGGCGCCGATCCCCTCCACGGCCACCCGCCCGTTGTGGTGGATGATCATGCCCAGCGTGCGCAGGTCGACCGTGCGCAGCCTGGTGCTCCAGGCGCCGAGCGCTAGCGCTCCGTAGGAGGAGTTGTCGGCGATGGTGTCGACGAGCTTGATCCTCCAGTCGACGATCCGGCTGTCGATCACCTCCACCGCGACCGCCAGGGCCTCGGTCGAGACCAGCACGTCCTGGGCCGTGACCCGGCCCTCGGGCAGGGGGCGACCGATCAGGAAGGCGAACTCCCCCTCGGCCCGCGGCTGCAGGAAGAGCCCGGCCGGCATCTCGGCCCGGCCCAGGGTGGCCGGGAAGAAACGGGATCCCCACAGGTCGCCGTAGTCGGGTTCGCCGACTCCCATCTGCGCCTGCATGGCGCGGCTGGTCAGGCCGATCTTGCGCCCGATCAGGCGCTCGCCTCGGGCGAGGCGGAGCTCGGTCCAGCGCCGCTGGATCGCGTAGGCCTCTTCCGCGGTTGCCACGCCCTCGGTTTCGGAGAGCGGGGCGATCGGGGTGCGTTTCTCCCAGGCGTCCTCGAGGCGGTGGGCCAGCGCCTCGGCCGACGCCAGCTCCAGCATCCTCATTCCCCGATGCGGGCGATCAGCATGCTGCCCCTCGATCCGGCCACCATCAGCGTGCCTCCTGTGGGAGCGGCCGGTCCGGCCGGCGCGCTCAGGAATGCGACCTGACCGGCTCGAAGTCCGTCCACCGCCGTCGCCAGCCAGGCCAGCAGCGCGCCCGGATCTCCCAGGTCGGCGACCCGGAAGGCGGCCAGGAAGCGGCCGTCCTGAGTCAGGCGCAGCTCCTCCTCGAAGGTCGAATCCGGCAGGAGGGTCTCGCCATAGAGGAAGGAAGCCGGGCGCGGATCCTCCGCCATCTCACCCCTCGCTCGCCGGCCGTCCCGGCCCGGGCCGCCGTCGGCCAGCTCGACCGCCGCGAAGATTCCGGCCACGGCTGTGCGGGCCAGGCCCGGCGTGGCGTGGGGCGGCAGGTCGCCGACGACCAGGGCGACGGCGGGCAGGACGTGCGGCTGCCGGTAGCCGGCCAGGGACAGCGGAGCTTGCAGGAGCATGTCCTCGTGGACCCGGCCGAAGGCCGGCCCGGCGGCAAGGGCGCCATCCTCGGTCGGCCCGGCCAGGGTCAACCAGTAGCCCCGCAGCCTGGCGCCGGTTGCGCTCGGGCTCATGACGCCCGCGGGCTCACCTGTGCGCGGCCGGACATCTCGGCCGCGATCTCCAGCACCTGGTCCTCCTGGCCCACCAGCGCCTGCCGTTTTCCCAGCTCCATCAGCAGGTCGCGCGGATCGAGCCCGTACTGTCGGGCGGCGTGCTTGGCCTGGAGCAGAAAGGTCGAGTAGATCCCGGCGCGGCCCAGGGTGATCGAGTCCCGGTCCGGCAAGGGCTGGAAGGGCATCAGCGGCGCGACCACGAACTCGGCCGCGTCCATCAGCCCGAAGACGTCCAGACCCGAGCCCAGCCCCATTCGATCCAGCGCGACGGCGAGGAGCTCGGTCGGCGCGTTGCCCGCGCCGGCGCCGAGGCCGCGAAGGCTTCCATCGAGCTGGTCGGCGCCCGCCTCCAGGGCCGCGACGCTGTTGCCCACCGCCACCCCGAAGTTGTTATGTCCGTGGAAGCCCACCTCGATGGTGAGGGCGTCCTTGAGCGCGCCAACACGCGCCCGGACGTCGGCCGGAAGCATGGCGCCGGCGGAGTCCGCGATGTAGACGCAGTCGCCGCCCCAGGACTCGATCAGCCGCGCCTGCTCGACCAGCCGCTGGGGCGAACACAGATGGGCCATCATCAGGAATCCCACCGCCTCCATGCCGATTTCCCGGGCCAGCTCGACGTACTCCAGGCAGAGGTCGGCTTCGGTGCAGAGCGCTGCGATCCGGGCGATTCGGGCGCCATGCCTGAAAGCTTCCCGAAGGTCGCTCCCGGAGCCGATCCCGGGCAGGAGCATGGAGGCGATCGTCGCCTGCCGGCAGGAGCCGGCCGCCTCACTGATCAGCTCGGTCTCCACGGACTGCAGGAAGCCGCACTGAATCGAGTCCGCCCCCAGCCCATCGCCGTGTGCGACCTCGATCACCGGCACGCCGGACTGGTCGAGCGCGCGCGAGACGTCCCGCGCCTGCCCCAGGCTGAAGCGATGGCCGACCGCGTGCGAACCGTCGCGCAGGGTGGTGTCCGTCAGCCGTACCCGCCTCACGCCACGACCTCGCTCGCCCGGGGCACCAGCCTGGCCAGCCTGTCCCCCACCCGCTCGGCGGCAGACGCCATGAGCTCGAGGTTCCCGGCGAAATGCGGCCGCCTCAGACCCTCGACCTCGATCGTCGCCTCGAGCACCGGCTTGCGGCCCCTTGCCGTGTCCCTCTCCAGGACCTCGGGATCCCGCCGGAGGCGGTAGCCGGGCGCGTAGCGCTGGACCGCACCGACCATCTGCTCGATCGACTCCCGCACCCGGGGCTCGTCGAAAGCCGCTTCCAGCACGGCGTAGAGGATGCAGCGCATCAGGGGCGCCGGGTCCGCCGGAGTGACGATCAGGATGGCCTTTGCGCGCCGGGCTCCGCCGGGGCCTTCCAGGGCCCGGGCGCTGGCCGCGGTCAGCTCGTCGATGTCGAGTCGGGCGCCGCGTCCCAGGGTCGCGCTGGCGACCGTGGTCACCACCTCGACATAGGACGTCCGGGCGGCCCGGGACACGGCGCAGGCGACGGGGACGGCCGCCTGGGCGGCGGATGACACGAGGCAGACCTCGCCTCCGTCCACCCCAGCCGGCAGGTTGACCGCGGGCACGATGATGGGACCGGCCGCGGACGGGGTGAGGTCGACCGTCAGCTTTCCGGCATCACGCAGCGCTCTGGCGTTCCGGGCATGGGCCCGGGCGCCGGTTGCATCGAAAACCAGCTGCACCTGCGGATGGCTGAGGACGGCATTGACGCCGTCGGTCGAGGTGTCGATTCCGAGCTCTTGCGCGGTCCGCAACCCGTCTGAATCCGGTGCGAGACCGGCCACCAGCTCCAGGCGCATCGGTCCGGCCGCGGCCTGAAGCCTCCAGGTCAGCTCCGCCGCCAGCCGGCCGGCGCCCAGGATGGCGACTCCGACTCGAGGTCCCTTCCCGGACGCTCCCGCGCTCGCTTGAGCGGACACCCCGCTCGCCTCAGGCGGCTCGCTGGCCGAGCAGCAGCACGCCGCCCGGCATGGTGACCCGGGTCACGTCCCGGACCAGAAATCCGCCCTGCCTGAAGGCCTGCCGCCATTCGGTCTCGCCGGACAGGGTCTGGCCCATCAGGGCGTGAACCAGGCTGAACTCCGGGGTGAACCGCTCCGGCCGTCCGCTCCGGGACCGGGGCGGGAGCACTTCCGCGGCGAGCAGGTGGGCCCCGGGCGGAAGCGCCGAGCAGAGGCTGGAAAGGAAATCGACGAGCGCGGACCCGCCCCTCGAGGAGAGTTCGTGGAGCAGGAAGAAGGTGATCACCAGCTGGGCGCGGCCAAGGTGCGACGAGACCGCGGGATCGAAGGCGTCGCCCTGGATGATCCGGATCCTCTCTTCCATTCCAGCGGCGCGGACCGACTCTGACGCCGCCTGGCAGGCTTCGGGGCTGAGGTCGATTCCAACCCCGCGGCAGCCGAACGTCTGGCAGACCGCGATCAGGAAGCGGGCGTTGCCGCAGCCCAGGTCCAGCGCCGTCTCGAAGCTGATCCCTTTCAGCAGCGTCATCGCCTGTGGCGCGACGTCCCGGCGTCCGAGCATGGCTGCCCCCTCCGCCACCCAACGTCCGTCGCGTGGGTAGTCCCGGGCGTAGCTCTTGCGTCCCAGGAGGAAGGCGTCGAGGCGGCGCAAGGGTTCGCCGTAGCCGCCTGCCAGCCAGACCAGGTAGCCCTTGTCCCGGGTCAGCGCCCGTCCGCTTTCGGTCAGCTTGAAGGCGCCCGAGTCCTCGAAGGCCAGCTGGCGCTGGACCAGGTAGCGAAGGCTGGCCTCGAGCAGCCGGCCGGCCTCGCCTCCGCCCTCTCCCCTGGGTGGCGGCCGAAGGCCCGCTCCCTCGAGCGCCTCGAGGAGACCGGCCATCTCCAGAGCTGCCAGCACGCAGGTGATCGCGTAGCCCTCGAAGGACTGGAGTCCGGGGCGGGAAGAAGACTCGACCGAGTGAGGCCCCACTGCCGCCGCCCCCAGCGCCGTCATCCGCGCCCCGGCCTCAGGTCCCCTTTACCGAGGCCAGCTCTGAGCTCTCCGAGCGATGCGGCTCTCCGTCCGTCCGGCTGACCACCTGCACGTTCACCGGCATGTGACGGCGGATGTTGTAGGTGTCGGCCAGGTTGGAGGCGTTGCGCGCCAGCGACAGGTAGCCGCGGCTGTTGACGTAACAAACCGGGGCGCCGATCTCGCCGGCGTCGGCGAAGGTCGGCGTCAGGGTCAGGTCGAAGGGAAGCACGTTGTCGACGGTGATCCGCAGCCGGGTCCCATAGGCGATCCCCTGGTTGGCGAGGTCCTTGCGCGAGATGTTCGTCCACACATTCCCGTAGGGCCGATCGACGACCGTGATCACTCCGGCAAAGCCGCCGTCGCCCAGGCTCGCGGGGCGGCGCCGGTCGAAGCGCACGATCTCGGAGTCCTGCAGTGGCCGGCCGACCTGAGAGAGAGGGAATCCCGCAGCCAGGTGGGCCGCCGGCACGGCGACCATCTCCCTGCTGAAGAAGGTCGGCTCCGGTCGGGCCGGGATCACGCTGGTCGAGGTGACCTCATAGGCCTCGAGGTAACCGTGCTCCTCTATGACGGAGGTCAGCAGCCCGTTGTTGGGAGCGATGTAGATGTAGGCGCCCTCGGCGCGCTGGATGCCTTCGCCGGCTCCCGCCCACTGGCCGCGGGCGCCACCCACGGCAGCCTGGCGTATCCGAAGCGCGACCGAGCGGGTCGAGGTCCCCGTGGCCGGGTAGGTGGTGGTGGCAAACACGGTGCCCTCCGGGAAGAATCGCGGCAGGTCGACGATCAGGCGCGCGCCCTCCTCGATGTCGAAGGGCGTCATGGCATGGCAGATGTCGACGATGACGACGTCGGGGCAGACGCTGAGCATCAGGCCCTTACAGATCCCGACCGAATCATCGAAGGTGCCCAGGTCGCTCATGAACGCGATCACCGGCCTCTGCCGTGGCGTGCTCGTCGCTTGGCCTTCCTGCATGGATCAACCCCCGCCTTGAAGTATTAGGCGGAAGTATAGTTTCGCCGCCTCATAAGTGTCAAGTGTAAACTTGACAACATAGCGTGGCGCGAAGGCCGCCCCGCGTTCTCGCGGCTACTGGGCGAGGTAGCCGCCGTCCACCGGGAGGATCGCTCCGGTGATGAACGAGGCCTCGTCCGAAGCCAGGAAGAGAATCGCCTGAGCCACCTCGACCGGCTCGCCGAGGCGGCCCATGGGATGCATCCGCCGGATCGCATCCAGGTAGGAGGCTCCGCCCGGCTCCTCGCCCAGGAGGCGGACGCGGTCGGTCTTGATGGTGCCGGGCGCCACCGCGTTCACGCGGATCCCGTGGCCGGCCCACTCGATTGCGAGATGCTTGGTCAGACCCGAGGCGATGAACTTGGCCGGGCCGTAGGCAGCCTGGTTGCGCTGTCCGGCCAGCCCGGAGATCGAAGAAAGACACACGATCGCGCCGCCGCCGGTGGCTAGCATGGCCTCGATCGCGTACTTGCAGGTCAGGAACATGCCGCGGCCGTCAACTGCCATCACCTGGTCCCAGCTCTCCGGCGTGGCTTCGAGCACGTTGCCGAAGGGAATGATGCCGGCGTTGGCGACCAGCACGTCGAGGCGCCCGTACCGTCGCACCGCGGTCTCGATCATCCGCCGGGCATCAGCCGGCTCGGCGACGTCGCCGACGACGGATTCGACTCCACCGGGGGTGAGGGCCAGCGCCTCCCGCAGCTGCGCCAGTCCCGGCCCGTCGCGATCGCTCAGCACCAGGCGCGCGCCTTCACTGGCGAAGAGCTCCGCCGTGGCCCGTCCGATTCCACGAGCCGCTCCGGTGACCAGGGCCGATTTGCCGAGCAGTCGTCCCGCGACCGTGCCGCCGGCAGCTTGCTCCTGGACCCTCCATCCGGGAGGCGCGTGCGGTAGCGGCCTCGGCCTGGGCGGTCCGACCTCGTAGGCCCGCCGGATCAGCTCGGCCGCGTCGTCCGCCGCCAGCGAGCGGGTCACAGCCGGCGAACCCAGGCCGGGGCGGCTCTCTGCATCGCGGGCGGCACTGCTTGCTGCATTGCTCCGTTGGTGAACGAACCTGCGCCTCGAACGACTCTCCGTCCTGGGTCGCAGTTTGTCGCCAGGAGTTTCGAGAGCGTGTCAAGCACCATACGTCCACGCGCCTGAAGATGTCAAGTACGCTGGGCGCGGGCGCTCAGCTGGGTCACATCAAGCTCTTCCGATTCCTGGATGGACAGCGGTAAGCGTCAAGTGTTATCGTGCGGCGTGTCAAGCTTGGATGTAAGAGGGGCCTGACTTTGAGTCCAGACGCAGCCGCCATCGGTGTCATCGGAGGCTCGGGCTTCTACCGCTGGCTCACGGACGTGGAGAGCGTCAGCGTCAAGACCCCCTACGGCCCTCCCAGCGCTCCACTTTCGGTCGGGACCCTGGCCGGCCGGCGGGTCGCGTTCTTGCCCCGGCATGGGAGCCGCCACGAGTTCCCGCCTCACCTGGTCAACTACCAGGCCAACGTCTGGGCGATGCGGCAGCTGGGCGTGCGGCGTCTGATCGGAGTGGCGGCCGTGGGCAGCCTGCAGCCGGGATTGAGACCCGGCGACGTCGTCATCTGCGACCAGTTCGTCGACCGCACGCGGGGACGCATCGACACCTACTTCGAGGGACCGGAGGTATTCCACGTCAGCGCCGCCGATCCCTACTGCCCGCAGCTTCGGGGGCTGGCGGCGCAGGCGGCATCCTCTCAGACGGATCGCTGGCACCGCAGCGGGGTCGTGGTCGTCATCCAGGGACCGCGCTTTTCCACCCGGGCGGAGAACGACTGGTTCAGGTGGATGGGGTGGGACGTG
Organism: Chloroflexota bacterium; assembly: GCA_005881425.1. GTDB lineage: Bacteria > Chloroflexota > Dormibacteria > CF-121 > CF-121 > CF-120. Next base: position 68,832 of record VBIC01000085.1, on the reverse strand, counting down.
GTCAGCATGACCCAGTATCCCGAGGTGATCCTGGCCAGAGAGCGGGAGATGTGTTATTTGAACCTGTCACTCGTGACCGACTACGACGCGGGCCTGCAGGGTGACGCGGAGGTGAGACGCGTGACCGCTTACGAGGTGGCCCGCGTCATGGCGCAGAACGTCACCCTGGTGCAGCGGATTCTGCAGCGGCTGGTGCCGGCGATTCCACAGGAGCTTTCCTGCGACTGTCAGCGGTCTCTCGCCGCCGCCCGTCTGAGCGCGAGCTGACGGGGCCGCTCGGTCAGGCGCTGTTCGCCGCTCGGGCAGGATTGCGATGGCGGTCTCCTCGGCCGGCTCGCGCCTTTTCCAGTCTCACCGTGGAGACGAAGCGAATGCCCTGCCTGAGCGAGAGCAGCAGCAGCTCCCCTCCCTCCCGCTCCGCCCTGGTCAGGCCGACCTGGCGCAGCAGCCGCGACAGGCCCCGCTCGGCCGCGTGCAGATGATCGACCACGTCCACCTCCGAGCTCACGCGTCTCGGTTGTGCGGTTACGTTGGTCGCGATGAAGTACTCGATCGGCTTGCCGGTGCGGGCGACGATGGTCTGCAGCAGGCCCATCGAGGGCTTCGACTTGCCGTTCTCGATCAGATGGATCGCGGCTCGGGAGACCAGGCCTTCACCCAGCGCAGCCATGCTCAGGCCGGCGCGCTGCCGGGCGAGGCGGATTCGCGATGGGATGACGGTGATGCCAGGCGATGGCACGAGCGTTACTTATCCCTGGTGCATGTTCGGCGGTGGAAACGACAGACTACCGTGAGTGTAAGCGAATCCGAAGCGGCATGATCATAACACAATGAGTTAGCGGTTACCACGAAGAGTGCTCGACGCCGGGTGCCCAACCGCGCATTCCGCCCCCGCGCTGATCGCCGGCCACCTTCAGGAGGCGCGCCATCCCGCCGCCATGTCCTCCGCCACCTCGACGAGCGGCCGCCGGCCGACCTCCACCGCACGCTTCAGCTGCTCGAGCGCCGCGTCTCGGTCGCCTCGCGTCTCCAGGGCCTGCGAGTAATTCCGCAGGCATTCGATCAGGCGCTCCTTGCTGTCGGCCTCGGTGAGGAGCTGGATGGCCGCCCTGAAGCGCCGGTCGGTCTCCTCGGAGTCGTGCCGCTCCGCCGCCAGCAGGCCGAGCGACTGGTTGGCCTTGGCCGCGGTCAGCTGCTCACGGTTGGCCTCGGCCAGGCTCAGCGCTTCCTGGGCATATCGCTCGGCGGCCTTGGCGTCGCTGCGCGCCAGCTCGAGGTCGCTCAGGGTCAGGAGCACGTTGCTCTTGTGCCGCTCCAGGCCGAGATTCTCGAAGGCCGCGAGTGACGCCTGTAGATGGCGCTCCGCCGTGGCCAGCTGCCCCAGCTTCATCAGGACCATCCCCAGGTTGTTCTCGACGTAGGCGAGCGCCTCGCCGTTCTGCTGCATCTCGTAGAGACCGAGCGCTCGCTGCGAGTAGTCCGCTGCCTGGTTGAGGGCGCCCAGGCCCTGGTAGGCAAGGCTCAGGTCCTGGTACATCCGCGCGATCCGCGAGAGGTCGCGAACCACACCCGCTCGCTCGACCGCGTCGTTGTAGCAGCTGATGGCCTCGTTCCATTCCAGGCGCGCCGCATGGATCGATCCCAGGTGGCCCAGGATGCGGACCTCGGTCGACACCGGCATCGGTCTCAGCTCGCGGCACCTGGCCAGGGCTTCCTGGGCCACGGCCAGGGCCTCGGGCTTCTCCTGGTTGTAGAGCGCGCCGGCTTCAGAGTCGGCGCACTCGACGACCATCCAGGGGTCCTGGAGCTGCCGGAAGAACTCCCTGCCCATGCGGAAGCTCTCGACCGCGTGGCCGTACTCCCTGCCCGCGACCTGGGCCAGGCCCAGGTAGTAGTAGGCGTGGGCCCGAGCGTAGGAGTCCTTGGCGCTGGTGGTGAGCTGGGCCGCGGCCTCCCGCAGCGCCTTGATCTCCCGGGCCGCGGCCAGAGTCTGCAGCTGGCTCACCTCGGGCCAGCCTGAAGCGCCCGGGGAGCGTCGGGAAGTCCGAGCTGCCGGCTCGGGACGGCGCTGGGCGGAGGGCTCGGTGACGAAGTAGGAGATGGGCTTGCCGGTGCGCTCGGAGATCAGCTGCAGGGTTGCCATCGAAGGCCGCGCCTTTCCCGTCTCGATCAGGTGGATGGCGCCCCTGGTGACGTGGCCGCGGGCCAGTTCGGCGAGCGTCAGGCCGGCCTCGGTACGCGCGCGCCGGACTGCCTCCGGTGAAACGTCGACACCGGCCGGTCGGGGCCGCCCCGCCGTTCGCTTGACCGCGTCTCCCTTCACAGGCCATAGCTACTCTACACCGCCGGCCGTCGAGGGCGGCCCCGACCTCAAAGCCGCGCACAGCTACCAGGGCGTTCGCTTCAGGGTCCGACCGGCGCCCAGGGGGCGGGAATCCCGTCTGCGGCGGCCGCGCCCACGGCCAGCACCGCCAGCGCAATCGACATCGCCAGGGAGATGAGGAATCGGCGCATGCGCGCACCTCCTGCCCCCCGTGATCGGCCTGTATAGTGTCACTGAATCTTGGGTATAGTGCCACTGAATCGGCCTGCTTGTCAAGTGGAGGTGCTTGGTTGATGTCGAGTGTGGGCCACTGGACACCGCCGATGGGCGGCGGCTGCACTGCCCCGGCCGGCTGCGGGCGCTAAGATCGGAAAGATGCCCTCGCCCGGGAGCGCTCCATGAGCGCATCGATCGGTTTCGTCCTGGTCACCACCTTCCTGGCCTCGACCGTCGAGGCCATCGAGATGGTCACGATCGTGGTCGGGATCGGGGCCACCCGCGGCTGGCGGTCGACCCTGGCCGGGGCGGGTTCGGGATTCCTCCTGCTGGGCGTGGTGATCGCGGTCGCGGGCGCAGCCCTGCGGGCGATTCCGATCGGCCCTCTGCGGCTGACGGTGGGCACGCTGCTCCTGGTCTTCGGGCTCCAGTGGCTGCGCAAGGGGGTGCTGCGGGTGGCGGCCCATGGGTTCCAGGGCGTGCGCGAGGTCCAGGAGGACGACGAGCGCTGGCGGGGAGCCGGCATGGACTGGACGGCCTGGCTCCTGGCCTTCAAGGGCGTCGTCCTCGAGGGGCTGGAGGTGGCCTTCATCGTGGTCACCTTCGGGGCGACGGCCAATCAGCTGGGCTGGGCGGTGTTCGGCGGGGTGAGCGCGGTGGTGGTCACGGGCGCCGTCGGCTTCGGCATCCACCATTCGGTCACACGGATCCCTCGGAGCGTGCTCCAGCTGGTGGTCGGGGTGATGCTGACCACCTTCGGGACCTTCTGGTCGCTCGAAGGTCTGGGGATCGACTGGCCAGCCGGCGACGCGGCCATCCTGGGACTGCTTGCCTTCTACCTGCTGGCGGCGCTCGGATACATCGCGATCGAGCGGGGGCGCGTCTTGGGGCTGAGTCCAGGGCTCTGAGGGGTGGACCTCGCCTGGTCATGGCTCAGGGGCTTCGCCCTCTTCTGGTACCACTTCCTCATCGGTGACGACTGGCTGCTCGCGGCCGCCGTGGTCGCGGGCCTGGTCCTGACCGCCCTGCTCAGGGCGGGCGGCGTGAAGGCCTGGTGGCTCCAACCGCTGCTGGTCCTGGCAGTGGTGGGCGTCAGCTTGCGCCGGGCCCACCGTGCCTGAGCCGTCCGGCGCCCAGGCGCCGAGCCAGATCGCGGTGGTGGGGCTGGCCACCATGGGCCAGAACCTGGCGCGCAACCTGGGGTCCAGGGGCTTCAGGGTCTCGGTCTACAACCGGACTCGGGCCCGCACCGACCAGATGATCGCGGAGCACGGTCGAGAGGGCGCGATCAAGCCCGCCTACTCTCCGCAGGAGCTCGTGGGCCAGGTCGCCCGGCCGCGCCCCATCCTTCTGATGGTCAAGGCCGGCGAGGCCGTCGACGAGACGATCGGTCACCTGCTGCCGGCTCTGTACCCGGGCGACGTCCTGATCGACGGCGGCAACTCCCACTTCACCGACACCGTACGGCGGGCCGGCATGGTCGAGGCCAGGGGGATCCGCTACCTCGGGACCGGGATATCGGGCGGCGAGGAGGGGGCGCTTCGCGGGCCCAGCATCATGCCCGGCGGTCCCGCGGACGCCTACCACCTGGTCGAGCCCATCCTGACCCGGATCAGCGCTCAGGTCGAGGGCCAGCCCTGCTGTACCTACATCGGGCCCGGCAGCGCCGGGCATTACGTCAAGATGGTCCACAACGGCATCGAGTACGCCGACCTGCAGCTGATCGCGGAAGCCTACGACCTGATGCGGCACGCGCTCGGGCTCGAGGCCGCCCAGCTCGCCGAGACCTTCGCCGGCTGGAACGCCGGTGACCTGGAGTCCTACCTGATCGAGATCACAGCCAGGGTGCTGGCCCATACCGACCGGAGCAGCGGGCAGCCACTGGTGGACGTCATCCTCGATCAGGCGGAGCAGAAGGGGACCGGCAAATGGGCCTCGCAGTCCGCGCTCGATCTGGGCATCCCGGTGACCGCCATAACCGAGGCGGTCTTCGCGCGCTTCGTGTCCGCGCTCAAGGATGACCGCACCGAGGCGGCCAGGGTGCTGCCCGGTCCGGTGGTCGCGGCCGGCGAGGCCGAGGACGCGGGCACCCTGGTGGAAGACGTGCGCCTCGCGCTCTACGCCTCCAAGATCGTCGCCTACGCGCAGGGTTTCGAGCAGATGCTGGCGGCGTCGGCAGCCTTCGACTGGCATCTCGACCTGGGCGCCATCGCACGGATCTGGCGAGGCGGCTGCATCATCCGGGCCCGCTTCCTCGATCGCATCACGCAGGCCTACCTCGCCCAGCCAGGCTTGAAGAACCTGCTCCTGGCCCCCTATTTCCGCCAGGCCATGGCCCGCTCCCAGGACGCCTGGCGGCGGGTGCTGCGGCGGTCCGTCGAGCGCGGCGTTCCCGCTCCCGCCTTCTCCTCGGCGCTCGCCTACTACGATGCCTACCGCCGAGAACGCCTCCCAGCCAACCTGATCCAGGGGCTTCGTGACTACTTCGGCGCCCACGGCTACCGCCGGACCGACCGCGACGGCTCCTTCCATACCCGCTGGGCCCAGGATGGCGAGGAGGTCGCGACCTGACCGCGGCCATCGAGTCGCGCGGGCTGAGCAAGGACTACGGCCGTGGCCGCGGCCTGTTCGACCTCTCCTTGCGGATCGAGGAGGGCGAGGTCTTCGGCTACCTCGGTCCCAACGGAGCGGGCAAGACGACGACCATCCGGCTGCTCATGGGTTTGATCCATCCCGGCGCCGGGTCTGCCAGCGTCTTCGGCCTCGACTGCCAGGGTCAGGCCGTGGAGGTCAAGCGCCACGTCGGCTACGTGGCCGGTGAGCTGCCCCAGTTCGGCGGCCTGCGGGGCAGCGAGATAGTCGCCTACATGGCCGGGCTGCGCGGCGGCGTCGATGAAAAGGTGGTGGAGGAGATCTGCAAACGGTTCAGCCTCGATCTCGGGCAGCGCTTTCGGGAGTACTCACGCGGCAACAAGCAGAAGCTCGCGATCCTGCTCGGTTTCATGCACCGGCCCCGACTGCTCATCCTGGACGAGCCGACGGGCGGTCTCGATCCGCTCAATCAGCAAGAGTTCTACGACATGTGCCTGCGCACGCGCGAGCGCGGCACCACCGTCTTCCTCTCCTCACACATCCTCTCCGAGGTCGAGCGGATAAGCGACCGGGTCGGCATCATCCGCGACGGCCACCTGGTCAGGACCGCACGCCTCGACCAGCTGCACGACATCCGCTTCCACCAGGTGGAGGTCGAGTTCGCCTCCGCGGTGCCGCTCGACGCCATCCGCGCGGCGGCCGGGGTTCACCGGGTCGAATCCCATGACCACCGCGTACGCTGCATAGTCCGCGGCAGCTTCGAGCCGCTGATGAGCGCGCTTGCCGGCGCGCGGGTGGTCAATTTCTCCAGCCACGAACCCAGCCTCGAAGAGATCTTCCTGACCTACTATCGAGGTCAGGGGCAGTCCGCAGCGGGCGAGGTGGAGTCGATCGTCTCCGGCTCCTGACGTGCTCCGCCTGGCCTGGCGTCTCCAGCGCAGCGGGCTCATCGGGATGAGCGCCTTCGGCGTCTTCTACGGCATCCTGCAGGCGGCCGCCTACGGATCGGTGGCCGGGGCAACCCCTGCTGCCCGGCAGGCCTTCGGGCGGCAGATGGAGGCCCTGGGGCGGCAGCTCACCCTCGTCCTTCCGCTGCCGCACGGCATCGACAGTATCGCCGGATTCATCCAGTGGCGGGTCTATGGCGCGCTCCCGGCGCTCTTCGGGTTCTGGGCCCTGATGTCGGCGGCGGGCGCGGCCAGGGGTGACGAGGAGCGAGGACTGGTGGAGCGCTGCCTGGCTGAGGGCGTGAGCCGGACCCGCTACGTGGCCGTTCGCTGCCTGGGATTCGTGCTGGCCTGCGCCCTCGCGGTGACCCTCACCTCGGCGGCGATCGACGTCGGCGCCGCCGGCGGTGGATCGGCCCTCCCCCTCGGGCCTCTGCTGCAAGTCTCGCTGGCACTGTTCGCGGTGACGCTGGTCATCTATGGGTTGACGCTGGCGCTGTCCCAGATGGTGTCCTCTCGCACGGCCGCCATGGGCGCGGCCGGCCTGGCGGTGGGCGGGCTCTACTTCGTCAACGGCCTGAGCCGATCTGTGGCCAGCCTGGAGCCGGTCGCCCGGCTCCTCTCACCTTTTTACTGGTACGACCGTTCCACCCCGCTGTATCGGGGCGGCAGCTTCGACGTCGCGGGCACCGCCGGACTTCTGGCGGTCGCGATCGGCCTTTCCGTCCTGGGCATGTGGCTGATGAGCGTCCGTGACCTTGGGGCGCCGGCTATCCGGATCGAGACCAGGCAGCGACCCTCCACCGTCCGCCCTTCCGCCAACCCGCTGCTGCGGCTGCCGGTGCTGGCCCTGGTCTACGAGCAGCGACTGGGTCTGCTGGGCTGGGGCCTCGGCTGCTCCGCCCTGGCCCTCTACCTGGGCTCGATCAGCCGCCAGATGGTGGACCTCTTCAAGCAGGCGAGCGGCTTTTCGGCCTACCTGGCTGCGGCCGGCCGGGGCGACCCCTACACGGCGCTGACCGGCTTCCTCTGGTTTGGCATCTTCCAGGCGCTGCTCGCCGTCTTCGCCATCACTCAGGTGGCGCGCTGGTCGGGCGACGACAACGAGGGCCGCCTGGAGACCGTCCTCAGCGCTCCCATCTCACGGACCCGGGTGGTCCTGGAGCGGGCCCTGGCCCTGGTCCTGCGCACCGCGATCCTGATCGCCGCCACCTCCCTGGCACTCGCCCTGGGAACACAGACGGCGCAGATCCAACTCGACCCGGGGAGCCTGGCGCGCGCCTCGCTGGTGCTGGTCCCCTTCGGCGTCAGCTTCGCGGCCATCGGCGCGGCCCTGGCGGGACGTGTCCCGCGGGCCACGGTCGCGGTCCTGTCGGCCTTCGCCTTCGGCAGCTACCTCCTCACCGAGCTGGGGCCGCTCCTGCGCTGGCCCGCGTGGGCGCTCCGGCTATCGATCTTTTCCCTCTACGGCGCGCCGCTCAGCGGCGGCGTCGACTGGACCGGGCTCTGGATCATGTCGGCGGTCACGGTCCTGGGCTTTGCCGCGGGAGCCGTCCTGATGCAGCGGCGCGACGTCGGTTCTTAGGCTGACCGCCCATCCGGGCGCAGCGCCGGCGCCCGGCGGGATCAGTCCTAGACGCCGGCCAGCACCACGCTCTTCTGTTCCGTGTAGAAGTCGAGCACCTCGGTCCCGTGCTCCTTACCGAAGCCACTGTGCTTCGTTCCACCGAAGGGCAGCTCGTCGTAGGCGACCTGGATGCTGTTGACCCAGGTGTAGCCGGCCTCGAGGCGGTCGATCGCCTGCTGAGCCTGCTTCAGATCTCGGGTGAAGACGGAGGAGCCGAGGCCGTACTCGGACTCGTTGGCTCGGGCGATGGCCTCGTCCAGGTCCTTGACCCGGGCGATGTCGGTCCAGACGCGCGCCTCTTGTGGTACGTCGCTGATCACCGTGGGCTCGAAGAAGAAACCCTTCTCGAAGGCAGTCCCCTGAGGCCGGCTGCCGCCTGCCAGCAGTCTGGCCCCGCGGTCCAGCGCATCCTTCAACTGTCGTTCGAGCTCCTCGCGACCGCCGCGGGTGTGCATCGGTCCCATCTGTGAGGCGGGATCCTGCCCCGGGGCCAGCTTCAGCTTCTTGGCCCGGGCCACCACCTTCTCGATCAGCTGGTCGGCGGCCGGCTCGACCACGAACACGCGCTTGATCGCCAGGCAGGCTTGTCCGGCGTTGAAGAAGCGGCCGATGGCGATCGCCTTGGCGGCGACCTCCAGATCGGCGTCGGCGCAGACGACCGCCGGGTCGCTCCCCCCCAGCTCGAGCGTCACGTGCTTCAGCTCGGGGGCCGCCTCGCGCATCACGTTGATCCCGGTCCGGGTCTCGCCGGTGAACCCGATCTTGCGAACCCGCGGATGGCGGATCAGCTCCTGGCCGACGACCGCGCCGGGGCCGACCACCACGTTGAGCACTCCCGCGGGCAGGCCGCCTTCGTTCATCAGCTCGACCAGCCTGATGGTGGAGAGGGGCGTGGTGCTGGCCGGCTTGGCGACCACGGTGTTGCCCATGGCCAGCGCCGGGGCGATCTTGTTCGCGAGCAGCGTCAGAGGGAAGTTCCAGGGGATGATCGCGCCCACCACGCCCAGCGGGCGGCGCACGACCAGTCCGAAGGCGCCGGGCACGGATAGCGGCACGTGCTTGCCGCGGACGGCGCCCGAAGCCGCCAGGGTCGCGTAGAACTCGATGTTCTCTACGAACCGCTCCGCCTCGATCTTCGAGTCACGCAGCGGCTTTCCCTGCTCGCGGGTCAGCAGGAGGGCCACCTCGTCCAGGTGCTGGCGCGCCAGGCCGGCTCCCTTGAGGAGCAGCTGGGCCCGCTTGTGCGGTGAGAGGGCAGCCCACGCGGGAAAGGCCGCGTCGGCGGCTTCGATCGCCTCTCTCGTTTCCTCGACACCGGCCTGCGGCACCGTATCCACCAGCTCGCCGGTGGCCGGGTCGTGAATCTCGATCGTCGCTCCGCTGTGCGCGGTTGCCGCCTTGCCGTCGATTACCATCGTGCTCATACAGCCATTTAAGCAAAGGAGCGAGCGATGGACCAGGCAGCCACAGCCCGCGTGATCTCGGTGACCAGGGAGCGCGATGGGGTCGCCCTGATCCACCTCAACCGTCCGCCCGCGAACAGCTACGACCGGAACTTCATCGATGGCCTCAACGCCGCCATCGATGAGGTGCGTTTCGATGAAAGCGTGCATGCGGCGATCCTGGTCTCGGATCTGCCCCGGTTCTTTTCCGCCGGCGCCGACATCAACATGTTTCGCGCCACGACGGCGAAGGCTCGGACCATGGTCATCCTTCACGCCCACGAGGTGCTGCTGAAGATGGAGCGCACCCCGAAGGTCTTGATCGCGGCCCTCTCCGGCCACGCGCTCGGCGGAGGCCTGGAGATAGCCCTCGCGGCCGACTTCCGGTTCGCAGCCGAAGGTGACTACCGGATCGGCGTTCCCGAGGTGACGCTCGGACTGTTGCCTGGAAACGGCGGCACCCAGCGGCTGCCGCGCCTGATCGGCACGCAGCGCGCCATGGAGCTGGTCCTCACCGGAAAGCCGGTCGACCCTGCCGCCGCCCGCTCGCTCGGCATCGTCGACCGGCTGCTGGCGCCGGACCGCCTCCTCCCGGAGGCGATCGAGTTCGCCGCCTCTCTGGCCCAGGGACCGACTCAGGCCATCGGTGAGATCAAGACGGCCCTCCGCCAGGGAATCGAGCTGCCCCTCGACGCCGCGCTCACGCTGGAGCGGGGCGGCATCGCCCGCCTGTTCCAGACCCGCGACGCCCGCGAAGGGATGGACGCCTTCGCCGAAAAGCGCAAGCCCGTCTGGCAGGGCGAGTGACGGATCTGAACCTGGACCTTCCCCCACGAGACCGACCCCGGCCTCCCCCTGCTCCAGCTGCAGGTGGCCGTGCCCAAGTATCCCTGGACCGACCTGGGCTACAGCCTGGCCCCCAACGGCCATCCCGGACCGGCCCCCGGAGCGGCCTACTCCGCCTCCAGCGGAGACCCCGCTTCCGAGCTCGGTGCCGGGAATCCGATCGGTGTGATCAAGTACAGCTACGCCAGCGGCTTCTTCGCCCTGGGTGCGATCGACGGTACCTTCAACCCCGAGATCCTGGCCTGGTACGCGCGTGGTGTCCAGGCCGGCGATCCCTACGACGCCGGCGCGCCCTCTACCCGCCATCCCCTGATCGTGATGGCGCACGGCTTCGGCAACAACAAGCACGAGTGGGAGTCTCTGAGCGACGAGGGCGACGACGCCGACAAGTGGCACTGGAACAACCACTGGTTCGCCGAGCACGGGTTCTACGTCCTGGCCTACACCGCCCGCGGCTTCCGCGATCCGGGCCCGAACCGGGCCGACGAGCCGGCGACGCCGGCTCCCCAGTTCGGCTCTGACGATCCGAGCGACCCCAACGCCCGGATCTACCTCAAGAGCCGCGACGTCGAGATCCGCGACACGCAATGGTTGGCGGCTCTGGTGGCCGCTGCCCACCCCGACCTCGACCCGGACCGGGTGGCCGTGACCGGCGGCTCCTACGGCGGCGGGGAGAGCTGGACCCAGGCCGCGCAGGCGACCTGGACCTTCCCCCACGAGACCGACCCCGGCCTCCCCCTGCTCCAGCTGCAGGTGGCCGTGCCCAAGTATCCCTGGACCGACCTGGGCTACAGCCTGGCCCCCAACGGCCATCCCGGACCGGCCCCCGGAGCGGCCTACTCCGCCTCCAGCGGAGACCCCGCTTCCGAGCTCGGTGCCGGGAATCCGATCGGTGTGATCAAGTACAGCTACGCCAGCGGCTTCTTCGCCCTGGGTGCGATCGACGGTACCTTCAACCCCGAGATCCTGGCCTGGTACGCGCGTGGTGTCCAGGCCGGCGATCCCTACGACGCCGGCGCGCCCTCTACCGAGGATCCCCTGATCGCCCGAATGCGCGAAGGGCTGACCGAAGAGCGCTCCTCCTACTATCAGGACGAGGAACCGGGCGGCTGGCTGCAACAGCGCGCCGGCCGCGAGGTGGCCGTCTTCTCCATCTCCGGCTGGACCGACGACCTCTTCCCGCCGGTGGAGTCCTTCCGCCAGTTCGAGTACCTGAAGGCGCTCGACCCGCTCTGGCCGGTTGAGGTTGCGGTGGCCGACGTCGGTCATCCTCGAGCCCAGAATCGCCCCTCCCAGTGGCAGCGCCTCAACGACCAGGCCTGGGGCTTCCTCAAGTCGCAGATCGAGGGCAGCCACCGGCAGCAGACCACGGTCTCGAGCATGCCCACCATCTGCCCCCAGCAGGGCGGCGAGGACCAGGGCGCGGTCGAGCGCCTCACCGGCCGGACGCCCGAGGACCTGGCGCACGGCAGCCTGCACGTCGACTACCAGTCGGGCGACGTGCTGCTGAACCGGAAGCCGCCCACGCCGCCTGGCGTCGACCCCGCCGATCCCGACAACGCGCAGACCGACCCGGCCTTCGGCTCCCAGGTCTTCGGCCTCCCGCCCTGCCGCGTGTCGGTCGCCCCCGTCGATCCCGTGCCCGGCGCCCGCTACACCGCGGTCTCGGCGCCGCTTCCCACGCCCCGGACCTACGTCGGCCTGGGCTCGGCCAGGGTCGCCTATACCCTTGCCGGCGGATCGGGCGCGACCCTGAACGCCCGCCTCTGGGACGTCTCCCCCGATGGGAAGACGCAGCTACTCGTGACTCGAGGGACCTACCGCATCGACGGCCCGGGATACGACCCGGTTCCGAGCGGGGTCATCGACCTTCCCTTCTTCGGCAACCAGTGGACGTTCCAGGCCGGACACTCGGTCCGGCTCGACTTGACGCTGGTCGACTCGCCCACCTTCCTTGCCTCCAACCAGCCGGCCAGCCTGACCTTTGAAGCGCCGCAGGTGATGCTGCCCACGCGGGAGGCGACGAACCTGGCCCTGGCCGAGGGCTAAGGCGACCCCAAGGAGGTCTCGTGCTCCGCGCGGCGGCGCCGGAAACCGAGATAGAGCAGGGCGTCGTAGAGGATCTTGATCCCCCCTCCCAGGAAGAAGGGGAGGCCGAAGGCCGCCGCCTGGATGGCGGCCCCGGCGATCGCCGGCCCGATCGCGGCGGTGGTCCCCCGCGCCGCCGTCATCAGGGCGGCGGCGGAGGCCCGATCACGGGAGGGGACGATCGAGACCACGTACGCCTGCCGCGTGGGCACGTCCATCTGGGAGAGGCTGAAGCGCAGGATGAGAACGGCCAGGGCCACAGCCAGGTTGGGGGCAAGCGGGACCAGGACCAGGAGCAGGTTGCTCGGAAGGTGGGTCGCGACCATGGTGGTCACCAGGCCCAGCCGGTCGGCCAGCCTGCCGGCCAGCTCGTAGGAGGCAACCTGGGCCAGGGCGATGACTCCGAACGCAGGCCCCAGCACCTGCAGCCCGGCCGCAAAGCGCACGTGCAGCCAGTAGGCGATCACGGAGTTGACCACGAAGCCGCCTCCCAGAGCATCGATCGCGAACAGCCCGGCGAGCAGGTAGAGGGCCGGGCGCGGCTGCGCCGTCGCCGGCGCGGGCTCCCCGCCGCCCTCCACGCCCGCTGACATCAGGCTCGCCAGGGCCGCGGTGGCCAGGCCGATCAGGGCATAGAGGAGGAAGAACAGGTCGCTGCGCTCACCGCTGGAGGCCAGCGACGCGCACACCCCGCCGGCCGCCGTGGCCAGGCCGCCGGTCATGGCGTAGCGGCTGAAGGCCCGGTTACGCTGCCGCGCCTCGACGGACTCCGCCAGCACGGCCTGCTCGATGGCTGCGTAGGGAGCCAGGTCGATGGCCGCGGCCCCCAGCATTCCCGTGATTCCGGCGGCGATCAGGACCGGGCCGGCCCTGGAGAGCGCCAGGTCGAGCCCGGTCAGGGCCATCAGCACTCCGATCGAGGCCAGGCTGCGGCGCCGGCCGGCGCTGCTCGAGACCCGGGCCCAGAGGATGCTCCCGGCGCCCGCGCCCAGTACTCCGACGGCGAGCGCGATTCCGATCGAGACCGCGGAAAGGCCGCGCCGCTCCAGCTGGAGCGGCACCAGGATCGCGGCGAAGCCGAAGCCGAACGCGCGCAGCAGCCGGGCGGCGAGGAGGAGCCTGAAGTCCCCGCTCAAGCGGCCGCGGCCGCGTGCCGGGTCAAGGCGCCGGCACCGCCGAAGGCGCCCGCCTGACTCGGAGCGGCGGCTGGGAAGACCAGGGAAAATCGATCCAGCGGTCGGTTCGCCGCCAGACGTACTCGCACCTGACGATCGACCGCGGCTTCTCGTAGAGCACGGCGCAGCGGACGTCCCGGACCTGCTCGGCGCAGAAGTCCTTGACCAGCTTGAGGGTGGCGCCGGTATCCGCCACGTCGTCCGCGACCAGCACGCTGGCGCCCTTCAGGTCGACGGCGTCGAGCAGGGGCGGCAGCATCACCGGAAAGTCGAGACGCTCCTCGACCCCGGTGTAGAACTCGACGTTCATGGTGAACAGGTTCTTCACGTCGAGCGCGTAGGCGACGGCGGCCGCCGGCAGGAGTCCGCCCCTGGCAACCGCCAGGATGATGTCAGGCTCGTAGCCGGTGTCGGCGACCAGCTGGGCCAGCCGCCGGCTTGCCTCGCCGAAGTCCGACCAGCTGAGCAGCTCCCGCGATCCCGACATCGCGTCACAGCTTAGCGGGCTGATCCGCCCTCAGCTGTGCGGAAGCGGTTCACCAACCTGCTGCGGTTGAGAGGCTGCCACGCGCGGTGCGCGCTTGAGCCCGGTCAGCCAGCTCCTGGCCAGCGCCGGCAGGAGCACCAGGACCGCAACCGCGGCCAGCGCCAGGTCGATCGCGCTCCAGGTCCCGAACTCCTGCACCGCCGGCACCGGGCTCAGGCCGAGGACGGCGAAGCCGGCGATCAGCGCCAGCGCCGAGGCCAGGATGGCGGGAGAGATGCGCGCCCCGGCGATGCGGGCGGCTGCGTCCGGCGTCGATCCGGCAGCCAGCTCGAGGCGGTAGCGCCCCAGCCAGAGCACGCCGAACTCGGTGGCGAAAGCGATCACCACTCCGCCGAGGAGCACGGTCATGGGATTGGACTGGGCCCTCTCGAGCAGGAGCAGGGCGGTGCCCGCACCGCCCGCGGCGACGGTGGGCAGAAGGACCAGGAGGACCGGAACCGGCCGGCGGTACGCCGCCCCCAGCACCAGGGCCACCACCAGCAGTGTCAGCGCGGTGAGCGGGACCTGGTCCTGCTGCACCTGGGTCAGCGCGCTGACGGCCACGACCGCCAGGCCGGCCGGAAAGCTGCGATCGCCGGAAGGGGGCGGCGCGACGGCGGAGACCTGGTCCACCAGCACGCGATCGCGCTCCACCGAGGTCAAGTGGGTCAGGCCGAGGATCGACAGGGCCGTGTGGTGGTCGGGACTGACCACGGCTCCGCTGAAGTAGGCCGGAATCCGCTGCAGGATCAGGGCGGTCGCCTTGGCGTCCGGGAGGGTGTTGTCGTTGAACCCGGCCAGGAACTCGGGGAGGCTCTGGACCGGGCGCAGGTCGCCGCCCGACCCGGAGCTGAGGGCCACCGTCTGACGGGTCAGCCAGAGTACGGCGTCCGGTTGGGTCACGTCCGGTCCCGTGAGCACGAGGTCCATCTCACCGGTCAGCCCGACCTTGCGCTGGACCTCGGCCGCGCTGGCCAGCGCCGGGTCGCCCGCCGGCATCAGCCGGACGGGATCGGTCTCCACCCGCAGTCCGGGCAATGCCGCCCAACCCAGTGATGCGACCGCGATCAGCCCCAGCGCGATTGCCGGCGACAGCCGCCCGGCGCGGCTCAACAACCCGGCGGCGCGGGCGCCGCGGACCGGCGCCGGGGCCAGGAGGCGGACGCGGCGGTCCAACCAGTAGACGATGGGCACGCCGACGAGGAGGTTCGCAAGGTAGGCCATCGCCACCCCGAGCGCCATGAAGAGTCCGAACTGGCGGACGAGCGGAATCGGCGAGACGGCAAAGGCCAGGACGCCCGCCCCCGTCGCCAGCGCCGCCAGCCCGGTGGAGGGCAGGATGCGCGCGGCGGCGGTGCCCGCCCGGCGCCCCGGAGGGCCTTCCTCGCCTGTCCGGTTGACGAGCTGGATGAAGTAATCGGTTGAGAGTCCGATCACCACCGGGATCACGGCGACGGTGGCCGGGGTGATCGGCCGGTGCAGCAGCCCGGCCAAGCCCGCGGTCCACAAGCAGGCCAGCGCGGCGAGCGGCAGCACCGCCAGCGCCCGGGCGGCGGCCAGGGCCACGACGACGATGGCGATCAGCGCCAGCGGGATCAGCCAGACCAGCGAGGAGAGGACCGCGTCGGCGAGCGAAGCGGTCAGGGCCGGCCCGCCCGAGGGAACGAAGCGGAGGTCACGCATCCCGCTTTCAGCCGCGGCCGACCGCGCCCGGCCGATGATCCGATGGACCTGTTCCAGCGAGGCGTTCGGATCGAGGCGGGCGGTGATCACGGCGTGCTGCGGATCGGGCATGGCCCAGGTCCAGAAGGGGCGCACGTGCCGGCCGTCCGGCTCGAGCAGGACCTGGTCGTAGAAGACCGGGTTGTTCAGCGCGGGGACGCCCAGCGACGGGTACTGGGCGGCGATGCGCTGGGCGCAGACTCGCACCGCCTGCTCGAAGGCCGTCTGGCCGGCCGTATCCTGGTCCGCCTGAGACTTGCCCGCGGCGATCGCCTGCTGCCGGGCCTTGTCCTCCGCCTGCTTCCCTTCTGTGCCGCAGGTGTCGAGGGCGATCCGCGTGACCTCGGTGGCGAGGGTGTTGATCAGGGTCCCGGGTCCATACACGCGGCGCACGCCCGGCTCCCGCGCCAGCTCGCCCTCGAGCCGGGCCAGCCCGAGCATGTGGTCGGGGCTGAGCAGCTGCCCGTTCCCGGCCGGCTCGACCAGCACCACGACCGGGTCGGCGCCGAAGAGGCGCCCCACCCGCGCCTGGTCGAGGAAGGCCGGCGAGCTCGGGTCGACGAGCAGGTCGATCCGGGCGTCGGCGGTGATCATCCGGACTCCGATCAGGGAGAGGATGGTCAGGACCGCCGCCAGGGCGAGCATCACCGCCCGGTGCAGGGGCCGGTCGAGCGCCGTCGCCAGGCGCCGGGGATCAGCTGCCAAGGAAGAGTGCGATCAGCTCCCTGTCCGAAAGCTGCGGCGTCATCGAGGAGGGGCCGCCCGCCGCCGGCGCCCCGGTGACCGTCTCGCCCGGCCCGCTCGCCATCTTCACCACCTGGACGCGGACGAACTCCCCGTTGCCGTCACGTCCCTGGAAGGCGGACTTCGTCTCCATGACCGCCTGCATCAGCGAAGGCAGCGCCGGGTTGAGTCCCGTCACGATCGCGTCCACCTGCGATGCGACGGTGGTCAGGCGGCTGGCGGTGATCGGG
>VBIC01000085.1:0-52225 GCA_005881425.1 Chloroflexota bacterium | reverse complement strand
AGCGTATTGGAGATCGCGATCGAGCTGCTCCGAGGCCACGATCAGGGCAGCCAGGTCGTCGCTGCGCGCCCGCAGGACCCCGGTCGTCGTCGCCGTATCGCTGGCTCCGGTCCCCAGCGCTCGGAAGGCTGTGTTCATGTTCGCGCCCCTTCCGTCCGCGGCCTTCCCCAGTTCGGTGAAGATCACCTTCAGGTTTTCTCGCACGTCGGGCTGGAGCGTGTTGAGCACCTGGTCCAGGTCGACGCTGGCGCTGGTGCGCGACAGCGGGATGGTCGCTCCCTCGCGGAGGGTTCCGAAGTTGCCTCCGCTCAACGCCACGTACTTCGGCCCGAGGAGGCCGTGGGGCTGGATCGTGGCGCTCGTGTCGGCGTGAAGATCACCGAGCGGGTGATCGAGTGAGAGTTCCAGCACGGAATGGCCGTTCTGGAAGTCGACGCGATCGACCGAGCCGATCCTTGCTCCCCGGAGCTCGACCCAGGCGCCGGAGTTGATCTCCCCGAAGTCACCGGCTTCGACCCGCACGTGGAGCGGGGCGCTCCAGGGGAGTGAAGGTGGCATGAAGGCGACCCCGGTGGCCAGGATGGTGCCGGCCGCCGCCAGCAAGCCAACCGCCCGGGGAGCGACTGAGGCGTGCCCGATCATGACGGCCTCAGCATGAATCGGATCCAGTCGGGATCCAACCCGACCAGTCCGGGCAGGGATGGGCAGACGGAGGGAGTTGGGAGGGGCAACGGTTTCGGCGTCGGGGTGGGAAGCGGCATGCAGGACGGCAGCGGCGTTGGGAGCGACGACACGCTGGGGCAGGGAAGTGGAGACAGGGAGGGAGAGGGCGTGGGCCGCGCCGGCGCCGGTGGCGGCGTCGGCAGGCAGGTCGGCAGCTTGGGGAGCGTGGGCAGCCGCGGCAGGGTCAGACTCGGTGCCGATCCCGGGGCGGCGGCGCCGCCGGGAACGAGGAGTTC
Organism: Chloroflexota bacterium; assembly: GCA_005881425.1. GTDB lineage: Bacteria > Chloroflexota > Dormibacteria > CF-121 > CF-121 > CF-120. The sequence goes on along the minus strand of VBIC01000085.1, from coordinate 51,266 downwards.
GCGGAGAAAGTTGCCGTCGGCGTCGGACTGAGAGATGGCGCCCCCATCGCAGCAGCCCGCCTCCGGAGTGAGCTGGTTCGTGTGGGCGGTCAGGGCTGGAAGGTTGGCGTGCAGATCGGGCGTGACATAGCCGAGCGTGGCGTCCAGCTGAGCGATCAGCGGGTCGAGGGTCACCACCGTCTGGTGGAGGTTCTGCTCGTTCCCCTGCAGGGTGGAGTCGAAGTCGCCCATGACGTTTCCGAGATGGAGTATGAGTGCGGCCAGCGCGCGGTCGTGACCGGCCAGCGTCCCGGTCACGTCGTTCATGCTCCCCACCAGCTCCCCGAGTTGCTGATGACTCGAGCCCAGTCGGGTGCTGACGACGGCCAGGTTGGCCACGATCTGGTCGAGGTCCTGCGTGTGCGCGTGAAAGGTGCTCAGCGGGGTCCGCGACTCCTGTGAGAGTCCCTGCAGCTGGGAGAGGAGGTCGTTGATGGTCGTCTGCCGGCCGGCCACTGCCGCACCGCCCTGCTGGATCACCACCTGCAGCCGGGCCCGGGTCTGGGGATCGAGCGCGCTCAGAAACTGATCGAAGTCGACCGGCGTCACTGTGGAGTCGCTGGCGATGGTCGCGCCCGCGGGCATCGGAGCCCCCCCGGAGGACGGAGTCAGCTCGATGTATTTCTGTGCCAGCAGGGTGGCGTAGCGGATCCGGGCGATGGTACCCCTGGTCAGCGGGCTGTACTGGCTGCCGATCCGCATCGTGACGACTGCCTGGTTGCCCGACCCATCGACCCCGGTCACCTGTCCGACCACGTGGCCGCTCTCGACCACGTCGGCCCCGCGGCTCACCGCGTTGGCGTCGGCGAAGGCCGCCTTGATGGTGTAGTCGGATCCTGGCGGCCACAGGCTGAGGTTGAAGGGCAGCCCGAAGCTGAGGTTGATCCCCACGGCCAGGGCAAGGAGGACGGCCACGCCGCTGAGCGTGATCATTCCCGCCTTGATCGGATTGCCGCGGATCAGGGTCATCGGCCGCCTCCGCTGCAGGCGATGCGGCCGGCATTCACTGCCTCCGCGCCGATGTATGGATGCACGCGCAGCATGTCGCCGTTGGCGTCGTGGTAACCCTGGGCCTTCACCCACTCGCTGAGAGTCTGGCTGATGTCCCCAAGGCAGGGATTGAGAATCGCGAGGGAGGTCGCGGAGTGGTTGGAGAGCGACCGGAGCTCGCGCAGCAGCACCGGCATCTGTTTCAGAAGCCGGTTCAGGTCGCCTTCGTGTCCGCTCAGTCCCTGCTCCAGACTGCCGAGCGTGGCGTCCGTGTAGGTCAGCTCATCGCGGAGCTGCTGATCGTGGGCCGCCATCGTATCGAGGACGCTGGCGCCGTTCGTCAGATCGTTTCGAAACGATTGGTCCTCACTGGCCATCATGGCCGCGATCCGATCGAATTCGACGTTGAGCGCGTTCAGCTGCTGGTCGCGGTCGGCGATGCTCCCGGTGACCGTGGCGGTGTCCTGGGTGATGCCCGGCAGTGCGGCGAGCAGTGTGTTCAAATCGGAGCCCCGGTCCTGGAGGCTGGCGCCGCCTTCGCGGGTCAGGGTGCGGATCTCGGCCCGGGTCTGGGCATCGAACAGGTCCAGCACCTGGTCGACGTCCACCGGAGCGGCCGTGTCCTGGATCGGTAGGCTCCCGCCCGACGCCATCGGTGGCGCCGAGGCGGCGCCTGGGGTGAGATCGATGAACATGTTGCCCAGGACGCCCTTCTGCCGGATGGTTGCCCGGGTCCCCTGGTGAAGCGGCGCGGCGGCGGCGTCGATCCGCATGACGATCCGCGCCCCTCCCGGCTGGCTGCCGTCCGCGGCTGTAAGGCCGACCTCACTGACACTGCCCACCGAGCCACCGTTGATGACGACGTCGTTGCCTGGCACTATCCCCTCGGCGCTCAGGAAAGGAGGCTGGACAGGAGCCCGGCCAGGAGGGCGACGGCGGCGACCGCGGCGGCGACCAGCTTGATCACTGCCGCCGCCCCAGCTGCTGAAGGAGCTGCTGCGCCAGGTCGGCACCGGCGCTGGGCGATGACCCTGACGGCGTGCAGGCCGGCAGGCCGTTGAGGAAGACGCAATCGGAGGTGATCCGAAGCGAGTGATAGCCCGTTGCGGGATCCTGGTTCGAGAAGGCGGAGATCCACTCTGCCGCCAGCGTCATGGACTCGCTGTCGGTGATGCCGAGCTGGTTGTTCGGCCAGCCCTCCTGGGCCAGCAGCAGCTCGGGCAGGAGCTGGTCGATCCCCGGGTTCGTCAGCGCCAGGGTGCGCCGGCCGGCGGCGATCGTCGCCGGGCTCTCCTGCAATGAGGCGCGGTCGGCCGGGGTCAGATCACGAAACGCCGCGTCGAGCGAGGTGAAGAGAGCGGCCGCGTTGGTGACGGTTCCGGCCAGCGCCTGGTCGCGGGAGGCCACCGCCGACATCACGGTGTCGCCGCTGGTGACGATGCGCCCCAGCTGGTCCTGCTCGTCGGCGAGCGCCTGCATGATGGTGTTGAGGTTGGTCAGGATCCGGTCCAGCTCCTGCTGCCTGGCTTCGCCGACCCGCGCCAGGGGGCGCAGGCTGCTCATCGTCTGATCGAGCGGCGGCAGGGTGTCGCTGACGTCCGCGGCGCGTCCGTCCAGCGCCACCCCAAGCTGGCGGAAGGACTCGGACATCGCCTGCCGCGTCTGGGGATCGGCCGTGGCGTTCAGGATGTCGTCGATCTGCACCGCCTGGCCTGTGTTCGCGCGCGGGATGACCGCGCCGCTCGACAGCGGGCGCCCGCCGCCCTGGGGGCGGACCAGCTCGACGAATTGCTCCCCCAGCAGTGACTTCGGCCGGACCACGGCGCGGGTCCCTTGTGGGATGACGATCCCCGGCTCGATGGACATCGTCACCAGCGTGCCGCCGCCGCCGCCGGCGCCCGCCATCGAGCGCACCTTGCCGACCTGGACGCCAGAGACCCGTACGTCATCCAGCGGGACGAGTCCGTTGGCGGACGTGAAGTCGGCTTTCAACTGGAAATCGCTGCTGAAGGAAGTGCGCAGGCCCATGTTCACGGCGACATAGCCGATCCCGATCAGGGAGATCGCCGTGAAGGCGCTGACCAGGGCCAGATTGAAGACCACCTTGCGCATCATTGCTGAGTCCCCGTCTGGGCCCCCGTCTGGAAGCAAGGCCCCCGGCAGTACACACGCCACATGTGCACAACCTGCCCCTTGTCCGGCGCTCCCGCTTCCTCGGCCACGCCGACGCCGCTCATCACCGAAGCGAGCTGGTTGAAGAGCTGGGCGATTCCGGGGGTGTCCTGCTGGACCACGCCGAACCCGGTCTTACCGCTCGCCAGGTACTGGTTGGCGTTGGCCAGCGTCGACGGCGCCGTGGCCAGCGCCTCATGCAGCGCCTGGGGAGCGCTCCCGGCGAGGGCGGTGTCCAGAATCGTCATCACCCGGTCCTGCTCGGTCACGGTGCCCTGGAGCGCGGCCTCGCGTGAGGCGAGGGTCTGCATGACCAGGTCCCAGTTCGCGATCAGGCCACGGAACTGCGCGTGCCAGGCCGCGATCGTCTCCATCACCTTGCGCAGGTCCGCGATCAGGGCGTCGAGGTTGCCCGAGCTCTGGGCCAGGGTGTGGGAGATCACCTGCAGGTCGACGGCCAGCTGCTGGACGTCGCCGGCGGAAGCGTTCAGATCAGCGCCCCGGCCGGCCGTCGCCTGGCCGAGGGTGTTGATCACCATGGCCAGACGGTCGCGGACCTGCGGGTCGAGCGTATTCAGGACCTGGTCGACCTCGACCGGAGTGAGTGTGTGGTCCTGCGTGATTCGCCCGCCGTCCGGCATGGGCTGGGCGCGGTCCTGGCCGCGGTTGACCTCGACATAGGCCTCTCCCAGCAGGTTCTTCTCGCGGATGACGGCGCGGGCGTCTTCGTAGACCGGCGTCCCGTCGCCGTGCAGGGTCAGCAAGACCTCCACGCCGGACGAGGACGGATGGAGGGACTCGACCTTCCCAACCCGGATCCCCGACATGGTCACGTCGTCGCCCGGGACCAGGTCCGTGGCGGTCTGGAACATGGCCCGCAGGTGATAGGCGCCGGTCAGGTTGAAGTCGCCGCCCATCTGGGTCACCAGGTAGGCGAGCACCAGCAGGCTGATCGCGGCGTAGCCGAGAAAGACAGGCAGGTTGTGGCGCCCTCTCATGGCCGCGAACCCTTGAGCAGGATCCCAAGGACCGCCTCGAAAGCGCCCGGCGAGGCGGGCGCGGGCGTCCCGCTCACAGGTGACGCCGCGCCGTTGCCCGCCACCGGCCCGACCACCACGCTGACTCGTGTCGCGTAGTTGCCCGCGGCATCCCTGGCGCCGAAGACCACCCGGGTCGCCCGCATGCTGTCATCGAACTGGGTGAGGTGCCGGCCCGCGACATTGTTGGCCATCCCGTTGGCCAGGTCGGCGGTCAGCTCATTGGTCAGGCTCATCAGCTGCGGCGCCTGGACGAAGATGCCGTTCAGGGCGCCGGCCGTGCCCTGCAGGGCGGTGTCGTTGCGCTGAAGGGCGGCGTTCGCTTCGACCAGAGCGGTCTTGATCTGGGCGTCCTGCTGGGCCAGGGAGGCGAGCAGCGTTTGGGAATTCTGGATCAGGCCTCCCAGCTGCTGGCTGCGGTCGCTGCGGGCCAGCTCGGCGGTGACCTGATCCAGCCCCTGGATCACCTGTTCCAGGTCGGCGTCACGGGCGGCCAGAGTGTTGGCGATCGCCGCCAGGTCGTCGAGGTCCTTGCGACCGGAGCTGAAGGTCTGGTTGAGCGCCGTCCCCTGCCCGCTCAGCCCGCCGCCCAGCTCGAGGACGAGGGTGCGCAGCTTCTCGCGGGTCGGTTGATCGAGGCTGTTGACGACGTCCTGCAGGTCGACGGCACGCGCCACCTGCCGCCGCGGCATCGTCGAGCCGCTGCTCAGCATGTTGCCGCTGCTGCCCGGGTCGAGCGCGACGTACTTCTCGCCCAGCAGGCTCTTGGGCCGCACCGCCACCCGGGCGTCGCTGTGAACGGGCGCGTGGGCTTCGTCCAGCCCGATCGTGACCAGCGCCTGCGACCCGTCGAGACGGATGTCACGGACGGTGCCGGCTCTGGCTCCGGCGATCAGGACGTCACTGCCGGCGTAGAGGCCGTCCGCCGAATCGATCGGGATGACGAGCCGGTACTCGGTCAACCCGGCGACGATGCGGTACGAGGCGATTGCAAGCACCACCAGGAGGCCGAGCAGCAGCGCGGCCCGGTAGCGGGAGCCGAAACGAGCGATGGCGTCGCTCATTCCATTCCCAGCGGTCCCTCGATCCCACCCTTGATGAACTGCTGGGTGAAGGGATTTTGCGATTGCTGGATCTGCTCCTTCGAACCCTGTTCCACCACTTTGCCGCCGTGCAGGAGCACGATGTGATCGCCGATGTTGAAGCACGACTTGATGTCGTGGCTGATCACGATGCCCGTCGATCCATACTTTCGTTGAATCTCCTTGATCAGGTCGCAGAGCAGGGCGGTGCGGACCGGGTCGAGCCCGCTGTCCGGTTCGTCGAAGAGGAGGATCTCGGGCTCGAGTACGAGGGCGCGGGCGAACCCGGCGCGTTTGCGCATTCCGCCCGACAGCTCGTTGGGCATCTTCTGCTCGGAGCCGAGGAGCCCGACCTCGTCGAGACGCTGCTTGACGATCTCTCGGATCTCGGACTCCGACTTCTTCGTGTGTTGACGCAGGGGAAAGGCGACGTTGTCGTAGAGGTTCATCGAGGAGAACAGCGCCCCGTCCTGGAACAGCATGCCCACGTTGCGACGCAGCTCGAGGAGGTCCTCCTCGTTCAACCGGGGAACGCTCTTGCCGGCGACCCGCACGTCGCCGCGGTCCGGTGTGAGGAGCCCGACGATATGGCGCAGGAGAACGCTCTTGCCGGTTCCGGAGGGCCCCATCACGACCGAGATCTTCCCGGCGGGGATCTGGCAATCGACGCCGCTCAGCACCGGGTGGCCGTCGAAGGCCTTGTAGATGTCGTCGCACTCGATCATCCACTCGCCGTTGGTCATCGGGCTGCGGCCGTTTCCGGGTGCACTCATGTTGGGATGGGCAGATTGGGGTTCTGGCCCCAGAAGATCTGGGTGAGGATGGCGTTGGTGACGACCGTCATCACCAGGCTGACCGCCATGGTCTTGGCGACCGCCCGGCCGATGCCCACGGCCCCGCCTCGGACGTGATAGCCGTAGTAGACGCCCACACAGATGACGAGAAAGGCGAAGACGATGGCCTTGATGAGGGAGTAGGAGAAGTCGGTCACGTTCGTGTAGCGCCAGAAGTAGCCGAAGTAGACTCCGTTGGAGACAAGGCCGATCTGGTAGCGCTGGACGATCCAGCTGGCCAGGAAGCTGGTGGCCAGGGAGAGCACGTACATCAGCGGCAGCACCAGGAACGCCCCGAGCATGCGGGTCGTGACCAGGAAGGGGACCGACGGAACACCCATGGTCTCCAACGCGTCGATCTCCTCGTTGATCCGCATCGTGCCGAGCTCCGCCACCAGCCCGCATCCGATCTTGGCGCCGATGGCGAAGCCGAAGAACAGCGGCGTGATCTCGCGCATGTCGCAAAGCGCGTTGAAGACGCCCGCCAGCGCCTCAGCTCCGCCCAGCTGGTGCAGCGAGTAGTAGCCCTCGACCGAGCACTCCGCGCCTGAGAAGAAGGTCATCGCGACCGCCACCGGCGTCGACCCGATGGCCAGGAAGGCCGCATACCACCAGATCTCGCCGCTGTACCGAAGCGCCCGAGGTATGGCCGCGAGCGACCGTATCGAGAAGAGCACGATCTCCCCGAACACGTCGAATAACGTGAGTCCAGTCGCCCAGAAGGGCGGCGAGGAAACCGGCCGGTCGAGGCTCTGCGGCTTGAGGGTCTTGAGGGCCATGGCTTACCTGAGGACGTTCTGGCCGTGAAAAAGGGCCAGGACTGTGGGCGTGTAAAACCATTCCACCGCCTGGATCCCGACGAAGCACCAGACCACCCCGGAGTGGACCGCGCGGGCAACGCCTTCCGCCCCGCCCCTGGCGGTGACGCCCTTGTAGATGCAGATGGCGGCTACCAGCGCGCCGAAGAGAATGCACTTGAGCTCGCCGCCGAAGAGGTCCACCAGCGTTCCCTGGGTCCAGAAGCTGGACATGAACGCGCCCGCGTTGACGCCCACCACCACCACGGCGACCAGGAAGCCGGAGGCGGTGGTGAAGACGATCATGGGAAGGTTGTAGAGCGCGCTCATCAGCATCAGGGCGAGCGCCCGGGGTGTGACCACGAACAGGACGTTGGAGAGGCCCATGACGCTGAGCGCCTCGAGCTCCTGGCGCACCTGGCGAGCGCCGAGGTCGGCGACGATGGCCGTGCCGCTGACGGCGGCGATCATCAATCCGGTCGCGACCGGTGCGAATTCGCGGACGTTGGCCATGACGCTGAAGCCGCCGAGACGGTACTCGCTGCTGGCGCTGTGGAAGAAATGGCCCGCCTCCAGGGAGACGATCACCCCCCAGCCCACGCCGGTGAGCAGGAGGGGGATGAAGTTGGCAGTGAGGATGAAGCGGGCCTGGTCGACGAACTCCTTCCAGTAGAAGGGCCGCCTGACGGCTCCGCGAAGAGCGTGAAGGAAGAGGAGCGTCAGCTCTCCCACGTCTCGCACCGAGTGGCGGGCTCGGACCATCAGCTGCCGCTTCTCCCTCCAGGGCGGTGTTCAACCGACCCCATCACTTGATTGTATACGGCAAGCTGAGCTATATCGCCAAGTGGCACACTCAGATTGACTCTCTACAATCCGGCGGTGGCCGGCCTCCGCTACCTCGCCCTGGGCGACTCCTACACGATCGGGACCGGAGCCAGCCGGGAGTCTTCGAACTTCCCCTCCTACCTCGCCCGCCGGCTCCGGGAGGAGGCCGGCGCCCCGGTCCAGGTCCACAACCCCGCCGTCGACGGCTTTACCACCCGCGACCTGATCGATCGCGAGCTGGTCCAGGTGGCCGCGCCTCCCGACCTGTGCACCGTCCTGATCGGGGCCAACGACGTGGTTCAGCGAGTGGCGCCGGACGGCTACCGGCGCAACCTGGGGCTGATCTACGACTTCGTCCGGAGCTTCGACCTGGCCGTGGGGCGGACGGCCGCCCTGTCGATCCCGGACTTCTCCCGGGCGCCCACAGCCTCCACCTTCGACGCGCCCGCGGCCCTTTCAGCCCGGATCGACGCCTTCAACGCCATCGCCCGCCAGGAGGCCCAGGGCCGGGGGTTCCTGTGGATCGACCTGACCGAGGTCAGCCGGTCGGGCGCGGATCGGCCCGGGTGGTGGGCGGCCGACCGGCTTCACCCCTCGGACGCCCAGTACCTTAAGTGGGCCGGCTGGATCTGGGAAAGCCTTGGGGCGGCCTGGGTGGCGGCCGCATCCTGAGCTCCGGGCGTCACATTCGGGGCCTGGGCGGTGCTGACAGGGTGGATGCTGAACGCCCCCGCCTTCGACCAGGGCGTAACCGGGGAGCGCCCGGCGCGCGTTAGCGGACGCGTGGCCGATCCCTTCGAGCGGCTGTTTCGCGACGAGTACGGCAAGGTGCTGGCGATCGCCCACCGGGTCCTGCAGGACCGGGCCGGCGCCGAGGACGTGGCCCAGGAGGTCTTCCTGGACTTCCATCGCCGTCAGTCGCCGTACTCCGAGCGCGCCGCCGGCTGGCTCCACGCCGCCGCCGCCCACGTCGCGCTCAACCGGGTCCGAGGCGAGCGCCGGCGCAGCCGCCGCGAGGCCGCGGGCTTCGAGCCGGCGCAGGCCCAGGATCCCGCCGACCTGGTGGAGGAGGTCGAGCGGCGGCGCCAGGTGAGGGCCGTCCTCGGCCGTCTCCCGGAGCGCAGCGCCGCGCTGCTCGCCTTGCGCTACAGCGGGCTCAGCTATGCCGAGATCGCCGCCGCCATGGGCACCCGCACTACCAACGTGGGAACGATGCTGCGCCGCGCGGAAGCGGCGTTTCGCAAGGAGGTCGAAAAATGATGCATCTCGATGACGGTACGTTGAGGCGGATGCAGGACGAGCCGCTGGCGATCAGCGGTGTCCAGCAGCTCCATTACGACCGGTGCCAGGACTGCCAGCAGCGGCGGGCGCGGATCGCCACCCAGGCCGGCTCGGTGGAGCGGCTGCTGCGGACGCCGGCGCTGGAGCCGCGGGCCGAGGCCGCCTTCGGCCGGCTGATGGCGGGGATCCAGCGGGCCGGGGCGCCGCGCCCGCTGCGCTGGTACCAGCGCTGGTCCGGGCCCGGTACGGCCTACGCCAGGCGTCTCACCAGGCCGGCCCTGGCGGTCGCCGTCGCGGCGGCCCTCCTGGTCGGATTCACCGGTTATGAGGTCGCGCCCCGTCTGCTCACGGTCTTCCACCCGACCAGGGTGGCCCCGGTGCGGGTGTCGGCTTCGGACCTGCGAGCCGGGCAGACCCTGGATTACGGCACCCTGACCTGGACCCCGGCGCCGCCGCGGATGGAGCAGGCCGCCAGCCTGGCCCAGGCGGCCAGGCGCGCCGGGTTGCCGGCGCTGACTCCCGGTGCGCTGCCGGCGGCGGTGGGGACGACCGTCAGCTACGCCACGCTGGGACAGGCCACCGCCAGCTATCAGTTCGACTCCCGAAAGCTGGCCCGGTCCGCCCAGAGCCAGGGGCTCCACGCGGCCGCCATGCCGGCCGCCGTCGACGGCAGCGTCCTGGTCATCGACAGCGGTCCCTCGCTGGTCCAGGTCTACGGCCCGCTGCCCGAGGCCTCGGGCGCGTCCCCGGGCTCGAGCGCGGAGCGCCCCGGGCTCTCGGAGAGCCTCCCCAGGCTCCTGATCGGAGAGACTCGCGCTCCCACCGTGACCTCCACGGGGGCCTCGGCCAGGCAGCTCGAGGACTACCTGCTCTCGCAGCCGGGAGTCCCTGCCGACATTGCTGCCCAGGTGCGCGCGATCCAGGACCCGACGTCGACCCTCCTGGTCCCGGTCCCCAGCGGGCTCGCCACCTCCAGGACGGTGCGGGTCCAGGGCGTAGATGGGCTCCTGGTCGACGCCGGCATCGGCGCCGGGGTGGTATGGCAAAAAGGTGGGATCATCTATGCGGTCCTGGGCCAGCTCACCCCCGACCAGATTCTCCAGATTGCCGCCTCGCTTCACTGATCCAACGCCGGAGCCTGTTTCAGCCGGGGAGGCGGCCGGCGCCGCCTCCCTGGCGGTCCACACCCAGGACCTGGCCAAACGCTACGGCCGAACGGTCGCGCTCACGGCGCTGACCATGGACGTCCGCCGGGCCGAGGTCTTCGGCTTCCTCGGCCCCAACGGCGCGGGCAAGACCACCGCCGTCAAGCTGCTCGTAGGCCTGGCTCGTCCCACCGCCGGGCAGGCCTGGGTGCTGGGCGCTCCGGCGGGAGACCGGTCCACGCGCCGCCGGCTGGGCTACCTGCCCGAGCTCTTCCGCTACCAGCCGTGGCTCAGCGCCCGCGAGGTCCTCGGGCTCCACTGCCAGCTGGCCGGGATCGCGGCCGCCAGCCGGCGGGAGGAGATCGACGGAGCGCTCGCCTGGGTCGGCCTCGCGGACCGCGCCGACGACCGGGTGGGCGGCTATTCCAAGGGCATGCAGCAGCGGCTGGGGCTGGGCGTGGCCCTGCTCGGCCGCCCCGAGCTGGTCCTCCTCGACGAGCCCACGTCCGCCCTCGACCCCGTGGGCCGCCACGACGTCCGGGAGATCATCCGCCGCCTCAAGGCCAACGGTACCGCGGTCTTCCTCAACTCCCACCTCCTGAGCGAGGTGGAGCAGGTCTGCGACCGGGTCGCGGTGGTGGACCGGGGCAGGGTGATAGCCACGGGCACCATGGCCGAGATCCTGCGCGGTGATGGTACGGTCCGGCTCCGAGTCCAGGGGCTCGATCCGGCTGCCCGCCTGGGCGCTTTCGGCGCCCCGGTCGTGGAGGGGGAGTGGATCACCTTCACCGGGCTCGAGCCGGAGCGCGTCCCCGAGCTGGTGGCCGAGGTGGTGCGGCGGGGCGCCCGGGTCTACGCCGTGGAGCCGCGCACCCGCAGCCTCGAAGAACGGTTCCTCCAGCTGCTCAGGGAGAGCGAGGCGTGAGGCCGCTGCTGACGCTGGCGGGAGTCACGATCGTGGAGGCGTCCCGCCGCCGTCTCCTCCTGGCCCTGGCCCTGTTGACCCTGGCCGTGATCGGCCTCTCGGCCTGGGGATTCAGCCGGCTCCCGGCCACCACCGTGGGCAACACGCCTATCTCGCCCTCGGAGGTGCGCGCGGCGGCCTCTCAGCTGACCATCTTCATGGCCTTCATGTTCAGTGGGGTGCTGGCGCTGGGCTCGGTGCTGGTGGCCTCGCCCGCGATCAGCAGTGACATCGAGTCCGGGATCATGCTGGCCATCCTGCCCCGGCCCATCCGGCGGGGCGACGTCCTGCTGGGGAAATGGCTGGGACTCCTGGCCCTGGTCCTGGCTTACGCCGCCCTATCCTGCGCGCTCGAGCTGGCAGTCATCTGGGCCACCACCGGCTACGTCCCGCCCAGGCCGCTTCACGCCATCGCCTTCATCGCCGGCGAAGGGCTGGTCCTGATGACGCTGACCCTCCTCCTCAGCACCCGGATGGCGCCCATGACCAGCGGCATCATCGCCCTGGTCGGGTTCTTCGGCGCCTGGATGGGCGGGATCGCGATGGGCTTCGGCCAGGCCTTCGGCAATTCCACCATCACCAACATCGGGCTGGGCAGCCGGCTCCTCCTGCCCACGGACGGCCTCTGGCGGGGGGCGGTCTACCACCTGGAGCCGGACTTCATACTCAACGCGCTTCGCTTCGCCGGCCGGGGCGCGGCCGGAAGCCCATTCAGCGCCACGGTTCCGCCCGATCCGGCTTTCCAGCTCTACGCCTTCGCCTGGGTCGTGATGCTGCTCGCGATCGGCTGCCTCAGCTTCGCCCGTCGCGACCTGTAACGTACCTCCATCGCGCAGCCCTACTCGATCGTGCTCCGGCCGGATCACGCCGAGCTGCTGGAGTTGGACTGGGCCCGCTCGATCACCGAGTGGACGACTCCGCGGCTGGTCGACCTGCCCGCCGGGATCTCGCGGCACGCGGTCCGCTTCGTCGCCCTGGAGCGGGGCACGTTCGCCGTCAAGGAGCTGCCCCGGCAGGCAGGGCAGCGCGACTACGACGTGCTCCAGGACCTCGAGGCTCGGGGAGGTCCGTCGGTCCGTCCGGTGGGGCTGGTGATCCGCGGTGGCGAGGATCCGGGCTCCGAGCGGGCCGCCTGCCTGATCACCCGCTACGTCGACTACTCCTTCAGCTACAGGGAGCTCCTGTCCGGCCGCGACTTCGGGCCCCGGCGCCAGCAGCTGCTCGACGCCTTCGCCCTGCTGCTCGCCCAGCTGCACCTGCTCGGATGCCTGTGGGCCGACTGTTCCCTGAGCAACGTCCTCTACCGCTTCGACGCCGGAACCATCGACACCATCATGGTCGACGCCGAGACTGCGTCTATCTACCCGGTGCTGAGTGACGGGCAGCGGCGGCAGGACCTGGAGACCATGGTCGACAACGTGGCGGGGGAGATGATGGACATCGCGGCCTCGCAGGGACTGCCCATCGACGAAGCCGATTTCCACATGGGCGAGGACATCGCGCGCCGCTACGAGGGCCTGTGGGCTGAGATCAGCGCCGAGGAGCGGATCCGGCCTCAGGAGCAGTTCCGGATCACCCAGCGGATCAACCGCCTCAACGAGCTCGGCTTCGAGGTCGAGGAGATCCAGGTGGTTCCCCATCCTGAGCGCGACCACGTCCACCTCAAGACCCGGGTCGCCGACCGCAACTACCACCGGAACCGGCTCCGCGAGCTGACCGGCGTGGAGGCCGGCGAGGACCAGGCCCGGCAGATCCTGGCCGACCTCCAGTACTTCATCCTGGCCCAGGGCGGCGCCGACACGGCCCCCGGGAAGGCCCTGCTGGCGGTGCGCTGGCGGACCGAGGCCTTCGAGCCCATGCTCCGGCGCCTGGCCGCGGTGATCGGGCCCAAGGCCGACCCGGTCCAGGCCTACACCGACCTGCTCTACCTGCGCTACATGCTCTCCGCGGGCTCAAAGCGTGACGTCGGCACCGAGGCGGCCTTCGAGGAGTGGCTCCGGGTCGGCCGGCCCGGCTACCCGCTGCCAGGTGGCAGTTGACTTCCGGGGATCGCTGCCTAGAATTTGAGGCGATCTCGCGGATCTCGTATCCGCCTACCTGGAAGGAGGGGAACGTATGCCGACTGCGACGACGCTGACCCCGACAGCGGCTTCCCGGCTCGGCGAGGAGCTGGTCTATCCCGACGGGCGCTATGAGCTGGTCGACGACGCCGCGATCCGGAGCTCGGCGCTCTACAACGAGGACCTCGCGCCGGTCCCGGTCAAGCACCGGATCTGGACGACGTACAACTACATGGCGCTCTGGATCGGGATGGCGCACAACATCCCGACCTACCTGCTCGCCTCCGGGCTGGTGGCGCTCGGCATGGCCTGGTACCAGGCCATCCTGACGATCGCGCTGGCCAACGTCATCGTCCTGATCCCGATGCTGCTCAACAGCCACGCGGGGACCAAGTACGGGATCCCCTACCCGGTCTTCGCCCGGGCATCCTTCGGCGTCTTCGGCGCCAACGTCGCAGCCCTGCTCCGGGCGGGCGTGGCCTGCGGCTGGTTCGGGATCCAGACCTGGATCGGAGGTGGCGCCCTCTACACGCTGGCCGGCGCCCTGATCGGCAGCGGCTGGACCAATGCGGCGGCGATCGCCGGTCATCCCTGGACCCAATGGCTGAGCTTCGCCATCTTCTGGGCCCTGAACATCCTGATCATCATGCGGGGCATGAACGCCGTCCGGCGCTTCGAGAACTGGGCGGCGCCGTTCGTCCTGGTCGTCGCGCTCGGGCTCCTCGCCTGGATGGTGAGCAAGGCCGGCGGCTTCGGCCCGATCGTGTCCCAGAATGGAACGGTCGGCTGGGGTTCCGACTTCTGGCTGAAGCTCTTTCCCCCGTCGCTGATGGGGATGATCGCGTTCTGGTCGACGCTTTCCCTCAACATGCCCGACTTCACGCGATTCGGAAAGAGCCAGCGGGCCCAGGCGGTGGGCCAGATTCTCGGGCTGCCGACGACGATGACGCTCTTCCCGCTGGTTGCCGTCCTGATCACGTCCGCGACGGTGGTCGTCTACGGAAAGGCGATCTGGGACCCGGTCGTGCTGACCGGGAAATTCTCGAATCCCCTGGTTGTGATCTTCGCGCTCTTCACGCTCGCCGTGGCCACCCTGTCGGTCAACGTGGCCGCCAACATCGTCAGTCCCTCGTACGACTTCTCCAACCTGTGGCCGAAGCTGATCAGCTTCCGGACCGGCGGGCTGATCACCGGGGTGCTGGGCATCCTGATCCAGCCCTGGCGGCTGCTGGAGAGCGCAAACGTCTATATCTTCACCTGGCTGGGCTTCTACGGCGGGGCGCTGGGCGCGATCGCCGGAGTCCTGATCGCGGACTACTGGGTGATCCGGCAGAACCGGCTCAAGCTGGCCGATCTCTACAAGGAGAACGGAATCTACTCTTACACGGGCGGCTTCAACTGGCGGGGGATCGCGGCGCTGCTGATCGGCGGAGTCCTGGCCGTAGGCGGCGCCTACTCGGCTCCCGGCAACGGGCCCTTCCCGGCCGGCGGCATCCTGTCTCCGCTCTACAACTTCCCGCTCATCCATCTGTACGACTACAGCTGGGTGGTCGGTCTCCTGGCAGCCTTCCTCAGCTATCTCGCGCTTTCGGCCATCTTCCCGGTGGAGCGGGTCGAGCGCAAGCCTCAGCCGGCGGCGGCGGTGTAGACGGATCGTCAACTGATCGTGGTGGACTCCCTCCTCGCGGCGGGGAGTCCACCGGTTTTTCAGGCGTAGGGTTTTCAGGCGTAGGAGGATGGCGAAACTCAGCTTCGGCGTCTGCTTCGCTCCCGATCCGCCGCCGTCGCGGTGGGTCGAGCTGACCCGCCTCGCGGAGAGCCGTGGTTTCGAGTACGCGTGGCTCTTCGATTCCCACGTGCTCTGGCAGGAGGTATACCCGGTCTTCACCCTGATGGCGGCCGCCACCCGCGCCATCCGGATCGGCCCCTGCGTCACCAATCCCGCGACCCGGGACCCGACCGTCACGGCGAGCGTGATGGCCACCCTCAATCAGATCTCAGCGGGCCGCATGGTCCTGGGCATGGGCCGGGGCGACAGCGCCCAGCGGGTGCTCGGCCGCAAGCCGGTGTCAGTGGAGCGGATGGAGGCCGACTGCCGAATCATCCGGGAGCTGGCCGCGGGCCGGACGGCGGAGGTGGAGGGGCGCGAAGTGCGCATCAAATGGGCCTCCGGCGAGCTTCCCATCTGGGTCGCGGGCTACGGGCCCAAGGCGCTGCGGGCGGCGGGCCGAGTGGCGGACGGAGTCATCATCCAGCTGGCCGATCCGGCCATCATCCGCTGGTGCCTGGGTTTCGTGCGCGAGGGGGCGCAGGAAGCCGGACGGGACTTCGACGCCATTGCGGTCCAGGCGGCGGCGCCGACCTTCATCAGCGACGATCCCGCTGCCGCCCGGGAGCAGGTGCGCTGGTTCCCGGCGCTGGTCTCCAACCACGTGGTCGACCTGCTCCAGCGCTACGACCCCGGCGACCTGCCCCCGGCGCTGACCGACTACATCCGGGCCCGCAGGGACTACGACTACCAGGACCACGCCAAGCGCGGGGCGGCGCACGCCGACTTCGTCCCCGACGAGGTCATCGACCGCTTCTGCGTGATCGGGACGGTGGAGCAGTGCCGGTCACGGATCGAGGAGCTCGTGGAAGCGGGCGGCGATCATCGAGACCTACGGCAGGGAGATCATCCCCCACTTCCGGTCGCACGTCGAATCGGCCGCGCCGGCGGCGCGGAGCTAAAGGAGGCGAGTCATCGTCATGGCCAAAATTCGAGCGGCCCTGATCCAGGCGTACGCGAACCTGCCCAAGCAGGAGGCGATCGAAAAGCACGAGGGCCTGATCCGGCAGGCGGCTGCCCAGGGAGCCCAGATCACCTGTCTCCAGGAGGTCTTCTTCGGCCCTTACTTCTGTGCCGAGCAGGATCCCAAGTGGTACGCCACCGCCGAGCGTGACGATGGCCCGACCGTCCGCCGGATGCAGGAGCTGGCCCGCGAGCACAAGATGGTGCTGGTCGTGCCCTTCTATGAGGAGGCGCAGACGGGCGTCTATTACAACACCGCGGTCGTCATCGAGAACGACGGCCGGGTGCTGGGCAAGTACCGCAAGACCCACATCCCCCACGTGGGTCCGTGCTTCTGGGAAAAGTTCTACTTCAAGCCGGGCAACCTCGGCTATCCGGTCTTCGAGACGCGCTCGTGTCGGGATCTTGATCTGCTACGACCGGCACTTCCCGGAGCCCGCCCGCGCGCTCGGCCTGAAGGGCGCCGAGCTGGTCTTCAACCCTTCGGCCACGGTCAAGTCCTTATCCCGCTACCTCTGGGAGCTGGAGCAGCCTGCCCACGCCGTCGCCAATGGCTACTGGGTCGGAGCCATCAACCGGGTGGGGGTCGAGAAGCCGCTCAACGAAGCGCAGTTCTACGGATCCAGCTACTTCTGCGATCCGCGCGGCCGGATCATCGCCCGGGCGTCGGAGACGGAAGACGAGGTGCTCACCTGCGAGATCGACCTGGACATGAACCGCGAGGTTCGCAACACCTGGCAGTTCCTCCGTGACCGGCGGCCTGAGACCTATCACGAGCTGGTGGAGCTGCTGCCATGAAGACCGTCATCAAGAACGGGACGGTCGTGACGGCGAGCGATCTGGCCAGGGCCGACGTGCTCATCGACGGGGAGCGGATCGCCGCCATCGGCAACGGCCTGGAGGCGCACGCGGACCAGGTGATCGAGGCCGAAGGCCGCTACGTGATGCCCGGCGCGGTGGACGTCCATACCCACATGGAACTGCCCTTCGGGGGCACCTTCGCCTCGGACGACTTCGCCACGGGAACGGCGGCCGCCGCCTGGGGCGGGACCACGACGATCGTCGACTTCGCGGTCCAGAGCTACGGCCAGTCGCTTCGCCAGGGCCTCGATCAGTGGCACGCCAAGGCCGAGGGCAAGGCTCATATCGACTACGGCTTCCACATGATCGTTCGCGAGGTCAACGACTCGATTCTTGAGGAGATGGACGCCCTGGTCAAAGAGGGCGTTCCTTCCTTCAAGCTGTTCATGGCCTACCCCGGCGTCTTCATGCTCGACGACGCGTCGATCTTCCGAGCCTTGAGCCGCACCGCGGAGAACGGCGGGCTGATCATGATGCACGCCGAGAACGGCGGGGCCATCGACGTCCTGGTCAAGCGCTACCTGGCCGAGGGCAAGGGCGATCCCATCAACCACGGGCTCACCCGCCCGGCCACCATGGAAGGGGAGGCCACCGGCCGGGCCATCGCCCTGGCGCGGCTGGCGGAGGTCGCCGTCTACATCGTCCACCTCAGCTCCAAAGAGGCGCTCGATGCGGTTCGGCTGGCGCGCGACGACGGCGCTGCGGCCTTCGCCGAGACCTGCCCCCAGTACCTTTACCTGAGCCTGGAAGACCTGGGCCGTCCGGGCTTCGAGGGCGCCAAGTACGTCTGCTCCCCGCCGCTCCGACCCAGGCCGCACCAGGACGAGCTCTGGAAGGGACTGGTCCAGGATGACCTGCAGCTGGTCGCCACCGATCACTGCCCCTTCCACTTCAAGGGCCAGAAGGATCTGGGGCGGGGCGACTTCTCGAAGATTCCGAACGGGCTGCCCGGGGTCGAGGATCGCTTCACGCTCATCTTCCACGGTGGGGTCAACAGCGGCCGGATCACGCTCAACCGGTTCGTCGAGCTGGTCGCGACCACGCCGGCGAAGATGTTCGGGCTCTTTCCGCGCAAGGGTACGATCGCGCCCGGGAGCGACGCCGACATCGTGATCTTCAATCCCAACCTGGAGCGGACGCTGTCGGCGAAGAGCCACCACATGAACGTGGACTACAGTTGCTATGAAGGCATGACGGTCAGAGGCCTGCCCGAGGTCGTGATCCAGCGCGGCACGGTGCTGGTGCGTGACGGCCAGTTCCACGGCCGCAAGGGCGCCGGCAGGTTCCTGCGCCGGGCGCCGTTCCATGGCGTGGCCGCGCCCGAGCCCAGTCCGGCCACGGCCAGGGCATGATCGCGCTCAAGACCGTCAGGAGCTTCATCGGCGGCGAGTTTCGTGAGTCGCGGAGTGAGCGGACGGATCCCATCCCCAATCCCGCGACGGGACAGGCGATCGCCAGCCTCCCCTACTCTTCGGCCGGGGAGATCGACCAGGCGGTCGCCGCCGCGCTCGAGGCCTTTGCGGGCTGGAGCGAGACGCCGGTGCCGGAACGCTCCCAGGTGCTGTTCCGGTTCAAGGCGCTCTTCGACCG
This sequence comes from Chloroflexota bacterium, assembly GCA_005881425.1. Lineage (GTDB taxonomy): Bacteria > Chloroflexota > Dormibacteria > CF-121 > CF-121 > CF-120. Next base: position 32,799 of record VBIC01000085.1, on the reverse strand, counting down.
GCACCTCGAGGAGCTGTCCGCGATTGTGACCGAGGAGAACGGCAAGACCCTCGAGGAGTCGCGCGGCGAGGTCAAGCGGGCGATCGAGGTCATCGATTTCGCCTGCGGCGCTCCCACCTTGATGATGGGGCAGAACCTGGACCAGATCGCCAGGGGGATCGACGAGGAGCTGACCCGCTTTCCGGTCGGCGTGGTGGCGGGCATCACGCCCTTCAACTTCCCCAACATGGTGCCGCTCTGGATGATTCCGGTGGCCCTGGCCTGCGGCAATACCTTCGTCCTCAAGCCCTCCCAGCTCACCCCCCTCAGCGCCATCCGGATCGCGGAGCTGCTGCAGGAGGCGGGACTGCCGGCGGGCGTCTTCAACGTGGTCCACGGCGCCAGTGACGCCGTCAATCAACTTCTGGCCCATCCCGACGTGGCGGCGGTCTCCTTCGTGGGCTCGGCCACGGTGGCGGCCCACGTCTATGCCACGGCCGCCGGGCGCGGGAAGCGGGTCCAGGCCCTGGGCGGCGCCAAGAACCACATCCTGGTGATGGACGACGCCGACCTGGAGCTGTCCGCTCCGCACGTCATCTCCTCGGCCTTCGGCAACGCCGGCCAGCGCTGCCTCGCCGGCAGCGTGGCCGTGGGCGTGGGCAAGATCGGCGACGCGCTGGTTCGGGAGCTGGCGGCCCAGGCGCGCCAGGTCAAGGTCGGACCGGGAACCGATGCCGCCACGACCATGGGCCCCGTGATCCGGGGCGAGCGCAAACGCCGGCTCATCGAGTACATCGACGAGGCCCAGACGGAGGGCGCCCAGCTGGTCGCGGACGGCCGCGAGCTGGGCTCGAGCGACGGCTTCTTCCTGGCCCCCACCGTCTTCGACCGGGTCACGCCGCGGATGCGGATCTGGAAGGAGGAGCTGTTCGGTCCGATCCTCTCCGTGATGCGGGCCTCCGACATCGACGAGGCTTTGAAGCTGCTCAACTCCAGCCCCTACGGCAACATGGCGTCGATCTTCACAACCTCGGGCAAGAACGCGCGGGAATTCAAGCGGCGGGCCCAGGCCGGAATGCTGGGGATCAACATCGGGGTCGCCGCGCCCATGGCCTTCTTCCCCTTCACCGGTTGGAAGAATTCGTTCTTCGGCGACCTGCACGCCACCGGTATGGACGGCGTGCGCTTCTACACGCGCCACAAAGTCGTCACGAGCCGATGGCTGTAAGGGCGGAGGCCGGCCGCGTTCTGAGCGCGGAAGAGATCGTCGCCCTCTGCCGCCGCTACACGCTCTACGACTGGATGGCGCAGTCGGCGGCCGACCCCATCCCCGTGGATCACGCCCGCGGAGTCTATTTCTACAGCACCGACGGCAAGCGCTATATCGACTTCAACAGCCAGCTGATGAGCGTCAACGCCGGCCACGGCCACCCGCGAGTGGTCGAGGCCATCCAGCGGCAGGCGGAGAAGCTGGCCTACGCCAATCCCTTCATGGCCCACGAGCCGCGCGCCCTGCTCGGCCGCAAGCTGGTGGAGCTGCTGCCCGGCGACCTGGACAAGGTCTTCTTCACCCTGGGCGGCGCCGAGGCCAACGAGAACGCGGTCAAGATCGCCCGTGCCGTCACCGGCCGGCAGAAGATCGTCTCCCGATACCGCTCCTACCACGGGGCGACCGGGGCCGGCATCGGGATGACGGGCGATCCCCGGCGCTGGCCCAACGAGGGCGGGCTCTCGGGATACGTCCACGTGCTCGATCCCTACCACGGGCCGCAGCGGGAGATCGACTCCGCCGAGCAGGCGCTCCGCTACCTCGAGGAGACGATCCAGCTGGAGGGCCCCTCGACCATCGCCGCCTTCGTCCTGGAGACCGTGACCGGGACCAACGGCGTCCTGATCCCGCCCGATGGATACCTCCAGGGCGTGCGCTCCCTCTGCGACCGCTACGGCATCCTGATGGTCTGCGATGAGATCATGGCGGGTTTCGGCCGGACCGGGAAATGGTTCGCGGTCGATCACTTGCAGGTGGTTCCGGACATCCTGACCATGGCCAAGGGTTTTACCAGCAGCGCCGTGCCGCTGGGCGCGGTCGCCCTGCGCAAGTCGGTGGCCGGGTACTTCGATTCGCATACCTTCTGGGGCGGGCTGACCTACAACAGCCATCCGCTGGGTTGCGCCGCGGCGCTGGGCACGATCCAGGCCTACGAGGAGGACGACATGATCGGCAATGCCCGCCGTCTGGATCAGGTCATGCGCCGCCATCACCAGGAGCTGCAGCGCAAGCACCCCTGCGTCGGACTTACCCGCAACATCGGGCTCTTCGGCATCCTGGAGCTTGTGCGCAGCCGCAGCACGATGGAGCCGCTCGCTCCCTTCAACGGGACGTCGCCGGAGATGAAGGCCATCGGCGCCTACCTTCGCGAGCACGGCCTCTACACCTTTCTTCGCTGGCACACGATCATGACCAACCCTCCGCTGTGCATCACCGAGAGCGAGCTGGCAGAGGGTTTCGCAATCATCGATGGCGCGCTGGCGATCGGTGACCAGGCCGTCTCGGAATGACGCGCGGGCGGCTGACCGGCGCGGTCGGGTGAGGGAGGGGGATCGCCGGCGGGCCGGGCGCCTCCTGATCGGCGGCGGAGCGGCGCGCGAGACAGCCGACCGGCGGCTGCTGGAGGCGGCTCCCATCGATGACCCGCTGCGCACCGACCAGTGGCGGGTGCTGCGGATCATGGCCGAGTTCGTGGAGGGGTTCGATGCCCTGGCCCGGGTCGGGCGCGCGGTCAGCATCTTCGGCTCGGCCCGGATCACCGACGCCGATCCCATGTACGCGCAGGCGCGACGGCTGAGCGCGCTGCTGGCCGGGCGCGGCTTCGCCGTCATTACCGGAGGTGGACCCGGCATCATGGAGGCTGCCAACCGCGGCGCCCGCGAGGGAGGGGGGCTTTCGGTCGGGTGCAACATCGAGCTGCCCTTCGAGCAGGCCTTCAACCAGTACGTCGACCTGGGAATAGAGTTCCACTACTTCTTCGTCCGCAAGATGATGTTCGTCAAGTACGCGGAGGCCTTCGTGATCTTCCCCGGCGGCTTCGGGACCCTCGACGAGCTCTTCGAGGCCCTGACCCTGATCCAGACCGGGCGGATCACCCACTTTCCGGTCATCCTCTTCGGCTCGGCCTACTGGCAGGGCCTGCGGCAGTGGATCCACGACGTCCTCCTCGCAGAGGGGAAGGTCGCGGCCCCTGACCTGGAGCTGCTGGTCGTAACCGACGAGCCCGAGCACGCCTGCGAGGTGATCGAGCGCTTTTTCGAGCGCAAGCTGAAGGCGGCGCCCGCCGCGCGCCGCCCGCGGACCCCGCCTTCGGGACGGCGATGACCGGGTCCAGCCTGGAGGTCAGCCTGCTCCGGGACGGCGGGCAGAGCGCTGAGGCGGTAGCGGGGGAGCTGGCCGCCTTCCTGGGCGACGCCGCGGCGACGCTCGAGATCGCCATCTACGACCTCAACCTCACGGGTCCGGCGGCCGAGGCGGCGAAGGCTGCGATCCAGGCGGCGGCGGGCCGTGGAGTCGCCGTCCGCCTGGCCTACAACGTCGACTTCCCCGATCCCCTCCCCGTGCCGCCCCCGGCCCAGCCGGACACGGCCTTCATCGCCTCCCTCGGCATACCGGTGAGGCCGATCGCCGGTGTGCCCGCCTTGATGCATCACAAATACGTGGTCAAAGACGCGCAGACTCCAGGCGCCGCCGTCTGGACCGGGTCGACCAACTGGACCAACGACTCCTGGACTAAAGAGGAGAACGTGATCCTGCGCATCCGCTCGCAGGCGCTGGCGGCTGAGTACAGGCGGAACTTCGAGGAGATCTGGTCGACGGGAAGGGTGGAGCTTTCCGGCAAGTACGACCTGGCCCCGGTGGAGGTCCTGGACCAGCGCGGCCCGGTACGGGCCAGGGTCTACTTCTCTCCCGGGCGGGGCCGGCGCATGGCCCTGCTGATTGCCGACCGGCTGGCCCACGCCCGGCGCCGGATCCGGCTCTGCTCCCCGGTGATCACCGACGGCCCCATCCTGGGAACCCTGGCCGAGATGGCCGCCCATCCTCACGCCGACTTCCTCGGCGTCTACGACCGGACCCAGATGGCGGAGGTGATGGCGCAGTGGAGCGTCAACCCCCACGCCGGCTGGAAGGCGCCGGCCTTTCGGGGCGCGTCGGAAGGATTGCGCTTCGCCTCCAAGGTCACGACCCCCTACGCGCCCGGCAGCGTGCACGACTACATGCACGCCAAGGTCACGGTGGTCGACGACGTGGTGCTGACCGGGAGCTACAACCTGTCCCACAGCGGCGAGGAGAACGCCGAGAACCTGCTCGAGCTCCGCAGTCCCGCGCTGGCCGACTTCTTCGCCGGCTTCATCGAGCAGCTCTACGCCACGTATGCGGCGGACCCCGTCACGGCCCCAAAATAAGGCCATGACCCTGCTGCTCCGGGTCGTGGTGGAGATGCTGATCCTGGGCGGGCTGGCTCCGCTGCTGGTCCTGGCGCTGGGCCGTGGAGGCTGGCATCGGGCGGGCCCGCTGGGCACACCGGCGATCGGACTCCCGGCCCTGACCGGGACGCTGATCGCCGTCCAGTCGCCCCCGGTCGTCTTAGCGGCCACGCGGTCATGGACTCTGTCGACCCTGACCCTGGCGGCCTTTCTTTTCGTCGCTCTCCTCTTCTGGTGGCCGGTCCTGCGGCCTCAATCGCAGGGCGGCATCAGCCCCATCGCCAGGATCGGATACCTGCTGATCGCGGGCGTCCCGGTGACCATTCCGGGGGTCATCCTGGCCTTCTCCCGGCACCTCCTGTACCCGGGAGCGCAGCCGACCGGCGCTTTCGGCCTGACCCCCCTCGCCGACCAGCAGCTGGCGGGGCTGGTGCTGTTCGGGACCACCAAGGCGATCCTGGTGGGGCTGACCTTCGTCATCCTCTGGCGCCTGCTGGCGGGCGCGGAAGGACCGCCCGAGGACGGCTGGGATGAGGCCGGCGCGCTGCCTCCACCGCTCCCGGCTCCGGCCTGGTACCGCCGGCTCGAGGAGCATCTTCCTTCGGAGACGCTGGACCGACGCGTCGCATCCGGCCGGGTTCCTTCCCCTCGCTAGACCAGCGGCCAGGGATAGGCCCAGCGCGAGCCCGGTTCCGGGTAGCGGCCTTCGCTCGAGATCCGGCGCGCCCGTGCCGTGAGCGCCCGCAGCTCCGCCGGGCTGATCAGCGCACCCATCTCCTCGCGCGCCAGCCGGGCCGCGTCGTCGCGCAGCCGCCCTGGGATCTCCTCCCGGGCGAACTCCCAGATCACGGTGCGCAGCTTGGGCAGGGGATGGAAGGTGAGGCCGTTGTCGACCCCCCAGACGTGGCCGCGCCCGTCGAGCAGGCAATGGCCGCTCTTGCGGTCGGCGTTGTTGACGATGCAGTCGAAGGCCGCCATCACCCTGAAATCGTCTGCTCGCGCCGGCATCAGGGTGAAGTAGTGCTGCCGGAGATCGGAATGAATGAACTGCTGGACCGAGCCCGGCCCCAGCGGACCATCCCTCCGGTAGACGGTGGGAGGTACGATCCTCCAGCCGAGCGCCGCATCGAGCAGGTAGGCGGCGACCTCGCGCCGCCCCAGCGTGCCGGAGGGGAAGTCGCCCAGCGGAATCTCACCCCCGACCGGCTTGTAGATTGCCAGCGTCCGCTCGGAGCCGGAGCAGACCTCGGCCAGGTAGGTGTAGTTGGAACAGTCCGGCATCAGGCCGCGGGGCTCGATCGTCCCCCGCCGCAGCAGGCTGAGCGCGGCGGCTTCGTCGGGCGCGACCCGCGGGCTCACGGGTGATGACCGTTGAGCCGCGGGCAGACGCCTCCGTCGTGGTCGATCGGGCCCCCGCACATGGGGCAGGGCGGGCGGCCTGCCGCCACCACCCGGACCGCGTGCTGAGCCAGCACCTGCATCTGCTCGGGTCCGGCCTGGAAGCGGCCGGTGGCGGGTTCCTCGCCTTCAGCCGCCAGCTCGACCAGGCGGACGTCGAAAACCCGCTCGCCGTCGTCGTAATCGAGGGTCATGGAGCCGATCCGCCAGGCGGATTCGATCGGCTCCTCCAGGGCCAGCTCGGCGGTCTTCACCCGGCCGGCGGCGACGGCGGCCAGCAGCTGCTGCAGGCGCTGCGCCAGCACGAGGAGCTGCTGCTTCTCCATCGCCAGGGTGATCATCTCGGCGCCCGACCGCAGCTGCAGGAAAAAGCTGCGCTCGCCCGGCGGGCCGACGGCGCCGGCCGCGATCCGCGTCACCCGTCCGAACTCGAAGCTGCGGGATGGCACCGTCTCATTCTCCCGCAACGCCAACCCTAGAATTTGGCTGTGGGCCGTTACCTCGACCCGCGTCGGTGGCACCGTGCGCTCAGCACTTTCGAGAAAGTTGCCGTGGCCAACAGCGCGATCATCGTCGTCGGCGCCGTCGGCGGCCCGCTGATCATGCTGAACGTCTCCGGTCACGCCCTGCCCTACCTGCTGCTCTTCCTCTTGGCCGGGCTGCTGGCGATCCTGGTGGTCAACTTCCTCATCCTCCGGCTCGCCTTCAAGCCGCTGCGAGAGCTGGAGTCGACCATGACCGCCGTGCGGCCGGGCCTGGACGAGCGGCGGGCGCCCGCCGACTTCGCCGACCCCGATGTCAGGCGGATGGCGCTCGTCTTCAACTCCATGCTGGACCGGCTCGAGCAGGAGCGGCACGACGCCGCGCAGCGAGTCCTGCAGGCCCAGGAACGCGAGCGGCAGCGCGTCGCCCGCGAGCTCCACGACCAGACCGGGCAGGCCCTGACCCATGAGATCATCAGCCTCGATCTGCTTCGCGAGCGGACCACGGACGAGACCGCGCGGGAGCAGCTCGAGGCTGTGAAGCGCACCCTGGAGGGGACGCTGGAGGAGGTCCATCGCATGGCCCAGGACCTGCGGCCCTCGGTCCTCGACGACCTGGGGCTGGTGCCCGCCCTGCGCACGCTGGCCCGTCAGCGCAGCGGTCCCCGAGTCCGGCTCCAGACCGACGGGGTTCGCGACCGGTTCCCCGCGCCGATCGAAACGGCGCTCTACCGCATCGCCCAGGAGGCGGTCACCAACGCCAACAAGTACGCGCGGGCCAGCTTGATCGAGATCGACCTGCGCTGCCTGGAACGGGACCGCGTCCAGCTCCGCGTCCGCGACGACGGCGTCGGCTTCGACCCGGGCTCCGTCCCCGACCGGCAGGAAGCGGGCCGGGTCGGTCTGGGCCTTTTCGGCATGCGTGAGCGGGCATCGCTGCTGCACGGGACGCTCGAGGTGCGCTCCGCTTCCCAGCGCGGCACCGAGGTCGTCGCCGAGCTTCCCATCCACGATACCGATGGCCGCTGAGCGCCGGCCGATCCGGGTGATGCTGGTCGAGGACCACAACCTGGTCCGGGCCGGGATCCGCGCGGTCATCGAGGGGCGCAGCGACATCCAGGTGATCGCCGAAGCCACCGACGGGCGCGAAGCCATCCACCTGGCCCGCCAGGGCTGCCCCGACGTGGCGGTGGTCGACGTGGCCATGCCCGGCATGTCCGGCATCGACGCGACCCGAGAGATCCGGCGCCTTTGCCCCCAGGCCCAGGTCCTGATCCTCACCGCCCACGACAACGAGGAGTACTTCTTCCAGACGCTCAAGGCTGGCGCGGTCGGCTACGTGCTCAAGAAGGCGGCCGCCAGCGACCTGATCGCGGCCATCGAGGCGGCCAGCCGGGGAGAGCCGTACCTCTACCCCTCGGTGGCCCGGCTGCTCGTCTCCGACTACCTCCAGAGGGCCCCCGGCCGGGAGACCTTCGAGCCGCTCAGCGACCGCGAGCGGGAGGTCCTGCGCCTGGTCGCAGAGGGGCGTACCAACCGCCAGATCGCGGAGACTCTCTTCCTCTCCATCAAGACGGTCCAGACCCACCGCGACCACATCATGAAGAAGCTGCGGATGCACGACCGGACGGAGCTGGTCAAGTACGCCATCCGCAAGGGGCTGATCGAGGCGGACTGACGCCGGCGACCCGTGGCCCTTGTCGAAATCTTTGCCGGACTTTACAATTTCGGCAAGCCGCCGGACCGCGGTCCAAAGGGAGGGAACCGTGTCCAGACGCCGCCTGCTTTCCTGCTCGATCGTGGCCGCCGCCCTGGCGCTCTCGCTGGCCCAGCCGCTCTCAGGGAGCGCGGCAAAGCTGGCGCCCGGACCGCAGCCCGGCTCGAACAACCTGGTCGACCAGGACCACAACCTTCCTTTCTCCAGCAGCAAGCAGAACGAGAACGCCATCACCCGCGATCCGATCACCGGGGTGCTGGTCGCTGGCGCCAACGACGAGATCGGAGAGGGGCCGTGTCCAGGGACGACCGCGCCGCTGAGCAGTCCCTGTCCCTTCGTCCGGGGAGTCGGTGTGTCAGGCTACTACCGTTCGACCGACAACGGCGCTACCTGGACCGGTGGCGTCCTCCCGGGTACGCCCGGCCGCTACTCGGGCGGCGACCCCAGCCTGGACAACGGTCCAGGGCTTTGCGCCGACGGCCGCTTCAGCTACTCGTGCGGCACCGTCATCTACTATGCCGGCCTGGAAGATCCCCTCGATCTCGACCTCCACTTCAGTGAGGCGCTCGGGGTGGCCCGTTCTTACGACGACGGGGCCTCCTGGCAGGCTCCGGTCCAGGTCGCGGCCGCCCCCAAGTCGGCGTTCGACGACCACGAGTGGATCGCCGTCGACAACAAGAACCCGTCCAGCCCCTTCTACGGACGGGTCTACGTATTCTGGGCCGTCTTCTGCGCCAGCTGCGCCGGAAACGGCAACGTCAAGCTCTACGTGGCCCACTCGACGGACCAGGGGCTGAGCTTCACGGCGCCGGTGCAGGTCAGCGCCGCCGCCAGCAACGCGTCCCAGGGCTTCCGGGAGACGGGCCAGATGGCGGTGGCCTCCAACGGGACGGTCGAGGTGTTCTGGTCCGAGTCCGAGGACACGCCGAAGACCGCCACGCTTCAGGTGGTCGCCACCTCTTCTGACGGCGGCCAGACATTCAGCGCTCCGACCACCATCTCGGCGGTGACCGACTATCCCGTGCGCGGGACTCCCTTCGACGTGGTCGATCTCTTCAACCGGGTCCCGGGCATGAGCGCCCGGGTCGACTGCTACCCGCATCCCGCCGCCGACCCGAGCAGCAACCGGGTCTACGTCGTCTGGTGCGACTTCGCGGGCGGCAGCGGGTCTGGCGACGTCAAGGCTGCGGTCTCCGGCGACGGCCTTCACTGGACGTCGCTGGGGGTGATCGCGGCGGTCGCCGGCCGGAATGCCTTCTTCCCCGCGGTCGGCGTTTCGCCTTCCGGGATCGTTAGCGTCGCCTTCGACGCGCTCACCGCGCCCTCGAACGCGAACCTCTGGCAGACCGGCGTCCAGGTCTACGACGCCTACTACGTCGAGTCCCGCGATGCCGGCGCCAGCTTCACGGCACCGGTCCGCGTCAGCACGTCCTCGTCCAACCCACAGGCTTCCGCCTACAACAACCTGCAGGAGCAGTTCATCGGCGACTACATCGGGATCGTCGCCGGTAAGTCGGCCGCCTACGTGGTCTGGACCGACTCGCGCAACGCCGCGCTCTGCCAGGCGGTCTCCAGCTACCAGGCCGCGGTCTACGCCGGCTCGAAGAAAGCGGTCGCCCCCAATCCGAACAAGGCCTGTCCTTCGAGTTTTGGCGACACCGACACCTACGAGGCCGCGGTGACCTACTGAAGCTCGGACTCTTCCTGCCGACCGAGGCCGGCGTCGACCTCGATCGCGTCGTCTCACTGACCCGGCGGGCCGAGCAGCTCGGCTACGCCTCTGCCTGGGTGCCGGAAGCTTACGGCACCGACGCGGTCTCGATCCTGGGTGCGCTCGCGGCCCGGACCGAGCGGATCGGGCTGGGGTCTGGGATCGTAAACGTCTTCAGCCGCACGCCCGCGCTGCTGGCGCAGACCGCGGTCACCCTCGACCAGCTGTCGAACGGCCGCTTCTCTCTCGGCCTGGGAACCTCCGGCCACCAGGTCGTGGCCGGCTGGCACGGGGTGGCCTACGAGCATCCGCTGCGGCGGATGCGGGAGACGGTCGAGGTGGTGCGCCGCGTGGTCCGTCGGGAGCCGCTCCGCTACCAGGGAGAGGTCTTCCAGATCGACCAGGGGCTGAAGCTCATGGCCCATCCGCCAAGGCCCGCCATCCCCGTCTACCTGGCGACGCTGACCCCCGGCGGCGTCCGCCTGGCGGGGGAGCTGGCAGAGGGATGGATCCCGACCGTCTTCTCGCCCGAGCACGTCCGGGTCTTCCTCGAGGATCTCGAGGCCGGCCGGCGGGCGGGGGGGCGGAGCGGGGCCGCGCTCGAGATCGCCCCCAGCGTGCCGGTCTCGATCGGCGAGGACCAGGCCGCGGCCCGCCAGGCGCTGCGACCGTGGGCCGCTCTCTATGTGGGCGGCATGGGCTCAGTCGCGCGCAACTTCTACAACCAGACCGTGCGCCGCTATGGCTTCGAGAGGGAGGCGATCGAGATCCAGGAGCTGTACCTCAGCGGGCGCAAGCTGGAGGCCATCAGCCGGGTTCCGGACGCGCTGGTGGACGCCATCGCCCTCGCCGGGCCGCGCCAGCACGTCCGCGAGCGCCTCGCCGGCTACCGGGCGGCGGGAGTGACCACGCTCCTCGCCCGCCTCCATGCGCCCGATCCCGCATCGGAGTTGGAGGCGCTGGAGGCGCTGGCCGAGGCTGCCCGCTAGGCGCCGCCCGGCTTGCCGCCGCTGAGCCCCGGCTCGGTCATGCGGGCCGGGTCGAGGAGCCGGTCCAGCTCCTCCGATGAGAGTCCCGATCGCTGCGCCGCGATCTCGCGGATGGTGAGTCCGGTCGAGAGCGCCTCCCTGGCGATCGCCGCCGCCCGGTCATAGCCGAGCGCCGGCGCGAGGGCGGTGGCGAGCATCAGGCCGCGTTCCACCATCGCCGGTCCCTGCTCGGTGGCGCGCAGGCCCCTGACGCACTGCTCGGCGAAATTCCGCGCCGAGCCCGCCAGCAGGGCGATCGATTGGAGCAGGTCGTAGGCGGCGACGGGCATCATCAGGTTGAGCTCGAAGACGCTGCCGGATTGGGCCGCGACCGCGATCGTCAGGTCGTTGCCGAGCACCTGGGCGACGGCCATGGTCAGGGACTCGACGATCACCGGATTCACCTTGCCGGGCATGATCGAGCTGCCCGGCTGGACTTCAGGGAGAGCCAGCTCTCCCAGCCCCGCGCGAGGTCCCGAGGCGAGCCAGCGCACGTCGTTGGCGATCTTGTAGAGGCTGACGGCAACGGTGCGCAGGGCGCCGGCGCCGGCCAGCACCGCGTCCAGAGTGGCCTGCGCCTGGAAGTGGTTGTCGGTCTCATGAACGGCGACGCCGGTCGTGCGGGACAGATGCCGGCAGACCCGGCCCGCGAACTCCGGGTGGGTGTTGATGCCGGTCCCGACCGCCGTCCCGCCCAATGGCAGCTCGGCAAATTCGAGCCCCGCGCCCTCCACCCTCCGGATGCCGCGCTCCACCTGCCCGGCGTACCCGGTGAACTCCTGGCCGAGCCGGATCGGGGTCGCATCCTGCAGGTGGGTGCGCCCGGTCTTGATCACCGGCATCCATTCCTTAGCCTTGGCCGAGAGCGCCTGTCGGAGCAGGTCCAGCGCCGGGATCAGCTCCTCATGGATCGCGTGAAGGGCCGAGAGCTGAATCGCGGTCGGAATCACGTCGTTGCTCGACTGGCAGAGGTTGACGTGATCGTTGGGATGGACCGGGCTCTTTACCCCCCGAGCTCCGCCCAGGAGCTCGTTGGCCCGATTGGCGATGACCTCGTTGGCGTTCATGTTGGTCGACGTGCCCGAGCCGGTCTGGAAAACGTCGACCACGAAGTGCTGGTCGAGCCCGCCGCCCTCCACCTCTTCGCAGGCCCGCAGGATGGCGTTGGCCAGGCCTGCATCGAGCAGGCCGAGCTCGGCGTTCACGATCGCGGCCGCGCCTTTGATCTGGGCCAGGGCGCGGATGAAGCGGCGAGGCAGCCGCAGGTCGCTGATCGGAAAGTTGCGGCGCGCGCGCTCCGTGCTGGCTCCGTAATAGGCGGTCTCGGGAACGGCCAGCTCTCCCATCGAGTCCCGTTCGATGCGTTCGCCGGCCATAAGCGCCATGGTACCGGCCGGCCGCGCTCCCGTATCCTTGTCGGCATGCAAGCTCGCCTGGCCGCGATCCAGCTCTGCCCGGGGCATCGGCAGCCGATGCTCGACGTGAGATCGGCGCTGCTCGAGACGGGCGTCGGGCTGAGCGGCGACAAGCACGCGGGCTCAGCCTCCAGGCGCCAGGTGCTGATCATCGACAAGGAGACGCTCGACGTGCTGGGGCTGGCCCCTGGGACCGTCAAGGAGAACCTGACCGTGGAGGGACTGGACGTGATGAGCCTTGTCCCGGGAACGCGGCTCCGGATCGGAGACCAGGCGGTGCTCGAGATCACGTCTGCGTGCGAGCCGTGCTTTCGCATGGACGAGATCCGGCCCGGCCTGCGGGATGAGCTCAATGGCCGCAGAGGCATGAACTCACGCGTCGTCGAAGGCGGAGCCATCGCGGTCGGAGACGCCGCGATCGTGGTTCGCGCTCCACTCCCGATGCCCTGAGTGCCCGTCAAGGCCGTCGACCTCCACGTCCACCTGCCGATCGCAGACTGGCTGGATGGAAGCCTGGGGCCCTATCGGGAGCCGGCCGAGCGGTATTTCCGCAGCCGGATCCGGGAGAAGAGCGCCGACGAGATCGCGGTCGAGTACGCGCAGGAAGGCGTCTTCGGCATCCTCCTGGGCTGGGACGCGGAGACGGCCACCGGGCGGCCGCCGCTGCGCAACGAAGTGGTCAGCGCCGTCGTGCGCCGGCATCCGAGGCGATTCGCATTCTTCGCCGGCATCGATCCCTGGAAGGGGCAGGCGGCGGTGGAGGAGCTGGAGCGGGCGGTCAAGGAGCTGGGTGCGATCGGCGCCAAGTTCCACCCCTCGATGCAGGACTTTTACCCGAGCGATGAGCGGCACTTCCCGCTCTGGGCCAAGGCCAGCGAGCTCGGCGTTCCCTGCCTCTTCCACACCGGGACGAGCGGCATCGGCGCCGGGACGGCGGGCGGGCAGGGCATCCGGCTCGACCCCTCGCGGCCGATCCATCTCGACGCGGTCGCGGCGCGTTTCCCCGAGCTCACGGTCATCGCCGCCCATTTCGGCTGGCCCTGGCATCTGGAGCTGATCGCGATGGCGCTGCACAAGCGCAACCTCTTCATCGAGCTCAGCGGCTGGTCGCCGCGCTACTACCCTCCGGAGCTGGTGCGCGAGATAGGCGGGCGCCTGCAGGACCAGGCTCTCTTCGGCAGCGACTACCCCTTCATCGCGCCGGCGCGGGTCCTGGAGGAGCTCGAGACGATCGGGCTCAGTCCTGAGGCCAAGGTGAAGATCGTGCGCGAGAACGCGGCCCGGCTCCTCAAGCTGGAGCTCTGAAGGTCACCATGCCGAAGGGCTACCCGCGCTACGCGCTGGCGGTGATGGTCGGGATCGTCTTCCTCAATTACGTCGACCGCTACGTCCTGCCGTCGGTCGCCATCCCCATCGAGCACGAGTTCCACCTGTCGGACGCGGGTTTCGGCGCGCTGACCACTGCTTTTCTGCTGGTCTACGCCATCGCGGCTCTTCCCTTCGGGATCTGGGGCGACCGGGGAATTCGCCGCAACGTGATCGGTGTCGGCGTCTGCATCTGGAGCGTCGCCACCCTGTTCACGGGGCTGGCCCGCAGCTTCACCCAGCTCTTTGCCGCCAGGGCGCTGCTCGGCGTCGGAGAGGCGGGCTACTTCCCGGCCGGGACTTCCCTGCTCGGCGATTACTTCCCGCAGCAGACCCGCGGCCGCGCCATGTCGATCTGGAGCGCGGGCAGCTACCTCGGCATCGCGGTGGGCTTTTCCGGCGGCGGGCTGATCGCGAGCCGGCTGGGCTGGCGTCCGGCCTTCTACCTGACCGCCGTCCCCGGGCTGATCCTGGGTCTGCTCGCCTTCCGGCTGCGGGAGCCGGTGCGCGGCGCCGCGGAGGCCGGCGGCGGAAAGGCGGGCGCGATCCGCCGGGTGACCGTCGCCGACTTCCGCTCCCTGGCCCGGATCAGGACGCTGCGGGCCACCATCGCTTCGGAGACCATCCTCTTTTTCGTGCTGGCGGGCTCTGCCGCCTGGCTTCCCACCTACCTGAGCCGCTCCTTCGAGATCGGGACCGGGGCCGCCGGCACCATCGCGGGAGGAATCCTGGTGGTGGGCGGGCTGATCGGCTGCCTGGCGGGCGGCTGGCTCGCCGACCGGCGCATCCGCAGCGCCGGTCCCCGGGGAAACCTGGAGATCGGGATGATCGGCTTCGGCGCCGGCGCGGTCCTGGTGGTCGTGGCGCTCTCGGTCTCGTCACTGGCCCTCTTCGCCCCGGCGCTGCTCCTGGGGGTTATCGCCCTCTCGCTCTACAGCGGGCCCTTCACGGCCATCAAGCAGGACGTGGTGGTGCCCACCCTACGTGCCAGCGGCGTGACCCTGGCGCTGCTGGTCGAACATCTCTTCGGCGACTCCTACTCGCCCTTTTTGATCGGGGCGGTGTCTGACGGCTTGCACAGCATACGGCTGGCCCTGCTCATCCTCCTGCCGCCTGCCCTGCTCCTGGCTGCGCTTGCCGCCGCCACCGGCCTTGGCGCCGCGCGGGGGGACGCGGAGGGGATGCAGGCCCGCTGGGCCGCCACAGCGGTAGGGGCGCTGGAGGTGAGCCGGTGAACCTGGTCCAGGACCCGCTGCTGCTGGTCCACGTCAACCTGTTTCGGGCGGGACTGCTGATCAGCCTGATCGTCGCCGGATGGGGGCTTTTCACCTACCTGCGCAGGGGAACGGCCAGCGGCGGACTCCGGTCGACTCTCGTTCTCACCGCCATCCTCTTCGTCGTCCAGGGGCTGTGGGGCCTCCTGCTGCTGGCCACCGGCCACCACCTGAAGGACAGCCTGCACGTGCTCTACGGTGTCCTGCTCGTGATCGCCCTCCCGGTCGCGGCCAGCTACGTGGGCCAGAACCGCCGCCGCGAGCCGCTCGTCTACGGCATCGTCGGGCTGATCATGGCCGCGCTCACCATCCGCGCCTTCATGACTGGATAGCCGCTTTTCGATCGATCCTGCAAGATCACTTTTCACCGAGCGTTATCGCAGTAAGCGCACTCGAGGGTGCGCCGCGGTCCGCCGCTCACGATAAGGAGGTGACGCATGGCGACCAGGAAGAAGGCCACCAAGAAGGCCAAGAAGTCGACCCGCAAGAGCCGCTAGTCCGAACAGACTGCGGTACGGGAGAGAGGCCGGCCTCTCTCCTTTTTCTTTTGCGCCGGGCCTTTACGAGCGAGACGCCGCTACGAGCCCGTAGGGCGAGTCGCGCTTTCGCGCGTAAGCGCCGGCGCCGTATGGGCGAGGCGCGAGCCACCGAGCGAGCCACTTTGTGTGGCAGCGAGGGCGCCGCGGAGCCCTGGACGGCGCATCGGCGCGCATAAGTACTGATCCCGTGAGCCGCCATTGAGCCCCGTCAGAACAGTGATAGCTGCTGCGGCTGCCGCAGCGGGGCGGCGACGGCGCAGCGCCAGCGCCAGGTCCTCGTCGAAGCCGAGCACCGTGTAGGTCATCTGAGGTCCGACCGCCTCGGCGTACTGGCAGAGCTCGTCGAAGTCCGCGTGGTCGGAGAGGGGGAAGACGGCGTCGACCTGAAGCCGGTCCTTCAGGCTCGCGTCCATCGCCCACCCGGTCAGGGCCGCGACTCGATGGCTGCCCAGCCTGAGGCCCACGGCGCGTCGGGCCTGGGGCGGCATGATCACGACTCCCTCGGCCGGCGCTTCCCGATCCAGACGCTGATAGTCGGGGAGAGAGCAGCCCAGCTCCCGATAGACCTCGGTGACGGCGTGGAGGACGGGGTGCAGGACCAGCCTGAATCCCGCTCCTGCGAGCGCAGCCAGAACCTCCTGCCCTTTTCCCAGCGAGTAGCCGAGGAGCACAGGAGTCGCGCCGTCCGCCTGGACCCGGGCGCACCAGCGGACCACGGCGTCGACCACCTCGCCGGAATCGGGGAACCGGTAGCGCGGCTTGCCGAAGGTGCTCTCCAGCACCAGTACGTCCGCCGGCACCACGCTGGCCGGGGCGGCGGTCAGCCCCGCCCGTACCTTCAGGTCGCCGGTGTAGAGGACTCTGCCGAAGTCGGTCTCGAGCAGGGTCTGCGCCGAACCCAGCACGTGGCCCGCCGGGTGCAGCGTCAGTCGCGCCCCGCCCAGGCTCAAAGGCGTCCCGTAAGGTAGCGCGTGCACCCTGCCGATCACGGTTCGCCGGTGGCTGATCAGCCGGCCGGTCGCCGGCGTCATGAAGCCGACCGGATGGAGGGCGACGTGGTCGCTGTGGGCGTGGCTGACCACCGCCCGCGGCCGGGGCAGCCTGGGATCGAGCCAGAGCTGAAGGCCGGGAAAGAAGACGCCGCTGTCCCAGAGGATGGGGTGGGCGATCATCAGCCGCGCCTGGAGCTACTGGTGAGCGGCGGCGCTGGCGTCGAAGAGCTCCTCGCGCAGGGCGCAGTGCATGCAGTAGCGGTGGCCCGGCGGTCCGGCGAATACGCTCGTCTTGCCGCAGGTGGGGCAGACCTCTCTGGGCTCGGCCACGGCGGGTGCGGTCCCGGCAGGTGCGGCGGTGGGCGAGGGCGTTCCTTGCCGGCCCTCTGCCACGGCTTCGGAGCCGGCGCTCTGGGGCCGGCTCCCGGAGGAGAGATCGACCGTTGCCACGGGCGGGGCCGCGCTCTCAGCCGGAGCACGCTTGCCGAACAGTCGAGTCAGCCAGCCGAGCACTCGTCGCCACGGTAGACCACCCGGGCGTGGCTGTCAATCAAGGGGGTCAGGCGGGAGTGGGTCAGTCTGGTCAGGCGAGGAGCGAAAGCTGGGCGGGCTCGGGGGGCGGCGCCAGCCGCAGAGCGCGCCGGTCCCCGACTCCGTGCCGTGAGCGCAGGCGGCCGACCGCGGCCGCGATGGAGTCCTTGGCGGCGGCGGGGGCGTACGCGGAGGCCCCCGGAAAGAGGTCGGCGTAGCGGGGCAGCAGCTGAGGATACTCGCGGGCCAGGAAGGCCAGGTAGTGTTCCCTGGTGCCGGGCTTGAGGTAGACCAGGTTGGCCCAGAGGAAGCAGGCCCCGGACTCCGCCGCTGCCGCCACCGTGGCCTCCAGCCGGGCCGGGGCGTCGCTCAGCCCGGGAAGGATGGGCGCCATCCCCACGCCGGCTTCGATTCCGGCGTCGACCAGGCGGCGGAGCACGCGCAGGCGCTGGCGCGGGGGAGGCGTGCCCGGCTCAGTCTTCGCCCAGACCTCCTCGTCGACCGTGGGAACGCTGAAGGTGACGGTGAGAGACGCACGCCGCGCGAGCTCGACCAGGACGTCGACGTCGCGCAGGATCAGCGTCCCCTTGGTGATGAGTCCCACCGGCGTCCGGAAGTCACTCAGCGCGAGAAGGCAGCTCCTGGTCAGCCTGTACCTCCCCTCGGCCGGCTGATAGGGATCGGTCGCCGTCCCGAAGGCCACCGTCTCCCGCTTCCAGGAGCGGCTGGATAGCTCCGCCCGGAGCACCTCGGCGACGTTGAGCTTGACGCCGATCCGGCTCGAGAATCCGGTTCCCCAGTCGCGGTCGGCGAGCCTGGCGTGGGCCCGGGCAAAACAGTAGACGCAGGCGTGCACGCATCCCTGGTAGGGATTGAGCGACCAGCGGAAGCCCATGTGCTGGACCCGGTTCAGGGCGCTCTTGCAGTGGATCTCCTGATACTCGCGCGCCGCCATCAGGTTTCCCATCATAGAACAGATGTTCGCTAGCGGTCAGCGGGGCAGGTGTCCAGCGGCGATCTGGGCCGCCAGCGCCAGGATGCCCTGGACGTACTGCTGGGTGTCCGGGTAGGGTCCGTCCTGCTCCAGGCTGGACGCTCCCTGGTAGTAGGCGGCGAGCGCCCTTTCCTTCGAGCCGTAGGCTTCGAGATTCGCCTTCAGGATGGCCGCCCCCAGGTCCGCGTTGTCGTAGGGGTCCTGGAGGTCGACTTCCCGGCCGACGAGCCGCGGGCCTTCCGCCGCCGCGACCTCCGGCTGGATCTGCATCAGGCCCACGGCTCCCGTGCTCGAGACCCGAGACTCGTCCCAGGCGCTCTCCCAGAAGGAGAGGGCCAGCACCAGGCTGGGCTCTACTTCGTGGCGGTCAGCGGCCTCGCTGAGCAGCTGGATGGTCGCCTCGCGCCGGCCCTGGAGCGGCGGCCGGCGCCCGTCCGGCTGGAGGCCTGCGTGCCCGGAGCCTGATCCCGCCGGCTCTGAGGAGGCGGGCCGCAAGATCGCGGGGGTCTCAAAGGAGGCCATATGGACGACGGCGCGCAGGGCGATCGGAAGGGTGAGGGCCTTCATGCCCGCCTCCACCGCCGCGGGGCTCACCGGGGCCGTGACGGCGCCGCACGAGATCCCGGCCAGGAGGCCGGCGAGCAGGCTGCGCAGGCGCATCCGCCCATGAAACAGAACCCGCGCCCCTCCTCGCAAGCTCAGGCTCGAGCGGCGTCCCCTGGCGGCGCTTGCCCATAATGAGAAAGCCCCTTGGCTATCAATGTCGTCGTGTGTGTGAAGCAGATTCCTGACCCCAGCGCCCCGGCCCGGCTGGATCCGGCGAGCAAGCGCCTGGTTCGGGAGGGGGTCGACCTGGTCCTCGATCCGGGTGACGAGCACGCGGTCGAGGCGGCTCTCCAGGTCGCGGAGGGAGCTGGGGGCGAGGTCACCGTGGTCTCGATGGGACCAGCTCGCGCGGTCGATGCCATCCGGCGGGCGCTTTCCATGGGCGGAGCCAGGGGCATCCACGTCCAGGACCCGGCGCTGCAGAACTCGGACGCCCTCAGCACCGCCCGGGTGCTGGCGGCGGCGGTCAAGGGGCAGCCCTTCGACCTGATCGTATGCGGCCAGGAGTCGACCGACGGCTCGACCGGGGCGGTACCAGGCCAGCTTGCCGAGCTCCTCGGCCTTCCCCTCCTATCCTTCGCCAGGAAACTCTCGGTCGAGGAGGGAAAGGCGTCGATCCACCGCCAGACCGACGAGGGCTACGACGTGGTGGAGGCGCCCCTGCCCGCGGTGGTGACCGTGACCGGGGGCATCAACGATCCTCGCTACCCTTCGCTGCGCGGGATCATGCAGTCCAAGAACAAGGAGGTCAGGCAGCTGACCCTGGAGGCGATCGGCTTGAGCGGCAAGGCCGGTGAGAAGGCGCTGACCCAGGAGGTGGTGGACCTCCAGCCGGCGCAGGCCCGAAAGGCCGGTCGGGTGATCGAAGACAAGGGCGAGGGGGCGAGGGAGATCGTCGACTTCCTGGCCGAGCTGAAGGTGATCTGACCGTGGCCAGGATCTGGGTCTACGCCGAGACCGTCGAGGGCAAGCCGAAATCGGTTGCCCTCGAGCTGCTCACCAAGGCGCGCGACCTCGGCGAGCCGGAGGCTGTGGCGCTGGGGCCCGGCGCATCCGCGGCCGTCGAATCGTTGGGCAAGCACGGGGCCCGCGTCGTCTACGCGCATGAGGACCCGGCGTTTCGGGACGTCCTGGCGTCTCCCGCGGTCGACCTGCTGGAAAAGCTCGTGCAGAAGCACGGACCCGACCTGCTGCTCTTCGGAATGACGTACGACAGCCGCGACATCGCGTCCCGGCTCAGCGCCCGGCTTGGGACCGCGCTGATCGCCAACGCGACGGACGTCGGTCCTGGTCAGGGCGGTGGCTGGGCGGTCGTCTCGCCGATCTTCGGCGGGTCCACGCTGGTCACGACGGTGCCCAGGACGCAGGGCCCTCCCATCGTCCTGGTCCGGCCCAAAGCCTTCGCCGCTCAACCGCTGGAGGGTTCCGCCGCCCGGGTGGAGACCCTGACCGATGCCGTCGACACCAGCCGCCCTGCGCCCAGGGTTCTCAAGCGCGAGAAGGAAGAGGCCCAGGGTCCTCGCCTGGACGACGCCGCGGTCATCGTCAGCGGCGGCCGCGGCCTGGGTTCGCCCGAGAACTTCAAGCTGGTCGACGACCTGGCGGCGCAGCTCGGCGCGGCGGTCGGCGCCAGCCGGGCGGTCGTCGACGCGGGCTGGAAGCCGTACGCCTTCCAGGTGGGCCAGACCGGGAAGACGGTCAAGCCGACCGTCTACATCGCAGTCGGGATCTCGGGGGCGATGCAGCACACGGTGGGCATGAAGGGCGCGCGAACCATTATCGCCATCAACAAGGACCCCGAAGCGCCGATCTTCAAGCTCGCGGACCTGGGCGTGGTCGGCGACCTGAACAGGCTGGTGCCCCAGCTGACCGAGGAGCTCCGCAAGCGCAAGGGGTGACCGAGCTCAGCTTTCTCGCGGTGCACGCCCACCCCGACGACGAGTCCATCACCATGGGCGGGACGCTGGCGCGCTACGCGCAGGAGGGGATTCGCACCACCCTGGTCACCGCCACGCGGGGCGAGGTGGGCGAGATCCTGGACAAGGACCTGGATCCCCAGGAGGCGGCGCCCCGTCTGGCCAGCATCCGGGAGGGGGAGCTGCGCGCCGCCTGCGCCATCCTGGGCGTGCACGAGCTGGTGTTCCTGGGCTACGAGGACTCCGGCATGATGGGTGAGGCGCGCAACAGTGTCCCCGGCACTTTCTGGCAGGCCGACCAGGCTGAGGCTGTCGCCCGCCTGATCGCGATCATCCGCCGGGTCAGGCCGCAGGTGGTCGCAACCTACAACGAGATCGGCGGCTACGGCCATCCCGATCACATCAACGCCCATCGCGTCGCGGTCATGGCCTTCTACCACGCGGATGACATCAAGCTGTTTCCTGGCGGTGAGCCGCACCGGCCCAGCAAGCTCTACTACTCGGCCTTCCCCAAATCGCAGGTGCGGGCCATCTCGCAGGCCATGAAGCGGGCCGGCATGGAGGATAGGTTTGCCAGGGACGACGGCGAGGCGCCGTTCGCGGTCGATGACGACCGGGTGACCGCCCAGGTCGACGTCAGCGACCAGCTGCAGCGCAAGCTGGATGCCATGCTGGCGCACCGGACCCAGATCCCGCCCGACAGCTGGTTCATGAAGCTGCGCGAGGTCCTGGGTGAGCGTGCCTGGAGCCGGGAGTCCTACGAGCGGGTGCGCTCCCGGGTCGAAGCGCCGACTCCCGAGGACGACCTCTTCGCCGGACTCAGATGAGCCCGGTCGAGGATCCGGCCCTGGAGCGCACCGCCGAGCTCCTGGCCGGTAGCCGGCGGGGCGTGGCCTTTACCGGCGCGGGGATCTCGGCCGAGAGCGGCATCCCGGTCTTTCGCGGCGAGGGCGGGCTGTGGACCACGATGGATCCTTACCGCGTCGCCTCGATCGCGCAGTTCCGCAAGGATCCCGGCGCCTACTGGCGCTACAGCCTTGAGAACCGCCGGACGGGAGCCGAGCCCAACCCGGCGCACCGCGCTCTCAAGGCGCTGGAGGACGCCGGGATCATCCACGCCGTGATCACCCAGAACACCGACGGCCTGCACCAGAAGGCTGGGAGCGGCGACGTCATCGAGCTGCACGGATCGTCCTCAAGGGTGGTGTGCTTCGACTGCGCCGGCGAATTTTCCCGAGAGGAGATCGACCGGATCAACCGGGCGCAGACGCCGCCACCCTGTCCAGGGTGCGGGGGCACCTATCTCAAGCCGACGGTGGTCCTCTTCGGCGAGTCACTGCCGCTTCAGGCGCTGTGCCGGGCGGAGGTGGAGGCCGAGAGCGCGGACCTGATGCTCGTCGTCGGCAGCTCCCTCCAGGTCTACCCCGCGGCCGGCATCCCGGAGAAGGCGCTGGAGCAGGGTGCCAGCCTGTGCATCGTCAACGCGGAGGCGACGCCTCTCGACGCCAGGGCGCGGGCAGTGGTAACCGGCAAGGCCGGCGAGATCCTGCCCCAGATCGCGATACGGGCCGCGGCCCTGCGCGGCGCCGTCAGGGGGTGACCCGTCCCGCTAGCCGCCGACCGGATAGGTCTCCCCGCAGGCGGGACAGACGACCGGGTTCTGCCCCGCCGGGGCGCGAAAGAGCTCCTCGCAACTGGGGCAGGCATAGTCCTGCACGGCGCCGGCCTCGGCCTGCTCCTCCTCGGCCAGCGTCCTGGCAACCGAGCCCAGGTCCACAGCCGGACTGCCGCAAGCGGTACAGCGATAGAGGGGCGCCTGCTCCGCCCTGTGCTCCAGGTACCGGCCCAGCGAGTCGGTGAAGACCGAGGCGTTCCAGAGCTCGAACCGGTTCACGCTGCACCGGTTGGGGCAGGCCAGGAACATCGCCGGCTCAGAGGGGAAGGTGTCGCAGCGCCTGCAGCCGCTCGGCCACCCGGCGCAGGGTCTCCATCTTCTTGGGAAAGGAGAACCGGATCTGCTGCCGGCCGCGCTTCGGGTCCAGGTAGAAGCTGCTGCCTGGGACCGTGGCCAGACCGATCTCCCGCACCATGCGGTGGGCGAGGGCCACGTCCTCCTCGTGGAACCCGCTGATGTCGGTCATCACGTAATAGGCTCCGTCAGGGGGGTAGCTCTGGAAGCCGGCGCCGTGCAGGATCTCGAGCAGGAAGTCGCGCCGCTCACGATATCCGTTGAGCAGCTCGATGTAGTAGCCGTCGGGGAATCGCAGGGCTGTAGCCGCCGCCACTTGCAGCGGATGGGGCGCTCCTACGGTCAGGAAGTCGTGGACCTTGCGGATGGCGTTGGTCATGATTGGCGGGGCGATGGCGTAGGCCAATCGCCAGCCGGTCACGCTGTAGGTCTTGGAGAGCCCGCTGATGGTCACGGTGCGCTCTCGCATTCCCGGCAGGGTGGCCATCGAAAGATGCTCGCCGCGATAGACGAGGTGCTCGTAGATCTCGTCGGTGATGGCGATCGCGTCGAACTCCTGGCAGAGTGAAGCGATCTGCTCCAGCTCGCCTCGCGTATAGACCTTGCCGGTCGGATTGTGTGGCGTGTTGATCACGATGGCCCGTGTCCTGGGGCCGAAGGTCCGGCGCAGCTCGTCCGGGTCGAAGCGCCAGTCGGGCGGACGCAGGGAGCAGATCCGGGGGATCGCCCCGGTGAGTATGCAGTCGGGGCCGTAGTTCTCGTAGAACGGTTCGAAGACGATCACCTCGTCGCCCGGATCGACCAGGGCCATGATCGTGGCGAGCATGGTTTCGGTCACCCCGCAGCAGACCGTGATCTCGGTTTCGGGGTCGACCGGCATCCCTCGGTAGCGCCGCTGCTTGTCCGCGATCGCCTCGCGCATGGGGCGGATGCCCCAGGTGGTGGCGTACTGGTTGAAGTCCCGCCGGATGGCGTCGACGGCGGCCTCCTTGAGCTCGGCCGGCGCGGCGAAGTCCGGGAAGCCCTGGGCCAGATTGAGGCAGTCCTCGCCATGGGCGTCGACGCAGAGCCTGGTCATCTCCCGGATCACCGACTCTGTGAAGAGGGTAGCCCGGTGTGAAACCGGCGACCGGTTGACCAGTGAGCGGTCCACCCGTTGACTATAGTTGGGCCGTGCAGGTCCTGGATACCATCCTGGACGCGGTGGGGAGAACCCCTCTCGTCCGCCTGCATCGGGTCACCGCGGGCCTGACGCCCACGGTTCTGGCCAAGGTGGAGAGCCTGAACCCGGGCGGCAGCGTCAAGGATCGGATCGGGCTGCGCATGGTCGAGGAGGCCGAGCGGCGGGGCCTGCTCCGGCCGGGAGGCACGATCGTGGAGCCGACCTCGGGCAACACCGGACACGCGCTCGCGATCACGGCCGCCATCAAGGGCTACCGGATGATCTTCGTCATGGCCGACAAGCAGTCCGCGGAGAAGATCGCGCTGCTGCGCGCCTACGGCGCCGAGGTGGTGGTCTGTCCCACCGCGGTCCCCCGCGATTCACCGGAGAGCTACTACTCGGTTGCGGACCGCCTCAGCCGGGAGATTCCCGGCGCCTTCCAGCCCAACCAGTACTTCAACCTGGAGAACCCGCGCGCCCACTACGAGACGACCGGCCCGGAGATCTGGGAGCAGACGGATGGCCGGGTGGACGCGGTGGTGGGCGGGCTCGGGACGGGTGGCACGATCACCGGCGTGGCCCGCTTCCTCAAGGAGCGCAAGCCCGCGGTGAGCGTCGTCGGCGCCGACCCGGAAGGGTCGCTCTACTCCGGAGACACCGCGCGGCCCTACAAGGTGGAGGGGATCGGGGAGGATTTCATCCCGGGTACGATCGACCTGACTCTCATCGACCGGATCATCCGCGTCAGCGACCGGGACTCCTTCCTGCTGGCCCGCCGCATCACCCGCGAGGAAGGCATCCTGGTGGGCGGCTCCGCGGGCACGGCCATGAAAGCCGCGCTGGACGTGGCGGCGGAGATGGAAGCGGGCCAGGTGGTCGTGGTCATCCTGCCCGACACCGGGCGCAACAATCTGAGCAAGATCTATTCCGACGAGTGGATGCGGCAGAACGGCTTCCTCGAGCGCTATCCGCAACAGCGGGTGCGTGACGTGGTCGCGATGCGCGGGCGGGAGATCCCGGAGCTCGTCACAGTCTCCTCCGGCGAGAAGGTGGGACGCGCCATCGACATGCTCCAGGAGTACGGGATCTCACAGATGCCGGTGGTCGAGGAGAACGGGCAGGGACGCCAGCTGGTTGGCAGCATTCAGGAACGCAGCCTGCTGGACCGCGTCTACCGCGACCCGGGACTGATCGAGACCACGGTCGGCGCCGCCATGGACGGCCCCTTTCCGACGGTTGGTGCCGGAGCTTACATCGACGAGGCTTTCAACACCCTGCTGGGCGGTGCCACAGCCGTGGTGGTGATGGACGCTGCCCGTCCGGTCGGCATCATCACACGGCTCGACCTCCTCGAGTTCATGGCGCACGCGGGCAGCTCCCGGTGACCGAGTCCGATCATGGCTTCGCCACCCGGGCCATTCACGCCGGCCAGGAGCCGGAGCCGTCGACCGGGGCGGTCGTGGTTCCCATCTTCCAGACCTCCACCTACGCCCAACCGCAGCTGGGCAAGCACCGCGGCTACGAGTACTCCCGGACCGGCAACCCGACCCGGACCGCGCTGGAGACCTGCATCGCCTCGCTCGAAGGCGGGCGCTACGGCCTGGCCTTCGCCTCGGGCATGGCGGCCGAGGCGACCATCATGCGGCTGCTGGGACCCACCGACGACACCATCGCCGTGGACGACCTCTACGGGGGAACCTATCGACTCTTCAAGCAGGTGCTCGAGCCGATGGGTCTCACCTTCAGCTTCGTGGACGCCACCCTGCCTGAAGCGGTGGAGGCGGCCTGGACGCCGCAGACCCGGATGGTCTGGATCGAGACTCCCACCAACCCACGGCTGAAGCTGGTGGACGTCGGCGCCGTCAGCGCCATCGCGCACGCTCACGGCGCCCTCGTAGTCGTGGACAACACCTTCATGAGTCCCCTCTTCCAGCGCCCGCTGGCGCTGGGCGCCGACATCGTGGTGCACAGCGCGACCAAGTACCTCGGCGGCCACAGCGACACCATCAGCGGCGTGCTGGTGGTCGATCGGGAGGACCTGCGCGAGCGGCTGGCATACCTGCAGAACGCGGTGGGCGGCGTCCCCGGTCCCATGGATGCCTGGCTCGTGCTTCGTGGACTGAAGACGCTGGCGGTACGCATGCGCGAGCACGAGCGCAATGCGGTCGCGGTGGCCCGCTTCCTCGAGGGCCACGCCCGGGTGCAGCGGGTCTACTACCCCGGCCTTGCCGGCCACCCGCAGCATGCGCTGGCGCGGCGCCAGATGCAGGGCTTCGGGGGCATGGTCTCGTTCGAGCTCCAGGGCGGCCTCAGCGCCGCCCGCCGCGCCGTAGAGCGGCTGCGGATCTTCACCCTGGCCGAGAGCCTGGGCGGGGTCGAATCCCTGGTCGAGGTCCCCGCGGTGATGACCCATGCCTCCATCCCGGAGCCCGTTCGCCGCAAGCACGGAGTGCCGGAGGGGCTGATCCGGCTCTCCGTGGGCCTGGAAGACGTCCAGGACCTGATCTCGGACCTTGACCGGGCGCTGCTGGAAGACTGAAGCTCGATCCATGGTAGGGGGCGGGAGGTGAGTTCATGAGGGTAAGCGTCAATTTCTCGAACATCCTGGTCGCCATCGTCCTGCTGCTGCTCGGCCTGGCGGTCTTCACCCGCCATCGCCTGGCATCCTACGTGGTGGGCGGCTTCCTCAGCATCCTGGCGATCCTCAGCATCCTGGCCTTTCTGCACATCCTGGTGGTGCAGAGCGGGCCGATCGACATCGGGTAGGAGCGGACACGGACGCAGCCCCCGCCCAGCGACCGGACCCGGACCCGCCGCAGCCGGTCCCGGGAACCCAGGCGCCGCCCAGCCCGCCGACGCCGGAGCCGACCCGCCCGCCTCGTCCACCCAGGCCGCCCGCAAACGTCACGACTCTGTAACGGCCCCTGGGATCGGAGAGCACGGCCCTGGGTAGACTCAAACCATGGACGTGCTGAAGATCACGCCTCGGGGTTACTGTCACGGGGTGGTGGAGGCCATCCGGGCCGCCAAGCAGACCGCCAAGGAGCGGCCCGGCGCGCCCATCACCATGCTCGGTTACCTGGTCCACAACACTCATGTCACCGACGAGCTGTCACGCCACGGGATCGAGCTGGTCGACTCCGACAACCGGCTCGAGGGACTGGAGCGCGTGCCCGAGGGCACGGTCATCTTCACGGCCCACGGGGTCTCACCTGCGGTCAAGGAGCGTGCCGCGGCCAAGGGCCTCAGCCTGGTCGACGCCACCTGCTCGGACGTGATCGTCACCCACGAGCTGGTCAAAGACCTGGCCGAGCGCGGCTACGACATCGTTTACATCGGCCGCCGGGGGCATCCCGAGCCCGAGGGCGTGATGGGCGAGGCGCCTGGAAGGGTGCACCTGGTCCAGGACCCGCAGGACGTCGACCAGCTCGAGGTCAAAAACGAAAGGATCGCGGTCACCTGCCAGACCACGCTGAGCATCTGGGACACCGCCGCCATGATCAAGCGGGTGCGCGAGAAATACCCGCAGGCCGAGGCCTACAACGAGATCTGTCGCGCCACCCAGGATCGCCAGGAGGCGGCCGTCGAGGCGGCTCGCGAGTGCGACCTGGTCATCGTCGTGGGGAGCGACCGAAGCTCCAACTCGCGGCGCCTGGTGCAGGTCGTCCAGGAGCTGGGCCACAAGCCCGCCTACCTGGTCGACACGGTAAAGGACATCAAGCTGGAATGGCTCTCCGGCAAGAAGCGGGTGGGGGTGACCTCCGGCGCATCGACGCCGACCCAGTTGACCCGTGAGGTCGTCACCTACCTGGAGGCGCTCGACCTCCCCGCCTAGCCCCGCCGCGCGCTACTACGGCCGCCGGATCGCCTGGATGCTGGCCGACCTGCTGGCGCTGGCCTGGACCGCCCTCTGGGTCGGAGCCGGGCACCTGGTCGAGCGCCTCTTCACCCGCCTCGATGTGATCGCAACCGGCGTGATCGGTGCCGGCCGCACCTTCGACGGCTGGATCCAGACGTTCCAGTCGGCGGTGCCGCCCGGCGTCCCCTATCTATCGGACTTCCTCAGGCAGACCGCCAACGCGCTCAAGCTCCATTCGGGAGACCCGCTGATCGCCTCCGGGGAGGCGGGTTACCAGGCCATCCACATGGTGGGGCTACTCCTGGGCGTCCTGACGGCCGCCGTTCCCATCGCCTTCCTGGCCCTGGTCTACCTGCCCCGCCGGCTTCGCCTGATCTCAGACATGCGCGGCGTTCACCTCACCATCCGCCGGGCGCTGGAGCGGCCGGAGCTGAGCCCCCAGATGCTGGAGATCCTGGCCGGGCGGGCCATCTACACCCTGCCCTACCAGGACCTGCTCCGCTATTCGCGCAACCCGGCAGAGGACTGGTACGCTCGGCGGTTCGAGCGCCTGGCCCAGGCGGAGATGGCGCGCCATGGGCTCTCGGTCGAACGGTATTTCAGGCCCCCCGCCTGATCCCGGCCGGCCAAAAGCAAGAAAGGCGAAGCGCCGCGGGTTGCTCCTAACTGTGATCAACCGGCCCGACATGCCGGTCGGGCAGGCGCAGCCCTTCGCGGTCCAGCCGCCGCCGGACCCCGCCGCGCCTGCCTTCTTCCCCACGGCGCCTGCCCGGGTCGAGGACTGCGGGCTGCCCGTCACCCGCCTGGCCGACCTCCTGCTCAAGCACCTCTACTTCAAGTCTCCGGTCTCGGCCAAGGACTGGGGGGTGATGGTCAAGCTTCCCTACGCCACCGTCGTCCCCGCCATCCAGAGCCTGGTGGAGCAGGGCTGGGCGCAGACCATCGGCCGGATGGGCGGGGCGGCCAACGGAGGCGAGTTCGGGGAATCGCTCGGCTACCTGATCACCGATCCCGGCCGGGGTCGGGCCCGCGACATCCTGACCCGCGACCACTACGTGGGGCCTGCCCCGGTGACCTTTGTCCAGTACGAGGAGTCGGTCCGGACCCAGATCAGCCAGGTGGACGTTACCGCCGCCTGGCTGACTCGGGCGCTCCAGCACCTGACCCTCAGCCCTGACCTGCTGGTCCAGCTGGGGCCTCCCATCAACGCCCGGGCGCCGCTCTTTCTCTACGGCGCTCCGGGGAACGGCAAGACGAGCATCGCCGAGGCCTGCGCCGACCTGCTCGGCGCACCCATATTCATCCCCTACGCGATGGACATCGAGGGCCAGATCATGCGCATGTTCGACCCCCTCCACCACGTGGAGATCAAGCGGGAGATGCCGCCTCAGCTGGACACCCGGTGGGTGCTGGTCAAGCGACCCTTCGTCAAGGTGGGGGGCGAGCTGACGCTGCCCCAGCTCTCGCCCTCCTTCGACGCCCTGATGCGCTACTACGAGGCGCCAGTCCACCTCAAGGCCAACGGTGGGATCTTCCTGCTCGACGACTTCGGGAGGCAGGACGTGCCGCCTCGCTCCCTCCTCAACCGGCTGATCGTGGCGCTGGAGCGGCGGGTCGACTACCTGAACCTGTCGGGCGCAGGCATGGCGGTCGCCGCCCCCTTCGAGGCGATGGTGGTCTTCAGCACCAACCTGGAGCCCGCCGACCTCGTGGACGAGGCCTTCCTTCGCCGGGTCCGGTACAAGATCCACGTCGCCGACCCCTCCCCCGAGGAGTTCCGGCACATCTTCGAGCGCGCCTGCCGCGAGGCGGAGATCGTCTTCAGCGAGGCCGGCTACAACTACGTGGTCGACCGCTACTACAAGCCGTTCAAGCGCCCCTTCCGCGGCTGCCAGCCCCGCGACATCCTGCAGCAGCTGGACGAGGCTGCCTACTTCCTGCAGCGGCCGCCGCTGCTGGAGAAGGACCTGATCGACCTGGCCTGCCGCTCCTACTTCGTCATGGCCTGAACGGAGCCGCGCGGCCGCCGGTCAGCGGTGGTTGTAGAACTCCACCCGCCAGCGCCACTCCGAATGGTCGGGCGCGTGCCACCAGGCCTTGAGGATGCCGGCCTCTCCACCCGGGAGGAGCACCACCAGGCCGATGTCCTGCGGCGTCGGCCAGCCGTCCTCAAGACTGATCGCCCGCCCCTGCCGCCGGAGATAGCTGATCGGTCCCGGCTGGCCGCGTTTCAGGTCGACGCCGGCTGCGACGACCTCTCCCTGGGCGTTGGAGACGGTTACGTTCAGAACCGTGGGCGCGGCGTGGACCAGCAGGCGTTCGACGGCGTCCTCGGCGTTGATCCGCGAGCGGGCGAAGGACAGTCCGGTGGCTCCGGGGCCGGGCATCCAGAGGTCCCAGGTCTCGAGGCGGTCGGGCATCGTGTGGTCAGACATTAACGCAGAAACGCCCGGGATTGCTCCCGAGCGTTTCCGCAGGAGGCGAGGCGTTCGACTGCGGTCTTCAGGTCCGGATCTGTTTGATCAACCGGTCCTGAGCTTCGAAGATGATGTCCTGGATGTCGAGCGCGTTCGATCCCGCCGCGTCCATCCGGTAGGCGAGCTGCTGGTCCACGGCCTCCACGATCTGCCGCAGGCGGGCCTGCATGTCGAGCGGTACTTCCATGATGTCGGTCTCCAGCAACCGTTCCACCTGCTCGAGCGCCTGGTAGAGCGAGTAACGCAGCGTCCGCCGGGCGGACTCTTCGCGACGCAACTGGTTGAACCACTGGTCCTGCTGGTTGATCATGCGGAGCGTGTTTCTGAGCATCAGTCACCCCCTGACGCAAGGCGACTACCCGTCGCTCGGCCGGCGTCTGCCGCCGCCGGTAAACCCCTTTTCCCGGCTCCCTTGGTTCGTTTACCTCCCCTAGATGTTGGGCCCGATACAGAAACCGCTACAAGATGTTGATCTGGACCGATTCTAGCCCCTGCTCCGCGGGCATGTCAAGGAGGAGTGCTTCTTTCACCCTGTGCTCACCCGATGGCGCTCCGGATCGGCGACCCTTTCCCTGACTGCCTGCCCTGGAGGCAGGCCCATAAAATACGCGTGCCCACTCACAGTCGTAAAGCCGGAACATTTGTACCGCGTGTTTTCCACTGTCCGCTAACGGGCCGTGTAAAAGTGCTGTGGAAAAAATGGGTGAAATCGGTCGGCGTGATGGCCTAGGCGCGCCCCTCGTATTTCTCGAGGGTGGATTTCAGAGCCTGGTCCAGGTCGATCCCCAGGCTGTTGGCCAGGAGGAGAACGATGAAGAAGACGTCACCGAGCTCATCCGTAAGCGATCCGGGCCGGTCCTTGTCCTGGCGCGGCTTCTCTCCCAGGCGGTGATTGAGCTCGCGTCCCAGCTCGCCCACCTCTTCCACCAGCCTGACGTACTGGGAGAGGTCGGACCAGTAGCCGCCGTGCTCGCGGATCCAGGCATCGACCAGCCGCTGGGCCTGTCCGATCGTGGGGCGGCGCGCGTCGGGCGTCCTGCCCCGGGCGGTCACAGCCTGGGCAGGCGCTGGTGCAGCCTGAGCGCTTCCTCGAAGAGGTCGCCCACCTCCTGCAGCCGCTCCCCGATGCTGCGGATCGTCCAGCGGTTGGGGCGCAGCTCGGGATCGTCCAGCTCCGCCCAGCCGATGGGCGTGGAGACGGGCGCGCCGGGCACGGGGCGGGCGCTGTACGGCCCGGCCAGGGTCTTGTTGATGACGTTCTGCGTGTAATCGATCCGGATCTTGCCGGTGCGGCGGCTGACCTGCCAGTCCTCGGTGACCCGCTCCGGCATGAGGCGGGCGATCGTGCGCGCCAGCGCCTCGACGAACCCGCGGCTCTGCTCGTGTGTGTAGCGGCGTTCGATCGGAATGTAGATGTGAAGGCCGCTCTGGCCGGTGGTCTTGAGCACGGCCTTCAGCTTCAGGCGCGCTCTTCACCACCCGGGCCAGCTCGACCACCTCCTCGAAGCGTGCGCCCTCAGCCGGGTCGAGGTCGATGACGGCCCAGTCCGGATACTCGGGCTTGTCGACCCGTGAGTACCAGGGGTGCATGTCTATCACCGCATGGTTTGCCAGCCAGGCGAGGGTGGCCGTTTCGTCGACCAGGATCCAGTCCTTCTCATTCTTCTGATCGCGGTAGCGAAAGGTGGGAATCCAGTCGGGCGCGTAGGCCGGCTTGTCCTTCTGCCAGAAGCTCTTGCCATGGATCCCATCGGGATGCGGGTTCATCGAGAGCGGCCGGTTGCGGTAGTGGGGGATCAGGACAGGAGCGATCTCCACGTAGTAGCGGACCAGGTCCCGCTTGGTCAGGCGGTCTTCGGGGAAGAGGACTTTGTCCAGGTTCGTCAGGTGGACCGTCCGGCCCGCGACCTGCCAGTCTCCCTTCTCGCCCAGGCGATCCAGGGCGGCCAGCTCGTCCTGACTCGCCCCCTGGATCCGGCCGCCCTTGCCGATCCGCGCCGCCGCCCGGCTCAACGCCGAGACTTCAGACGTCTCCCTCCCCCTCGGAGGGGCGTCGCGCTCGGACCTTCGCCGCCCGGAGGACGCCTTCAGCGCTTCCTCACGGCTGCGATCCGCGTCCTTGGCCCGCTCCCGCGAGACCGACCGGGGATCGACGTCGTCGCGCATCCCCAGGAAGACCGGCATGCGCATGACGCCGTCCTTGGTCCACTCCGCGAACTTCACCTCGGCCACCAGCTGAGGCTTGGTCCAGGTCGGCTTCTCGTTCGTCCGGGGAGGCGTGCCGCTGAAGGGGGATTCCTTGATTCGCAGCGGCTCGAGCCGGCGGGCCACCTGGACCAGCGTCCTCTCGTCGAAGCCGCCGCCGGTGTGGCCCGTGTAGACCAGCTTGCCGTCGTCGTAGACGCCCACCAGTAGCGCCCCGAAGTGCTTGCGGCTGTTGCGCGGTGCCGTGAAGCCTCCGATCACGACCTCCTGCTGTTTGACCGCCTTGATCTTCAGCCAGCTGCTGCTGCGCACGCCGGGAAGGTAGGGACTCTGGCGCAGCTTGGCCACGATGCCCTCCAGCTGATTGCTTCGAGCCGCCGAGTAGAAAGCCTTTCCCTGGCCGATGACGTGCTCGGAGTAACGGACCAATGCCGAGGGTCGCAGCATGTCCTGGAGCAGGCGCTTTCGATCCTCGAGGGGAACCTTGAAAAGGCGCTGGCCGTCGGCGTAGACCACGTCGAAGACCACGTACTGGAGTCTTACGGCCTGGTTGGCCCGGTTCTGAAGCAGCTGAAAGGACGGGCGCCCCTGCGCGTCCATGGCCACGATCTCGCCGTCCAGGATCGCCTCCCTGGCCGTAAGCAGATCCGGCAGGAGTTTCAGCTCCGGATACTCGAGGTCGACCGCACGTCCGCGCCGAGTCT
>VBIC01000084.1 GCA_005881425.1 Chloroflexota bacterium | reverse complement strand
GTCGTCCCGTCCTATTCGGAGTCCTTCGGCCTGGTGGCCCCGGAAGCCCAGGCCTGCGGCACACCGGTGGTCGCCGCCCGTGTCGGCGGACTGGCTACCGTGGTCAAGGACGGGCTGACCGGGTTCACGCTGGCGACGCACGACCCGGCCCAGTACGCGGAGCGGATCGGCCGCCTCCTCCAGGACGAGGAGCTCCGCCGCTGCTTCAGCCGCCG
>VBIC01000083.1:27024-41808 GCA_005881425.1 Chloroflexota bacterium | reverse complement strand
CCGGCCGCCGCCGTCTGATCGCCGGCCGGCCGCCGGCTCGGAGCTGACCGCTTGACATGCCGCGGCGTGTCTGGTTGAATAACCAATCAGAATTGGTTGTCCATTCAATCAAGAAGGGCCATGGCTGACACCACCCGCGATCGGATCCTCGAGGCCGCCTACCGGACGCTGGTCCGGCGCGGCTACCACGAGACCTCGATGAAGGACATCGCCGAGGAGGCCGGTGTGGCGCCGGGACTGGCTCATTACTATTTCGAATCCAAGGAGCACCTGCTGGTGGAGACCATCCGCCACGGCTGCGCCCCGCTGGTCGAGGAGTGGCACCAGCGCTCCGCCGGGACTCCGGCCGGCCTCGAGGAGGCCGTCGAGATCGGGCGGGAAGGCCTGGAGATGCAGAAGGGGGAGCTGAAGCGCCACCTCGAGCTGTTCAGGCTGATATTCGACCTCTTCGGCGTCGGCCTGCACAACCCGCGGATCGGGGCCGCCGTCCAGGAGTTCGTGGCCGAGGACCGGGAACGGATCGCCAGTGTGGCTCGGGCCGTGATGGCCGCCGCCGGCCAGCCTTCCCGGGTGCAGCCCGATGCCATCGCCGCGGTCATCTGGGCCAGCCTCAACGGGATCACCCTCCAGAAGCTGATCAACCCCGAATTCGACGCCGACGAGGCGATCGACGCCCTGTGGGAGATGATCGCGACCTTCATTGCCGCCCACTCGGGCGCGGCTGCCCTTAAGGCGTCCTGATGTTCGCCGCCTGGGGCCATCTCGTCTATCGCTTTCGCTTCCTGGTCCTGGTCCTGAGCGGCGTCATGCTGGCGGCTTCGCTCTACGCCTTGAGACAGGGCGGGACCTTCACCAACTTCAACCCGCCGAGCCTGGAGTACGCGCGGGCCCTGGCGCTGATGCAGCGGGAGCTTCCCCAGCAGGACCGCGGCGGATCGTCCTTCGACCTGATCTTCCGCAGCGAGTCGATGCGGGCCGGTGACCCGGCCTTCAAGGAGGCGCTGCTGGCGGCGGTCGCGCCACTGCGTGCCGATCCCCGGGTGACCGGCGTGACCACGCCCTACGATCAGCCGGCAGCGTCGCAGGCCGCCTACGTCTCACGCGACGGCCACACCGCGCTGGTGAGCGTGTCGGTCCGGGATGCCTTCGGCCCGGCGCGCAGGTATTACGGCGAGCTGCGCGCGCAGGTCCGCTCGGATCACCTCCAGGTCCTCGCCACCGGGGGCATCGCCCTGGGCAGCGACTTCGACCGCTACCTCCAGGCGGACCTCCGCCGGGCGGAGTTCGTCTCCCTGCCGCTGGCGCTGGTCCTGCTCCTGCTGGTCTTCGCCACGGTCGTCGCCGCCCTCCTGCCCCTGGGCGTGGGCGGCCTGGCCGTGGTCGGCGGCCTGGCGGGCGCCGGGCTGCTGGCGCGTTTCACCGACGTCTCCACCTACGCCACCAACATCGTCACCCTGGTCGGATTGGGGGTGGCGATCGACTACTCGCTGTTCATCGTCAACCGCTTTCGCGAGGAGCTCGGCCGCGGGCGCGACGTCGAGGAGAGTCTGTCGGTGGCGATGGCCACCTCGGGACGGGCGGTCACCTTCTCCGGCCTGACCGTTGCCATCGGCCTGAGCGGCATGCTCTTCTTCCAGGGATCCTTCCTGGCCTCGATGGGCCTGGCGGGCGCGATCGTGGTGGCGATCGCGGTGCTGTACGCGCTCACCTTCCTGGCTTCGCTGCTCGCCATCCTGGGCCGGCGCGTGAATTGGGGCCGGGTTGCGCTGCCCCGGCCGCGGGGGGAGCGCGGCGTCTGGCATCAGCTTGCCAGCCGGGTCATGCGGCGGCCGCTCCTGGTGCTGATTCCCGTCCTGGCCATCCTGGCTGCGCTGGCCTCGCCCTTCCTCCAGCTCCGCCTGGCCAACGGCGACGTCAACCTGCTGCCGCCGAGCGCCGAGTCGCATCAGGGCGCCGACCTGCTCAACCGCGATTTCCCCGGCCAGAACCTGACCTACGTCTCGGTGGTCGTCCAGTACGCGGGCGGGAGCCCGCTCAGCTCCGGGCGGGTCGGCGACCTCTACGATTACGCGGCCCGCCTGAGCCGGATCGCGGGCGTCACTCGCGTGGAGAGCGTCATCTCTTCCTCTGGGCTCGACCGCAGCTCGACCCAGGCGCTCTTGAGCGGCGCCCCGGCG
The DNA here is from genome assembly GCA_005881425.1 of Chloroflexota bacterium. GTDB lineage: Bacteria > Chloroflexota > Dormibacteria > CF-121 > CF-121 > CF-120. Next base: position 39,631 of record VBIC01000083.1, on the reverse strand, counting down.
CGCCAGCCGGCCCCCGTCCGCGACCTGATCCGGCAGACGGTCGGACCCCACATCGTCGTGCTCGCCGCCGTGACCGCGGATGCCCCGGAGAGCGACGGTGCCCGCGCCATCGTCCGGACCATCCGCCAGCTGGCGCCGCCCTCGGGCGGCCAGGTGCTGGTGACAGGGCAGACGGCCTACGACGTCGATCTCATAGCCTTCATCCTGCAGCGCGTCCCCGGAGCCATCGCCTGGGTGGTGCTCATGACCTATCTCGTGCTCTTCCTCCTGGTCGGCTCAGTGGTGCTCCCGCTCAAGGCGGTGCTCATGAACGTGGTCTCGATCTCCGCCTCCTTCGGAGCGCTGGTCTGGATCTTCCAGCAGGGCCATTTGAGCCGTCTGTTGAACTTCGCGCCGTCCTCGATCGACCCGAGCGTGCCCGTCCTCCTCTTCTGCATCATCTTCGGCCTGTCGATGGACTACGAGGTGCTGCTTCTGAGCCGGATCCAGGAGGAGTACCGGCGCACCGGGTCTACGACCGAGGCGGTCGCGGAGGGCCTGGAGCGCAGCGGGCGCCTGATCACGGGCGCGGCCGCCATCATGGTCGCCGTCTTCGCCGCCTTCGGTCTGGCCGACGTGGTGCTGATCAAGTCGATCGGTCTTGGCCTGGCGATCGCGGTCACGCTGGACGCGACCCTGGTACGGGCGCTGATCGTGCCCGCCGTGATGCGCCTGCTCGGGGCGGCCAACTGGTGGTCGCCGCGCCCGCTGGCCCGCCTCCACCGGCGGCTGGGGCTGGGCGAGACCGCTGCCCTGCGTCCCCGGGCGGTCGCCTAGACCTGGCGGCGAGCGTCACGCGAGCGTCACGCGGCGCTCGACGGTTCCCTCGAGGGGAAGCGATATATCCGTGTGCTCGCCCGCCGGCCCATCCCTTCGCGATCGCAAGCGGGACGGCCCGGCTCCCGTCGTGGCCCGCTGCTGGGCATCGACCGCGGCGGCTGGCTCCTCTTCGCTGCCCAGGGTTTCTCGGGCCTCGGCACCGGCCCCTTCACCGTCTTTGCCGCCATCTACCAGAAGCAGCTCGGCGCCAGTGCGCTGGAGATCGGCATGATCGCGGCGCTCGGGACCGTGCTCGGGACCCTGTCGATGATCCCCGGCACCCGGCTGGCGGAGGCCTACCACCTCCGTCCCACGCTGCTCGCCGGGTGGATCCTGGCGATCCCGGCCCCCCTATGCTTCGCCCTCGCCCCCGATTGGACTCTGACCGCGGTCGGCAGCGCCTTCCTCGGCCTCTCCGTCTGCAACACGCCGGCGATGAACGTCTACCTCACCCTGGGAGTGCCGCGTGACCGGCTGGCGATGGTGATGACCTTCGTGCTCTCGTCCTTCAGCCTGGGCCTGATCGTGTCCACCCTCAGCGCCGGCGCGCTGGCCCAGTGGATGGGCATGCGCTGGCTGTTCGCCAGCTCGCTCCTGCTGTTCGGCCTGGCCACGGTATGCGTGGCCTTCCTCCCCCGCAAGACGCTGCCGGCGGAGGTCCAGCTGCGGATCCCATATCGGAGCCTCTTCAGCCACCGCGCCTTCCTGCCCCTGATGGCTCTTTTCTCGCTGATGACGGTGATCATCTTCATTCCCTGGACCTTCCTGCCGCTTTATGCCAAGGAGGTCGGGCACGTGGATAGCGTCGGAGTGGGGGCTCTGATCGCGATCCTGTTCTGCGGTTCGGTGCTGGCGGGCACGGCCCTGGCCAGCCTGCGGCGGCGGGTGGGCAGCCTGGCCGTGGTCCTCACATTCGAGGGTCTGTTCATCCTCTCGGGGGTGGCGCTGTTCGCCGCTCGCGCCTTCCCCGCGCTGGTGGTCGCCTGCTTTCTGAGGGGCGGATTCTGGTCCTTCCGCCAGGTCATGACCGCGGTGATCGGCGAGGTGCTGCCTCCGGCAGCGCTGGCCAAGGGGTACGGCCTGTTCGCGCTCGTGACCGGGACGGCGGCGGCGATCGCCTATCCCCTCGGCGGCTGGATGTACGGGCGTGGCCCTCTAATCCCCTTCTGGGCCTCGGCGGCAATGATGGGCAGCGGGGTGGTGCTCACCATCCTCTGGCGCGGCAATTTCGGGAGCGCGCAGTCCCCGGTCACCCGGCCCGAAACCACGCCCGAGCAGGTCCTGCCCGAGGCAGCCTAGCCGGCCGAGGTCAGCCGAGCGGGCTCCAGCTGGGCGCCTGCGCCGTGTAGGGGAAATCGGCCTCGTAGTGGGTAAGCTGCGCCGCCCCGGAACCGTCGCCGTTCATGACGAATACCTGGGGCAGGCCGTCGACACTCGCTGTGAAGGCGATCCGCCGGTCATAATCCGGCGTCGTCGGAGCGCCTCCGTTGGGCGCCTGCGCGGAGCCGGTGAGCTGGAGCAGACCGCCGGCCTCGGTGGGCGCGAAGACGTTGACCCGGTACAGGACGCTCAGGGCTCCGCTGCCGGCCGCGGCCACGAGCGTGCTGTTGTCGTTCAGCCAGGCAGCGCTCTGCATGTCGAGCGTCGCTTCCTGGCGCAGGGCGGTGGACCCTCCCGAGAGGTCGTAGACCCAGAGCTGGGCGCCGTGTCCCGTGAACCGGCGGAAGGCGAGCTTGGTCCCGTCCAGTGACCAGGCCGGATGGTCCGCCGGGTCGGTCAGTCCGATGGGGCGATAGACGCTGCGCAGCTCCAGGTTCATGATCTCCAGGTGGGGGAGACCGTCGGCGTCGCGAACTGCGAAGGTCATCGACTTGCCGTCCGGCGCGAAGGCCAGCGGCTGCAGCACCGTCTCATCCCGCGTCAGGACCATGTCCTCCCCCGTCGCCGGCCGGTACAGGTGCAGGCTCTGCCCATTCAGGTAGGCGATGGACGTTCCTCCGGGCGACCAGGCGACGGCGCTGCCGCCGGCGTTGAGGTCCTGGGCGGCGCCGGTTGCCAGGTCGACGATCCGAAGCCGCCCCTCGGCGGCGTCGCGCGGCCCGACCGCCATCACCAGCCGGGTGCCGTCCGGCGCCCAGTCGAAGGCCAGGATCACGCGCGTGGCGCGCTCGGCGCTGGGAATCGCGTACGCGATCTTGGGCGTTGCCCGGCCCAGGAACGGGTCGGGGTGCGGATCGACGGTAGCCACGCCGAAGGCGCCCTGGTCGAGGTCGGAGATCAGGAAGGCGATCCGGCGGGCGAAGCTGGCGCCGCCGGCCGTGAAGGAACGCGCGAGGCGGCCCGGCAGCAGATTTCCGTGGGAGTCGCTCGCGCCCTGGACGGCGACGGTGTAGACGAGGCCGCTGCGGAGCAGTTCGGTGGGCACGACCTCCACCTGGCTCCCGTCGCCTCCCGGTCGCGGCCGGATCAGGTAGGGCGTCTGGGGAGAGAGGCTGATCGCCGTCTTCAGGCTGCCCAGGTCCATCGGGCGGTTGAAGGTCAGGACGATGTTCCTGTCCGCCGGGACGCCCGCCGACCCGTCCGAGGGATCGACGGCGGTCAGCGCGGGCAATCCCTCGGTGGTGAAGCTCCACGAGTGCTCGAGCGAGTTCTGTTTCCCGCCGGCGTCCCGATAGCCGCCGTGAAGCAGGACCTCGTAAGCGGTGCTGAGGTGGAAGTTGACCTGCGGGTGGGTGAAGACGACGGCGTTGCCACGCCAGACCAGGGTGCAGGGCGCGGCGCTGCCGCAGCCGCCGAGCGCCGGGCGCAGCTCGAAGCGTGTCTCCACCGACCGGTGGTCCATCGGCCGGTCGAAGGCGATGCGGATCTCCTGGTTGGCGGGCACGTCCCGGGCATCCCGCCCGGGCGTGATGGCCACGATGCTGGGCGCGTCCACCGAGCAGCCCGCGCAAAGCAGTCCCAGACCGACAAGCGCGCACGACACCAGCGCAACACGCATCACCGTCAGCTTACTCAGCGGTTGCGAGAGTCGTCCCGGGGATGGCCCCGGGGATGAAACGCCCGCGCGCGCTACGGCGCTAGCGCTCGGATTCCAGCACCTGGCGCATGTCGTTGGCCAGGTTGGTCAGCTTCACGGGATCGACGAACATGATCGAGGTCTGAGAGACACGGTCGATCGTCCGGTCGAGCGCATCGAGATTGTGCTCGGTCGAGGCCAGCATCTCCTTGATCTTCTTGGAGCGGTTCTGGAGCGCGTTGTCCGCCATCTGCATCAGCTGGTTGACCAGGCCTTCCCAGTCGATGAGCGATTCCTCTGAGTTCGGCTGGGCGGCGGGCGCCGCAGGCGCGGGCTCGTAGGTACGGGACGGCTGGCTCGAGGCGGGACTGGCCGCGGCGGTGGCGGCATGGGCCCGGGCACTGAAGGCCGGCGCCGACGGGCTGGTGGCCGAGAGCATCTCCTCCAGGCTGACCGAGGCCGGCTCTTCCAGGTCAGCCACCGCCTTGACCTCGATCCGCGTCTTGGGATCCTCGCAGAGCCGCGTCACCAGATCGGCATTCTGGACCAGCTGGGGCTGGCCCCTGGTGAAGGCGCCCAGGAGCGTGCCGCCGCGGAGCAGCACGATGCCCATCTCGTCCGGGGAGCGGGCCAGGAGGCTGCCGTGGATCTGCTCCTCCTGCAGGTATTCCAGGAGAGCGCGGACGTCGACGAAGCGCGCCAGCAGGCCCTGCAGGATCGTGGGCGCCGTCAGGAGCTGATAGATGGCGGTCACCACCTCGGGCGAGAGCTCGATGACGTCCATGCTGCCCTCGCCGCGATCGACGTCGTTCTTGAAGAGGGTGAAGGCCGTACGACCGGTGCTGACCACCGCACCGCCGTCGTAGAAGCTCTCGATCAGGTTGCCCTGGTAGAAGAGGATCATGCCCCGTGAAGCCTGCCCGCTGAGGCGGAGGTAGCCGGTCAGACGGTCGGAGCTGAGCGAGCGCAGCAGCTTGGGAAAATCCACGAAGGCGGTTTTGAGCGACTCGTAGACCAGCTTGCCCACGGGCAGCGGGTAGAGCTCGGTGGTGGGGGTTTCGGCCTCGGGCTGTGGGACGCCGGGCGTGGGGCTCGGGGGCGCGATCCCGGAGGCGGGCACGGCCGCCTGGCTCGAGATCTGTCGTTCGGCCACGGGCGCCGGGTTGGCTGGTGGGCTCGCCGGGCTCAGGTCCGAGCCGGGCAGGCCGCGGCGGCGGGCTTCGGCCAGGATGTCCGCGGTGGGCGCGGTGATCGTCTCCTCGGTCGGAAGCTTGGACTTGGGATCGAAGCTGTAATCGCCCTCGCGCCAGGCGAGGGGAGTGAAGACCGCATCCTCGCCCTGGCTCCCGTCGCCGAAGGCGTGGAACAGGTGTCCGAAGAGGAAGAAGAGGGAGAACGCCTCTCCACCATTTCGCACCTGAAGGGTCCCCGTCGCGCGCTGGGCTTGCATCGACTGGAGCAGCGCGAGCAGCGGCGTCTCCGCCAACCTGCCCCTGGTGTCGAGAAGCCTCGGCGCCTGCTCGATAGAGCTCTTGTTCTCCACAAGCCTCCCACCTGCCGAGTAAGTCCTCCAATGCTAGCACACGCCTGTACGCTCACCCGGCGCGGCGGCACTCAGCGTGGCGAGCGCTAAGCTGTGACCGATGCCCGACCTCGAGGTCTGCGAGGACGCGTCCGCCTGGGACGCCTTCGTGGCGCAGGCGTCGGACGGATCGCCTCTCCAGGCCTGGGCCTGGGGTTCGCTCAAGAGTCGTTACGGCTGGACGGTGCGGCGCTATGCCTTGCGCGAGGGCGGGACGATGGCCGCTGGCGTCAGCGTGCTGCGCCGTTCACTGCCGGGCGGCCTCGCCCTCCATTACGCGCCCCGCGGTCCCGTGCTCGACGGAAGGCTCGACCTCTGGCCGCCGCTCTGGGAGGCGCTGCGTGCTCGGCTTTCGAGGGACGGGGGCACGGTGCTCAAGCTCGATCCGGAGTGGAGCACCGACCCGGAGCGCGACGTCTTGCTCGCCAGCGGCGGACGTGAGAGCCGGCACCCGATCCAGCACCAGGCCACCATGGTCGTCGACATCCGGGGAGGCGACGCCGCCCTGGGACGCTTCAAGGAGTCGACCCGGCGCAACGTCCGGGCCGGTGAACGCCGGGGAATCAGCGTCGAGGCCTCGGACGCCTCCGCCGCGATGGAGCACTTCTACGGCCTGCTCCGCCAGACCGGGGTCCGCCGCTCCTTTCCCATCCGCCCTCACTCCTATTACCAGGACCTGCTCAGCCTGTTTCGGGAGCGGGGCCAGGCCTGCGTCTATCTCGCCCGGCTCGACGGCCGCCTGCTGGCGGGCGCGGTGATGATCTTCCTGGGGAGGACGCTGGCCTACCTTTTCGGCGCGACCGCGGACGAGGCCGAGGAGCACAAGCCCGGGTACCTGCTCCACTGGCGCGCCATCCAGGACGCGCAGACGCGGGGCTGCAGCCGCTATGACATGTGGGGCGTCCCCCTCGACCCCCAGCCCTCGCACCCCGGCTTCGGCTATTACACCTTCAAGTCCCGCTTCAACGGCGAGCAGGTGCGCTTCATCGGGCTCTTCGATCTGCCCGTCCATCGCGCCGCGGCTTTCACCCTCCGGTTCGCCGAGCGCTTCGCGCGCGCCGGCCAGCCGGAGTTTGTTTGAGGGTCTCACCCGGCTCCGCGCTCGGCCCGCAGGAGTGGGACCGGGCGCTGCTGCGCCAGCCGTCCGCCGGCCTGCTGCAGAGCTGGCACTGGGGTGAGCTGCAGGCCCGCTTCGGCTGGCGGATCGAGCGACTGGCCTTCGACGACGGGGAGGGCGGGGTCTGCTCCCTGCAGCTCAGCTCCGGCGTCCTGCCCGGCACCACGATCGCCTACGTGCCCCGCGGGCCGGTGGTCGCAGCCGGCGCCGGCCAGGCTGCCCTGGAGGCCATCGAATCGAAGACCCGGGCCGACACCGTGCTGCGCATCGAGCCCCCGGCGCCGCCGGAGGATCCCTGGGTGGCGCTGCTCGAAGGGCGGGCCTTCCGGCCGGGGCCCGCCGTCCAGCCGGAGGCGACTCTCCAGCTCGACCTCACCCCCGAGCTCGAGTCGCTGCGCGAGGGATTCAAGCCCAAGACCCGCTACAACCTCTCGCTGGCGGAACGGCGCGGCGTGGCCGTCCGGACCAGCCGCGACGTGCGCACCTTTGCCGCGCTCAGCGCGCAGACGGCGCGGCGGCAGGGCATCAGCCTGCCCGGCGCTCCTTACTATCAGGCCGCGCTCGAGACCTTCGAGGCCGGCGATGGCGTCCGCCTCTACCTTGCCGAGCACGAGCAGCGGCCGCTGGCCGGGATCATGGTCTTTCGATTCGGAGACACGGCCTATTACCTGTTCGGCGGCTCGACCGAGCGCGGTCGGGAATTGATGCCCAACTACCTGCTCCACTGGACCGCGATGGTCGACTTCCGCCGGCTGGGATGCCGGACCTACGACTGGTGGGGCATCCCGTCGGACCCGGCGCCCGACCATCCCTGGTTCGGCCTCTACCGGTTCAAGACCGGTTTCGGCGGCGAGAGGGTGCCTTATGCGGGTCTCTACGAGCAGGTCCGGCGGCCCGGGCGCTGGGTCTGGGAGGGCCGGTTAAGAAAATTGAAGCAGCGCCTGCGCGGGCCTATACTCCGGTGAGTGGCTCGGGATCGAACGCTCTGGGAGCAGGCGTTTGAGCAATTCCCGCAGGCAATCGTCATCGTCGATCGGGAGGCGACCGTGCTTGCCCTCAACCCCCAGGCGGAGCGGATCACCGGTTGGTCTCGCAGCGCCGCCGTCGGCCGCCCGGCGGCGGACCTGCTGGAGGTGCGCACCGAGACCGGGGTGAACCTGTGTGCTCCCAACGGCGCGCTGCGGCGCGCCCTTCGCCTGGGAACCTCGGTCAACACTCACTTCGCCTACCTCTTCCGGTTGCGTACCAGCGACGATCCCGTCCGCGTCTCCTACTCCGTGTCGCCGCTGCGCTCCCTGGGCCGGCCCAGCGGAGCCCTGATCACCATCCACGACGTCACTCCCGAGCTGGAGACGATCGAGGCGCGGGACGCACTGATGCTGGCCACGTCGCACGAGCTGAAGACCCCTCTGACCACCCTGCGCGGGCTGAGCGAGCTCCTCCTCGACTTCGACCTCACCGAGGGCCAGCGTCGCGAGCTCCTGCAGGACCTGCACGGCCAGGCGGATCGGATGGAGCGCCTGGTCGGCGACATCCTCGACGTGAGCCGCATCGATTCCGGCCGCGTATCGGTGGAGCTGACCAGAGTCGAGGTGGAGCCGGTCGTGTTGCGGGTCTGTGAGGAGGTGCGCGGGATGCTCAAGGGCCACCAACTGCGGCCGCGAATCGAAGCCGGCGTCCCGGCGGTCTGGGGCGACACCCGCAAGCTCCACCAGATACTGGTCAACCTGGTGACCAACGCCGTCAAATACTCGCCGCCGCGGACGGTGATCACAGTCACCGCACGGGGCGACGGCTCGTCGGTGCGGTTCGAGATCGCCGACCACGGGGTCGGCATCCGCAAGGAGCACATGCCTCGCCTCTTCGAGAAGTTCTACCGGGCGGACGACCCGGTGGTCCGCCGCACCGCCGGGACCGGGCTCGGCCTATACATCGTCCGCCAGCTGGTCACCATGCTCGGCGGCCAGATCCAGGTGCGCAGCCGGGCGGGCAAGGGGACAGTCTTTACGGTGACCCTGCCTCGGGCGGAGGCCACCCCGGCCAGGGTGGCGGTGGGATCGCGCTGATGGCGAGCGCCAAGAAGATCCTGGTCGTGGACGACGAGGCGATGATCCGCAAAGCGATCCGCCTGGCCTGCGAGAAGGAAGGCTACGAGATCATCGAAGCCGAGACCGGCCAGGAGGCGTTGCGACGGATCGACGTCAGCAAGCCGGACCTGATCCTGCTGGACATCATGCTCCCGGACGTCTCCGGATTCGACGTGTGTCGTGACATCCGCAAGGCCGGGCTGCGCATCCCGATCATCATCCTGAGCGCCAAAACGGAGGAGATCGACGTCGTCGTGGGCCTGGAGATCGGTGCCGACGACTACATCACCAAGCCCTTTCGCACTCGGGAGCTGCTGGCCCGGATCGCCGCCCATCTGCGCAAGGCCCGCCAGGAGGAGGAAGCCGTCAACCACGGCCGGCTGGAGTTCAAGGACCTGGTGATCGACCTCAACGAGCGGCGTGTCTTCCACGACTCGGCCGAGATCATGCTGACCCATACCGAGTTCGACCTGCTCGCCTTCCTGGCTTCCAACGCGGGCAAGGTGCTCTCCCGGGAGAAGATCCTGAACCACGTGTGGGGCTATGAGTATCCGATCGAGACCAGGGTCATCGACGTCCACATCCGCAACCTGCGACGCAAGATCGAGCAGGATCCCTCCCACCCCTTCTTCATCCTGGCGGTGCCCGGGATCGGCTACCGGTTCACCAGCGCCGGCCGGGTGGCGTAAGGACGCCTCAAACGCTCGCATCGCACTGAAGCGCGGCTCGCGTGGGCCGGCCGGCCCGCAGCTCTTCGTAGATCGTCAGCAGGCGATCCAGGTTGCGCGCCAGGCTGAACCGCTCCCGGGCCCGCTCTCGAGCGCGGCGCCCCAGCTCCTCCCGGAAGGCGGGGAAGTCCACCAGCGTGCGCAGGGCGAGGCGCAGCTGGCCGTCGAGCTCGCGCGGGTCCAGAACCAGGCCCGCGCCCTGGAGCGCCTCGCCGTCGCTGCCCACGTCGGTCGCCACGGTGGCGACCCCGCAGGCCATGGCCTCGAGCAGCGAGAGGGACAGTCCCTCCACGGTCGAGGGCAGGACGAACACGTCCAGAGCGCGCAGCACCGCGATCCGCAGGGCCTCGTCGGTGACCTGGCCCAGGAACCGGATGTAGGGCCCCGCGTATCGACGCTCCAGTCGCCGCCTGTCCGACCCGCTGCCGGCCACCACCAGCTGGGCGTCCTCGGGTGGACCCAGATCGAGGAAGGCGCGGGCCAGAGCGTCGACGTTCTTCTCGGCGTCGAGCCGGCCCAGGTAGCCGACCAGCAGCCGGGCCCCGGTCGAGGCCTTGAAGGGCGTCGGCCCGGGCGAATACCTGTCCACGTCGACCCCATTGGGCACCACCGCCACGCTTTCCGCCGGGACCCCATGGTGGACCAGGAGGTCACGCTGCGCCTGGGAGAAGATGACCACCCGGTCGTAGGCGGCGAGGGACTGCGAGTACACCCGGTAGATGGCGCCGCTGGTCGCGCTCCAGACCGACGGACGGGAGTCGAAGGGTACGTGGAAGGTGGCGACCACCGGGACACCGAGCTCGTGACAGAGGTCGGGGAGACCGAAGTCGATGGAGGGGCTGAAGCTGAGGGAGGCGTGCACCACGTCGACGCGCTCCCGCTTGATCAGCTCCGCGATGCGGCGCTTGGTCCGGGGCGAGGAGATGATGTACCGGTGCCCGCTGGCGATGGACTTGAGCGCGATCTGGTCTTCGGCCTCCTCGGCCGCTCTGGCGTGGTGGAGGAAGAAGACCTTGGCGCCCCGCGCGCGCAGCCCGTTCACCGATTCGCGTGAGTAAGTGAGGAGGCCGTCGCCTCCTCCGGCGCTGTGGTGCCCGAGCCAGGCCAACCGGAGCGGCGGCTTCAGGGGGCCCCGATCTCGGCCAGCAGGCGCCGCAGGAATGGCCGGTGACCGATCTCCGGATGGGGAATGGTCAGGCCCGGCTCGTCCACCTGCAGGCCCTGGTAGCGGAGGATGTCGATGTCGATCTCACGCGGGCCCCAGCGGGGGCCGGGCGAGCGGCCCAGCTCGCGCTCCAGCCGCTTGACGGTGTCGAGCAGCGAGCGGGGCTGCAGCTGCGTCTCAACCTCGAGCACCTGGTTGAGGAAAGCCGGCTGCTCAGTCACGCCGACCGGCTCGGTCTCGAGCACGGTGGACGCGGTCAGGATCTGGATGCCTTCGCGTTCGAGGGCGGCCCGCGCGCTCGCAAGGTATGCGGCGCGATCGCCCAGGTTGCTGCCCAGCGCCAGCCAGGCGCGCGTCATCCCTGCCCGCGGACGATGGCATCGGCCATGCGCGCCACGCGCACCATGGCCTTGACGTCGTGGACGCGAACCAGGTCGGCGCCGGCCGCGATTGCCAGGGCGACGGAGGCCGCCGTACCCTCCAGCCGCTCGCCCACCTCGAGGTCGAGAGTCCTGCCGATGAACGACTTCCGCGACGGGCCGACCAGCAGCGGCCGGCCGAGCCGGCGCAGCTCGTGAAGCCGGCGGATGATCTCCAGGTTCTGCTCGCGCGTCTTGCCGAAGCCGATCCCTGGGTCGAGCACGAGCTGATCGAGGGCGACGCCCGCCTCGAGCGCCAGCCCCATCGAAAGGCGCAGCCCCTGCTCCACCTCGGGCATGACCGCCGAGCTCTCCCGCCCCACCCCGTTGTGCATCAGGACCAGGGGGACGCCGGCGCGGGCCACGACCCTGGCCATGCCCGGATCGCGCTGGAGGGCGAAGACGTCGTTGATCATGGCCGCGCCCAGCCCGAGCGCGGCCTCGGCGACCGCCGCCTTGTAGGTGTCGACGGAAACGGGGACATGCACCGCCGGGATAAGCGCCTCGAGCACTGGCAGGAGCCGGTCGAGCTCGTCCGCCAGCGGCAGCCCAGGCAGGCTCCAGGTCTGGGGACGGGTGGATTCGGCGCCGACGTCGATCAGGTCCGCCCCCTCCTCCTCCATCCTCCGCGCGCGGTCGACCGCCTCCGCGTTGTCGAGCAGGCCGTCCCCGGAGAAGGAGTCGGGGGTCAGGTTGAGGACGCCCATCACGAAGGTCCTCGACCCCCAGGCGAACTCGGTGCTGCCGATTCGCGTCGATCCGAGCGAAGCCACCACCGAAGCGAGCGTAGCATCATCACCACGGTGAAACTGAGCCAGCTGCTGCAGGGAGTGCCTGTGGTCGAGGCGGTCGCGGCCGACCCCGAGATCTTGGGTATCCGCTACGACTCGCGCCGGCTCGAGCCGGGGGACTGCTTCGTAGCCGTCAGCGGCTCCCACACCGACGGACATCGCTATGTCGAGACCGCCCTGCGCGACGGCGCGGTCGCGGCTCTGGTGGAGCGGCGCGTGGGGACGGCCTGGCCCCAGGTGGTGGTCCCCGACACCAGGCGGGCGCTCGCCCTGGTCTCGGCGGCGTTCTATCACCATCCCAGCCGGGACCTGGCCCTGATCGGGGTCACCGGGACGGACGGCAAGACGACCACCACCAGCATGATCCACGCCATCCTCCAGGCGGCCGGATGGGGCGCGGCGGCGATGTCGACGGTCGACCTGCGGGTCGACGCGCAGGTGCTGCCCAACGACAGCCGGCAGACGACGCTGGAGGCGCCCGAGATCCAGGCCTTCCTGGCCCGCGCCAGGGACGCCCGGCTGCGGGCGGCGGTCCTGGAGACCAGCTCCCACGGCCTGGCCCTCCACCGGGTCGATGCCTGCGACTACGACCTGGCGGTCTACACCAACATCACCCACGAGCACCTCGATTTCCACGGCACCTTCGAGGCCTACCGTGAGGCCAAGGCCTCGCTGATCGACCTCACGGCGGCCAGCGCCCCCAAGGGCATCGCCAAGACTGCCGTCCTCAACCGGGACGACCCGAGCTACGCCCTGCTGGCGCAACGCCCGATCTCGCGCCGGCTGACCTACGGGCTGGAGCTGCCCGCCGACGTCTTCGGGTGGCGCGTGGCTTCGACCGTGT
>VBIC01000083.1:0-26931 GCA_005881425.1 Chloroflexota bacterium | reverse complement strand
CGCAGCGATCGCCCTCGACATCCCGCTGCCAGCGATAGCCGGTGGGCTCGAAGCCTTCACCGGGGTGCCCGGGCGCATGGAGAGAGTCGACGCCGGGCAGCCGTTCACGGTCGTCATCGATTACGCGCACACGCCGCAGAGCCTGGAGAAGGTGCTGCGTGAGCTGCGCCCCTTGACCAGAGGACGGCTGATCTCGGTCTTCGGCAGCGCCGGCGAGCGGGACCGGGAGAAGCGCCGCTGGATGGGTGAGATCGCGGCCCGCCTCGGCGACGGCGCGGTCTTCACCAACGAGGACCCGCGGCAGGAGGATCCGTCTGCCATCATCCAGGAGATCGCCGCCGGGGCCGCCGCGGTCGGCTGGCAGCGAGGTCAGCAGTACGAGTGCGTCGTGGATCGGCGGGAAGGGATCGCGCGCGCGATCGGGATGGCCGGGGACGGCGATACGGTGCTGCTGGCCGGCAAGGGCCACGAGCGCAGCATCATCGTGGGCCGGGTCAAGCAGCCGTGGGACGAGCGCGAAGCCGCCCTGGACGCGATCCGATCCAGGGCTGATCGCCCGCCGCCCGGCTAAGCGGTGGCCACGCTGTCCAGGACCTGCTGCACGGCGGGGTCCGCGGGAGTGCTGGTGAAGAAGGTGAAGCTGTAGCTGCGCCCGGGGGCGTGGACCAGGACCGAGGTGACGTAGGGCCATCCCCCGTCGGCCCGGCTGTAGGCGCTGGCCAGGGTGCAGGCGTCCAGCGGCACCCGCGTCACGCGCTCCAGGACGGTGTAGCTCCAGACCTGGATCAGCGCCGTGTGGTCGGAGATCGCAGGGACGTCCGAGCGGAACTGCGCCGGGAGCTGCACGCCGAGGGTGTCGGTGGTCGAGGTCTGGATCCGCAGGAACGGGAGCGTCGGGTCGTCTGGCCTGCTGACGTCGGTCATGCCGTTCTGCGTCATCCAGGTGTCGGCCTGCGGGATCATCAGGCTGAAGCCCTCGCCGCTGACCGGCTTGATCGCGCTGAAGACCAGGAAGTCGTCGCGGACCCAGCCGCTCTGGGAGCCGACTGAAACGCTGTCCCAGCGGTTGCCGGAGGAATCGACGGCGCGTCCCGTGACCGTGAGCGCGGTTCCCTGGGTGAGGGTGGAGACCTTCGATGCTCCTGCCGAGGGCGCGCTGCGCAGATTGACGCCCAGCGGTGTGTTGACCCAGGCCGGCCCGTTTGCCGGCGGCGAGCTTGGGGTTGGTTGCGTCAGAGGCCGCGGCGACGGCGGCCTGGCGCCGCAGGGCGTTGGCGATGGCGTGGCTGACGCGGCTGAGCCGCCGGGGGCGGTAGCGGCCGGCGGCGTGCTGTGGGCCAGCTTGCCGGCCAGGACATAGGCCGCGCCCCCTCCGATCCCGATCAGGAGCACCACGGCCGCGGCCGTCTTCAGGGCGCCGGGCAGCCGGCCGGCGGGCGTCGGGCTCATCCGGGACTACAACGCAGGCCGAGGGCCGCCCCGACGCCACGGCCGGGGAGTGGGGAGCGAGGCCGGCTCCTCACCGCGGGCAACTTCGAGAGCGGAAGGCGCGGCCCCACCAGCAGGAGAGCCGCCGCCGCATTCAAAGCCATCAGGGGGATCTGGGCGAAAAGCCAGCCTCTGCGATGGGCAACGCGGCGGTCTGCCCACAGGTTACGCAAGCGGCCGCTTCATGGCGCCGGCGCGGCGGGGAAGATCCGGCGGCGTAGCCTGCTTCTTGCGGGTCCGCAGCAGCGGCCTCCCATCGCGGGTCCGCTCGATCCAGGGCGGCTCCGCTCCCAGCAGCCGGGCGGCCGGCTCCAGCGGCCCGGCCTCGACCTCCCCGACCACCGCCAGCAGGTCGCCGCCGACTCTGACGAAGGGAAGGGCCAGCTCCAGCAGGACCGCCGGCCTGGCGGCCGCCCGCGAGATCACCCGGTCGAATGCCTCGCGGTGAGCCGGCTGCCGGGCCAGCTCCTCGGCGCGGCCGCTCAGGACCGTGACGTTGTCCATCGCCAGCTCACCGGCCACGTGCTCCAGGAAGGCGGCCTTGCGCCGGTTGGCATCGAGTAGCGTGAAGCTGACCCCTGGGAGGGCCAGCGCCAGCGGGATCGCGGGCAGGCCGCCGCCGCTGCCGACGTCGAGCACCCGTGCGATCCTCTCCCAGGACACCTCCAGCAGTCCGCGCGCGTCGCGCAGATGCGGCGCCAGGTCCTCAGCCGTCCTGGCCCCGGTCAGGTTGAGGCGCCGGTTCCATTCCAGGAGCAGCGCCGCGTATCGCGCTTCCCGGTCCACGGCCATACAATAGGGGGGTGCCGATCTACGAGTTCGCCTGCGCCGACTGCGAGCATCGATTCGACGTCTTCGGCGGTTTCGCCAGCCGTGACGCCGTCCAGGTATGCCCCTCCTGCGAGGGGACGCGCACCCGGGCGCTCTTCTCCACCTTTGCCATCACCGGCGCCGCGTCGATAGGGGAGCCCGTGGTCCAGAGTGGAGGCGGCGGCTGCGGCGGCTGCGCCGGCGGCTGCTCCTGCGCCAACTGATCCTGCCTCGAGCCTGAGCGCCGCCGCGCTGGACACGCGGGGCGGTCCTGCGCCATCATGGCAGCGTGTCAGTCGCCGCCGCGTCGGGGGGAATGCGGCCACGGGCCATCTCCGAGCTCCTCGACGATACCTTCCGCCAGTACCGGCGCCACTTCACGCTCCTGGCGACGGTCTCCCTCCTGGTCTCCATCCCGGGTCTGGTGTTGGGGGTTGCTGTCGCCCTGGCGGCTGCCAACGTCCAGCAATTCGCCACCGGTCTTCAGCCCGGAGCGACCTCGGCCGAGCTCCAGGCTTTCTTCCAGCAGGTCGCCGGCCAACTGCTGCCGATCTTCGTCGTGGGCGGTCTCCTGACGCTGGCGGCCGCGCCCCTGATCTACGGCGCGCCCATGAAGGCGGCGGTGGAGGTGATCGCAGGCCGTAACGCTACCATCGGCTCAGTACTGCGCGGCACGCTCGGGCGCTACTTTCCCCTGTTGGGCCTGATCGGCCTCTACGTCCTCTTCCTGATCGCGCTTTCGATCGCCGCGGTCCTGGCCATCGTGCTCGCGGGCGCCCTGAACCAGGCGGTCATCGCCGTGGTCGCGATCGTGGCACTGATCGGGTTGGCGGTCTGGCTAGGGATCCGGTGGGCGCTGGTCCTGGTGGCGATGTTCGCGGAGGAGGCCGGTCCCGTCCGCGCCCTGGGCCGCAGCTTTCAGCTTGTGCGCGGCGAGTGGTGGCGTACCCTCGGCATCCTGATCCTGCTCGAGCTTCTGATCGGCATCCTGAGCGTCGCCCTGGGCGGCGTCTTCAGTCTGCTCTTCGCCGTTATTCCCGACCTGAGCCTGCCGGCCAGGCAAGCGCTCTCACAGGTGACGTCGAGCCTGGTCGGCGCGGTACTTGAGCCGATCCCGGCTCTGACCATCACGCTCCTTTACTTCGACTTTCGGGTGCGCAAGGAGGGCTACGACCTGGAGGAGCTGGCGCGGCAGGCAGCCCAGGGGCCGGCCTCTGCCTGACCCGGGGCGTGCCGGTGGACATGTGGGTATTCGGTCGGGCATGATTGCGCCGTGGCATCTCCGGCGGTCTCGGGGCCGATTCGGCCGCGCGCCGTGTCCGAGCTTCTCGACGACACCTTCTATCTCTATCGGCGCAACTTTCAGGTCGTCGCCTGCGTCGCCGTCCTGGTCGCGCTTCCACGCCTGATCCTCAGCCTGGCCTCTGGCGCGTACCTGGCATCCTTTAATCTGCTGCAGCGCGCCATCAGCAGCGTGAACGATCCGGCGGCCCTTCAGGGGCTTATGGGGGCCGGGAACGTACCCAACAGTCCCTTTTACCTGTTCGCCTCCCTTCTGCAGCTCCTCCTGATTCCCTTCAGCGCGGGCGCCCTCTATCAGGCAGCGGTTGAGCTCGCGGCCCACCGGCCGGCCTCGATCGGCTCGGTGCTGGTCGGCACGCTGCGCCGCTATCTCGGTCTCCTCGGCCTCATGCTCCTGGTCGTCCTCTTCCTCCTCACCGGCTTGCTGGTCGTCACTCTCCCGCTCGTGATCTGGGTCGTGGTCCGCTGGATCCTGTCCACTCCCGTGCTGTTCGCCGAGGGCGTCGGTCCGGTCCGGGCGCTCGCACGCAGCTGGCAGCTGGTTAAGGGCGAATGGTGGCGGACGCTTGGCATCCTCTTGCTCGTGGTGATCATGGTCGACCTGATTCAGATCGTGCTCGGCTTCTTCGTTGGCGGGGTCGCGGCTTTCCTTCCCGGAGTGGATGCGACCGTGCGCGCGGCGGTGAGTACCACGCTGGCCGGAGTCGTCGCGGCCCTGGCGGGACCGCTTCTGCCGATCACCTTGACCCTCCTCTACTTCGATATGAGGGTGCGGAAGGAGGGCTACGACCTGGAGGAGCTGGCGCTGCAGGCAGCCCAGGGGACCGCTCCTGCCTGAGGGGGGCCTGACGGCGCCGATCGTTCGGCTCGAGGGCCGCCCCGGGCTGAGAGCGGTCCTCGCGGCGCTCCTCGCCACCTTCTCGCTGGCCGCCGGTGTGACCGGTGCCGCCGGCGCGGGCTCCACCGCAGCCGACGACTACACCAACGCCGTCCTGCGCACCCTGGCCTACGTCCGCCTGGCCGAGAAGGGCGACGAGCCGTCCCTGTCGAGAGCCGTGGACGCCCTGCGGCCGGTCGCCGCCGGCCAGCCCGAGATCCAGGGGGACCTCACGGCATCGCCGCCCAACCTGGTCGACGCCGACGCCCGTCTCTTGAGCCTCCTCGACGCCCTCCGTGGCCGCGCCGACGTGTCCGACCCCGCGCGGTCGCAGGCGGAGCTCAACCGGATCCTCGCCATGCCCCGATATGCGGGGTTGAACACTCCGCCAGCCTGGTGGCAGCGTGCGCTCCTGTGGGCGGTTCAGCAGCTGGCGCGGCTCCTGAACCTGATCGGAGCCGGCCACCTGGTGATTCCGCCACTGGCCTTTCTGGTCGCCGCCGGGAGCGTTGTCGTCGTCATCCTGGCCTGGCTGGCCCGTGCCCTGCGAAGCCGGGTGGTCGCGGACCGCACGGGGCGCCCTCCGCCGGAGCGCAGGCAGGCTCCCGCCGACTACTTCGCGCTCGCCGACCGGCTGGCGGCGGCCGGAGACCATGCCGCCGCGCTGCGGGCGCTGACCGCGGGTGTGGCGGCGGCGCTGAGCGGTGAGCGGGTGTGGAGCAGCAGCCCCCTGACCGTCCGCGAGATCTTCCGGGGAGCGCCGGCTCCATCGACACTGAGCCCGCTGCTCCAGGCGTTCGAAGCCACGGTCTACGGTCACCACGCAACGGATGCGCAGGCCTACGCCCGGGCCGCGGCGGTGGCCGGGCCCTTCCGCCAGGTGGCGGGGTGAGCGGTCGCCGCCCCTGGGTCCTGCTCCTGGCGCTCATCGCGCTGCTGGGGGTGGTGGCCGCGGTGACCAGCGTCCGCCCGGCCGGCACCTCGCCCGGCCACGAGTCGACGAGCGACGCGGGGGACGGGACCTCGGCCTTACGCCTCTACGCTGAACGCCTCGGCTACCGCACCGGCGCCGTGGAAGGCGAGTTCCAGCTCCCGGCGTCGTCCGCGCTCCTGTTCGTCTTCACCCCGCTGCCCAGCAGCGGCTACAGCGCCGGGCAGGCCGCCCAGCTGCGAAGCTGGGTCCAGGGCGGCGGCGTCCTGGTCTACGCGGCGGAGTCCGGCGATCCCCAGCTGGACCAGGCGCTCTCGCTCCGCCGGCGCCCGGACCGCGTCGATGCCGCGGCCGGCGTTCCCGCTCCCATCCTGGGCGGGCTGCGCCGGGTCCAGGGTGGCGCCCAGGCCCTGCCCTTCCAGGGTCAGACCCAGCAGGTCCCGCTCCTGCGCGGCGCCAGGGGCGCTGTCCTGGGCCTGACCATGGCCATCGGTCGGGGTCGGGTCGTGGCCCTGTCGGATCCCCTGGTCCTGTGCAACGCCTACCTCGGCCAGGCCGACAACGGCCGCCTGGCGGCCGACCTGCTGGCGCTCTCGCCGGCTTCGGGCGCGGTTCTCTTCGACGAGTACCATCACGGCGCGATGGCTTCTTCAGGGCCGTCCGGGGCCTGGACCACGACCGCCTGGGGCGCCGGCCTGCTCTGGGCGGTGCTGGTCCTCACGGCCGGCCTCGCCATCCGCGGCCGGGCCTTCGGCCCGCGCCTTTCCCTGACGCGCGCGACCGACCGTTCCTCGGCCGAGTACGCCACCGCGGTGGGAGCGCTGCTGCGCCGGGCCGGAGCCCGAAGCGTGACCCTGCAAACGCTGGACAGCGCGAGTCGCCGGCTCTGCGGTGAGCGCCTTGGGCTGAGCGGCGAGACGGGAACCGCGACCTTCCTCGACACCATGCGGCGCCGGGCTCCGGCACTGGCCGGTGAGCTGGCCGAGGTGGAGGCCGGACTCGGGGCCGCGTCGAGCTCTGACACCGCCCTGCTGGAGGTGGCGCACCGGCTGCACCTGCTGGCCTTTCCAGGGTTCGAGTCCCACCCGCGGAGGGCAGCGTGAAGGCCCCGGAGCTGTACGCCCGGTTTCGAGGCGAGGTCGAAAAGGCCATCGTGGGCCAGGACGAGGCCATCCGCCTCTGCGCGCTCGCCGTCCTGACCCGCGGTCACGTGCTCCTCGAGGGCGTGCCGGGGACGGGCAAGACCCTGCTCGCCAAGTGCGTGGCCCGCGTCCTCTCCCTGAAGTACGGGCGGGTCCAGTTCACACCCGACCTGATGCCCGCCGACATCGTGGGCACCGCCGTCTACGACCTGCAATCACGGTCCTTCCGCGTCCGTCAGGGACCGGTCTTCACCAACGTCCTCCTCGCCGACGAGATCAACCGCGCACCCGCCAAGGTCCAGGCGGCGCTGCTCGAGGCGATGGAGGAAGGCGGGGTGAGCCTCGAAGGCCAGCAGATCAGGCTGCCCGATCCCTTTCTGGTGCTGGCGACCCAGAACCCGGTCGAGTACGAGGGCACCTATCCGCTGCCGGAGGCGCAGCAGGACCGCTTCCTCTTCAAGGTGGTGCTCGATTACCCCACCCCGGAGCAGGAGCTGGAGGTCGTCGACCGGTGGAACCGGGGCATCGAGCTCAAGGATCCGGTCGCCGCCGGGCTGCAGCCGGTGCTGGACGCCGCGGCCATCGCCGAATGCCAGCAGGAGGTCCGGGCGATCACCGTCGACGAGAAGATCCGGCGCTACATCATCGAGCTGGCGGTCGCCACGCGCCAGTCCCCCGAGCTCCTTCTTGGAGCCAGCACCAGGGCCGAGGTCGTGCTGCTCCTCGCCGCCAAGGCGGCCGCCGCCTTCGAAGGCCGGGACTACGTCACGCCGGACGACGTCAAGGGCCTGCTCCGGCCCGCCTTCCGCCATCGCCTGCTGCTGCGCCCGGAAGCGGAGGTTGCGGGCCAGAGCCCGGACAGCGTGCTGGACGCGGTGATAGCCCGGGTGACACCTCCCCGCTGAGCTCGCTGGGACGGCCTTGATCCCTCAACCCCGGCTGCTCGCGGCCCTCCTCGCCGGCGCCGGGCTGATCGCGCTGGCCACGCTGAGTCCGGTCTTCCTGGCGATCGCAGTCCTATACCACGGCGCGTTGTTCGCGCTGCTGATACGCGACGCCCGCGGCCTCCCCCGGCGCAGCGGCTTCACAGTCCTGCGGGACCTGCCCCGTCCACTCTCTCTCGGCGCGCTGCAGACGGTGGTGATCGCGATCGCCCACCCGGGGGCGGCGGGCTTCGACGTGGAGGTGGCCGACCATCCGCCGGAGGACCTGAACCCCACGCCGGCGGCGGTCGCCGGACGTTTCGACGGTAGCGGGACGCTCAGCGTCAGCTACCAGGTGCATCCACGCCATCGGGGCGCCTTCAGGTTCCGGCGCGTCGACCTCCGGATCCACAGCCGGGGTGGATGGCTGCTGCGCCTTTACCGGATCCCGGCCGAGCAGGCGGCTGCCGTCTATCCCAACGTGCTCGCGGTCCGCCAGTACGACCTGACCCTGCGCCGGGGGATGAGGACCGAGATCGGGCTTCGCCGCTTCCGGCGGCCCGGAGCGGCCACGGCCTTCGCCGGCCTCCGCGATTACCTGCCGGGGGACGACGTCCGCCGGATCAGCTGGAAGGCGAGCGCCCGCCGCGACGCGCCGGTCACGATGGAGGTGGAGGCGGAGCGCGCTCAACAGGCGGTCATCGCCATCGACTGCGGCCGCCTCATGACGGCGCCCGCGGGAGCGCTTTCCAAGCTCGACCACGCCGTCAACGCGGCGCTGCTGCTGGCCTTCGTGGCCCACCGGCTGGGTGACAGGGTGGGGATGCTGACCTTCAGTGACCGCGTCCTGGGGTTCCTGCCCCCGGAACCGGGCCCCGCCCAGATCGGCCGCTTGAACGAGATGCTGTATGCGGTGCGCCCGGAGTATGCCGAGCCGGATTTCGCGGAGGCCTTCTCCTCGTTGGTGATGCGCGTACCCAGGCGATCCCTGATCGTGGTCCTGACCGACGTCCTCGACCCGCAGGCCTCGCTCGAGCTGGTCCAGCACGCGGTCCGGATGTCCGCCCGTCACCTGGTGCTGGTGGTGGCCATGGCCGATCCCGAGCTGATCGCGGCCCGTCGGGCGCCGGTCGATCGGGTTTCGCGAGCCTACGAGTGGGCGGCGGCCGAGGAGCTGCTGGCGGCCCGCCGGGAAAGCTTCGAGTCGCTCCGCCGGGGAGGCGTCCTCGGCCTCGACGTCCCGGCCGGACAGCTCAGCCCGGCCCTGGTGGAGCGCTTTCTCCAGGTGAAGGACCGCGCCCTGCTGTGAGCAGATACGTATAGAGGATGATCCCGGTGGCGATCCCGACCGCCGCCTTGAGCGCGGTCGGCGCGTCGGAGGGGCTGAGGTTGCCCTCGATGATCCCGGCCACCACCAGCAGCGGCGCCAGTCCTGCCAGCAGTGTGAAGGCCCGCCGCCCGGCCAGCACCAGCGCGTCCCGCCGCCGCAGGCGGCCCGGCTGGAGGATGGCCCAGCCCATCATCAGCCCGCTCGCCCCCGCCGCCACCACCACCGAGAGCTCCAGCACGCCGTGCCCGGCCACGAAGTCGAGCAGGCCGGTGCCGATGCCATAGGCGAAGGTCAGTCCCAGCAGGCCGCCCAGGGAGATGCCGTTGGTGACCAGGACGAACACGGTCGGCAGCGCGAGCAGCACCCCGAAGCCGAAGGCCAGGATGGAAACGAAGATGTTGTTGGTCATCAGCACGCCTGACATCAGGGTCCGATCGGAAGGCGGGATCTGGGTCCACAGCTGGTGATTGCGGACTCGCACCACGATCTCCCCGGGGACGATGGCGTAGGCCTTCTGGGGATCGGTGAAGACCAGCAGGAAGCTGATGGCGGCCGGGACGAAGAGGAGCGCCGCCGATGCCAGCAGGAAGGGCGCCGCCCCGCGGTAGGTCCGGGGCAGCGTCTGCCTGTAGAAGGTCGCCAGGCGGCGCCGAACGTCGCCGCCCTGACGGTAGACGGCGGCATGGCCGCGGGCCACCAGGCCGTTGAGGTAGGAGGCCACCGGCTCCGTCGGCCAGTCACGCTGGGCCCGGGCCAGGTCGGCGGTGGCGCGCCGGTAAAGGGCGGCGAGGGTCAGCACCTCGGCCGGCCGCAGGCCCCCCAGCCGGCTCCCCGTGCTGCGTGACAGCAGCGACTCCAGCCGCTCCCATTCGGGCCGCCGCCGCCTGACGAAGTCGTCGGCGCGCATCTGCTCATGATGACGCAGGCCGGAGCGCAGATCCTCCGACTGCATCCGCGCGAAGGTCCTATGCGCCCCGCGGGCGCGTAGACTGGCCGCGTGCAGCCGCAGGATGGCTTCGAGGATCTGGTCATCCCGACACCGGAGCGGGTCGCCTTCCAGTATCCGATCGCCGGCATCGGCAGCCGCTTTCTAGCCCAGACGCTCGACCTGCTGGTCCTGCTGGTCCTGCTCACGGTGGTGGGGATCGGCGGCGCGGCCTTCGGCGCCGTCTTCCACACGGCGCAGCTCGCCATCCTTATCTGGCTCCTGCTCTCGTTCCTCGTCCTCTTCGGCTACTTCCTGGTCTGCGAAGCCGTCTTCGGCGGCGTCACGGTGGGGAAGCGGGCGCTCCGGCTGCGGGTGGTAGGCGACCACGGCGAGCCCATCCTCTTCAGCCAGGCGGCCGTCCGCAACCTGGTCCGGATCGTCGACTTCCTCCCCTTCTTCTACGGACTGGGGCTGGTCACGCTCTTCGTCAACGGACGGGGCAAGCGGCTGGGCGACCTGGCCGCGGGCACCCTGGTGGTCCGGGAGCGGGAGCGGATCAGCCTCTACGACCTGGCGGCGACGCCTGCCCCGCCCAGCCCGGTGGCGGTCGAGCCCGCACCCTCCATCTGGGGCACGCCACCGAGCGGGTCCCCGTCGCGGGCGGGGACGGAGCCTGAGGGCGCACCTGCCGGCGCCCCGGCCCAGCGCGGGCTTGAGCCGGGCCACCGGCTGGAGCCGGCCCTGCGCCGGCTGGTGGTCGCCTATGCCGCACGCCGCTCAGACCTGGCGCTGGACCGGCGGGAGTCGCTGGCACGGAGCGCGGAGCCGGCGCTGCGCCGGGCTCTCCCCGAGCTGGTCGCGGCGGGGGGTCCGCTGAGCGCCCTGGATCAGCTGGCGGAATGGGAGGGGATCACTCCCCGGCGCACCATCCCGGCGGCGGCCGGCTGGACCCTCGGCCTGGGCATCGCCAGCGTGGCCTGCGGCATCCTCATCGTCCTGGCTCCCGCCGGCGTGCTCCTGGGCATCGCGGCGATCGTGCTCGCCGGTCGGACCCTGCGCAAGATCAAGGCCCAGCCCATGGCCCTGCACGGCGCCGAGCGAACCCGCAGCGGGCGCGTCCTCGGCATCGTCGGCCTGGCCATCTCCTCGCTCTTCATCGTGATCTTCATCGCGGGCTCGATCTTCGCCCGCTAGGCTGCCTCAGGCTACAGCGGCTGGCGCCCCGCGATCCCCGTCTCGAGCGGGTGCCACCAGGAGACGCGCTCCTCGCCCAGCCGCCAGCAGAGGAACACCGTCTGTCCCTCGCGCTTGTGGAAGAAATCGATCAGCCCGGTGGAGGGGTCGCGCAGCACGATGCCCCAGGCCTGCAGCTGCCGGACGTCCTTCTCCAGCGCCTTCGACCGCGAGGTCAGCTTCTGAGCCGCGGCGCCGCCCCCGTTCTGCGCTGCCCGGGCCCGGATCAGGGCCACCGATCGGTCCTCCGCCAGCGCAGCCTGCTGGTCGCGGACCCGCTCCAGCAGCGGGCGCAGCTGGGGCAGCAGGGCGTTGGCCTCGTCGACGCTGTACCAGCGCTCGCCTGCCATGCGGACCTCTCAGGCGGCAGAGATCGGCGCCATCGCCCGCAGCCGGGTAACCATCTCGGGCAGCCGATCGAGCACCAGGTCGACCTCCTGCGTCGTGTTGCCCTTTCCCAGCGAGAGCCGCAGGCTGCCGAGCGCCTGCTCCCGGGGGACGCCGAGGGCGAGGACGACGTGACTCGGCTCCAGTGAACCCGAGGTGCACGCCGATCCGGATGAGGCGGCGATCCCTTCCATGTCCAGCTGGAGGAGGAGAGACTCGCCCTCGACGCCATCGATCAGGAAGCTGGCGTGGTGCGGAAGACGGCGCTCGGGGTGCCCCGTCAGCCGGCTCCCGCTGATCCGGTCGAGGACGCCGGCGATCAACCGCTGGCGCAGCTGAAGCAGGTGCGCCGTGGTGGCCTCGAGATCGCGCTGGGCCACGGTCAAGGAACGGGCCAGGCCCACGATCCCGGCGACGTTCTCGGTGCCGGCCCGCCGGTTGCGCTCGTGGCCGCCGCCCAGCTGCTGCGGCTGCAATCCCGTTCCCGAGCGGACTACCAGGCAGCCCACGCCTTTCGGACCGTGCAGCTTGTGGGCGGACATGGAGAGGAGGTCGACGCCCATATCGTCCATCGGGGTCGGGATCTTTCCTGTCGACTGCACGGCGTCGGTGTGGAAGACGGCGCCACTGTGGGCGCGCGTCGCGGCCACCAGTTCGGCGATCGGCTCGATGGTGCCGACCTCGTTGTTGGCGTGCATGATGCTTACCAGGATCGTGTCCCGGCGCAGCGCGCGACGGAGGTCGTCCGGGTCCACCAGGCCGTCCCGGTCGACCAGGAGCCGGGTGACCTCGAAGCCCTCCTCCTCGAGGAACTCCGCGCAGCGAAGCACCGCGTCGTGCTCGATCCCGCTCGTCACCAGATGGCGGCCGCGGTCGCCCAGGCGGTGGGCGACGCCCCGTAAGGCGAGGTTGTCCGCCTCGGTGCCTCCTGACGTGAAGATGACCTCCCTGGCCTGAACGCCGAAGAAGGCGGCCGTCTCATCGCGCGCCTGGTCGATCGCCTGCCGGGCACGCTGGCCCAACCCGTATACGCTCGAGGCGTTGCCGTACTCCTCGGTCAGGTAGGGCATCATCGCGGCCAGCACCTCGGGATCCAGAGGCGTGGTCGCGGAATGGTCGAGGTAGACCATGGCTCAATTGTAAGGAGCGGTCGGGCTGTCTTCCGGCGGTCAGCGTCGGGGTGGCGCGGCCAGGAGATCGGTGAGGCGCCCGCGGTGGTCGCGAAGCCGCTGGTGGAGGTCGACCAGCTCGTCGCCGCTGATGGCTGAATCGATCCCGGCCGGTGCGCCTTCCGGATGCGGGCGCCGGCGCAGGAGGATGACCGCGATGAAGCTGACGCCGCAGCTGGCACAGGTAACGCTGACCGTGCAGTGGCTCCGGTCCTGGGAGAGCAGGGTGACCTCGCAGCCCGCCAGCGCCCGCGAGCAGCTGAGGCAGTTGTGATGGCGGGCACGCTCCTTGATCAAAGCGATCAGATCCACTGTGATCCACTATAGGCGGCCAATCCGCCCCGCCGAAGCCTCAGGATGGGGAGGCCAGGGCGTAGATCCGGATGAAGGGTCCGGGCCGGTTGAAGCCCTCGTATCCGCTCACCGGCACGTAGTAGCCGTCGATCACATCGAAGACGGCCGGGGGGCAGCCGGAGGCGGGACTGAAGGAGACAGCCGGCGGACCGGACGCGGCCAGGGCGCGCTCGAGGGGGCTGGCGCGGCTGCAACCCAGCGCCGGATTCTCGTAGGCGATCAAGATGTAGCGGACGCCGAGAGCCGACAGCATTCCTACTGTCGAGCTCGATGCCAGCTCTTCGGGGGTCAGGTCGTGGACCCGGTAGCGCGTGGTCAGCCGCCCGTCGAGGAAGGAGGCGATGTACAGGGTGGTCGCTCCATGGCTGTGGGTTCCGGCCGCGACCGAGGCCTGGTCGTGGATGCCGCCCGCCAGGTAAGGGACGGCGGCCAGGCCTCCCTCAGGCATGTGCGACTCCATCCAGTCGTAGGCCAGGGCCCGGGTGTCCGTCCGCGGTATCAGGACGTCGAAGCGGACGTCGTGGATCAGCGCCGGAAGCGCCACCAGCAGGAGCAGCACGCCCAGGCCGGCGGCGCGGACGAGCGGCGGAGAAGGAAGGCGGTGAAGACCGTCCGCCGCGACGCGCCCGCCAAGCAGGAGCAGGGGCGGGATCAGGGGGTCCACGTAGCGGAAGAAGACCGAGTGCCCACTTCCGATCAGGACGTAGGTCGCGGCCACGAAGGCCAGGATCACCCAGTCCGTCCGTGTCCGGCGGGCCAGCGCCAGGGCCAGCCCCCCCATGGCCAGGATGAACAGCGGCGGATCGAGACCGTACCAGAGCGCGATCGGCATCCTGAGCCAGCCCACTTCGGGTGCCGTCTGGCGCTCGAGGTGATAGAAGACGTAGCCGATCCCGTGCAGCGTGGTCGCCGGGTGGAGCAGCAAGAAGGGCGATCCCAGGATGAGGAAGGCGACGGCGATCGCCGCCACCCCGGCGATCCGGCGCGCACTGGCCGAAAGAGCGACGCCCTGGGCGCGATCGCGCAGCGCCTGCGCCGCCGCCACGCCCGCGCCGGCCAGGGCTCCGCTGTACTTGATCGAGGCTGCCAGGCCCACCAGCGCGCCGCAGACCGGGATGGTGGCGGATGCCGCCGCCAGCCGGTCGGCCGCCAGCAGCACCAGCAGGCAGGCGAAGGTGACCGGTACGTCGAGGGTGGCGAAATGGCTGTCCCGAACGGGCAGGAAGGCTACGGTGAGCCCGGCAGCGGCGATCAGCGCCGCCGTCCGGCCGTAGGCCTGCCGCCCGAAGCGGAAGAGCAGGAGCACCATCGCGGCCCCCAGCAGCGCGTCGAGGCAGCGGACGGCAAGGTAGGCGGAGGCCTGGCTGGAAACGATGCCGATCGCGCGCAGCGGCGCCAGCCAGAGGGCGGCGATGAAGAAATAGAGGTGCGGCCAGTCGGCGAAGTGGGGATCGAGGACTCCGCTGAGGATGCCCATCGCCCGACCCACCACCACGTCCTCGTCCGGGCGGTAGAGGGCGGGCAGGCCGAAGCCGATCCCGTAGAGGCGTAGCCCAAGGCCCATCATCGCCAGGCCACCGGCTGCGGCCACCTCGAGGGTTGGGCCGCGCCCAAGACCCGCCTCAGTGAGCCGGGATGATGAGGTTGTCCGACTCTCCGTAGGCGTCCACCGGCACCGGCGTCAGCTGGTGCTTGCGCGCCTCCAGCTTCTTGACGGCGTCGATCGCCGCGGTGGTCGCGTCGCCGACCGCGGTCGTGATCTGGCGCGTGAGCTGGGAGCGGACGTCGCCCGCGGCGTAGACACCGGGGACGCTCGTCTCCATGGTCGAGTCGGTGATCAGAAAGTTGAGGGCATCGTGCTTGGGATGCTCCCGGTGGTCGAAGAACTGAACGTTGGGCTGGAAGCCGATGAAGACGAAGAAGCCGGCCACGGGCAGCAGCCGTGGGCTGGCGCCGTGCTCCTTGACGCTGATCCCGGTGACTCCGTTCTCGTCCCCCTGGACCTCGGTCACGATGGTGTTGAGGATGACCTCGATCTTGGGGTTCTTGCGCGCCGCCTCGACCAGGATGGCCTGGGCCCGGAAGTGCGTACGGCGGTGGATCAGGTGGACCTTGCGGGCGTAGCGGGTGAGGAAGGCTGCCTCCTCAACGGCCGCGTCGCCTCCACCCACGACGGCGACGTCCTGCTCCTTGAAGAAGGCGCCGTCGCAGATCGCGCACTGGGAGACGCCGCGCCCCTGGAAGTCCGACTCGCCCGGGATGCCCAGCTTCTTGGGCTCGCCGCCCGCGGTCAGGATGACGAAGTCGGCCTCGTAGGTTCCGCTCTCCGTCTCGACCCGCTTGCGCTCCCCGCCGTTGCGGATGGCGGTGACGTTCGCCGTCTCGATGTCGACACCGAACTTACGCGCCTGCTCGGCCATGCGCTCCGCCAGCTGGGCCCCGGTGATGTGGTCGAAGCCGGGGTAATCCTCGATCGCCTCGGTATTGAGGAGCTGGCCTCCGGGCGCGCCACGCTCGAGAAGCACCGTCCTGACGCGAGCCCGGCCGGCGTAAAGCGCGGCGGTCAGGCCTGCCGGCCCCCCGCCCACGATCACGATGTCGTATTTGCGGTCGGTTGTCATGCCCGCGCGTGCTCCATGATATCTAAGCACCCCGTGCCTTCCAGTATTCCCGGAAGTGCCGGGCTGTAACCGGGTGTCGTATCGAGGCTCAGGAGGTGCGGACTGGTGACAGCGACGTGATCCGGGGGCGGCGCGACCCCAACCCGGCCCGCATCCTGCCCCTGAGGGCGCCCGGCCGGGCGGGCCAGGCTCACCTGGTCTGGGCCTACCAGACGCACGTGACGGCGATCTACCAGTATGTCTACAGCCGGGTCGGAAACCGGGCGGATGCCGAGGACCTCACATCGCAGGTGTTCATGAAGGCGATCAACGGTATGCGGGACGACGTCTCGGTAACCGAGCTGCGAAGCTGGCTCTACCGGGTGGCGCAGACCACCCTCGCCGACCACTGGCGTCATTACTATGCCGAGGAGACCACCGAGCTGCTGGAGAACTTGGCCCCACCGCCACCTCACCCGGAGAACGCGGAGGCGGCCCAGCGGGTCGAGGCCCTGCTGGAGACGCTCCCCGAGCAGTATCGTCGGGTCCTCGAGCTGCGCTTCCTCAAGGGCTACTCGGTGCGGGAGGTCGCCCAGGAGCTCGGGCTCTCCGAGACCAACGTCAAGGTCATCCAGTTCCGTGCCCTGAACCGAGCCGGGCGGGAGCGACGGGAAAATTGAAAGGCCGAGGCAGCTGAATGGACGACGACCCCGAACAGCTCGATAAGTACGTCGAGGACCTGCTCCAGGACCGCAAGCCGGAGCGGACCTCCCTCGGCGACGAGGACGCCCTGCGGGCCCGGCAGGCGGCCGCCATGCTGCGCGCCGCCCGGCCCGGCGCCAGCCTGCCGTCAGGCGATTTCGTGCGGCGGATCCAGCGCTCCATAGAGGAATGGGTGCGGCCCCAACAGGAGGCGGCGGCGCCGCGTCGCGACCTCAGCCGCAGGTCGCTGCTTCTCGGAGGCGCCGGCGGGCTGGCTGCCGGGCTGGTCGCCGCTGTTGCCGGCCAGCGACTCCTGCATCCATCGAGGAACCTCGGCGGCCAGCCGCCCCTGGTCACGGAGGGGACCTGGCGGGAGGTCATGGCGCTCCAGGCGCTGCGCGACGGGGTGCCGACCCGTTTCAGCAGCGGCGCGCTCGAGGGGTACCTGCTGCGCACCGGCCAGGAGGTCCGGGCCCTGTCCGCTGTCTGCACCCACATGGGCTGCCTCCTCAACTGGAGTACCTTCCGCAGCGAGTTCGAATGCCCCTGTCATGGCGCGACCTTCGACATCAACGGCGAGCCCTCGGGCGACTACAGCGATCCCAACGCGCTGCGGCCGCTCCCCGTGCTCGAGGTCCGCGTCGTCAGGGGTACGGTCCAGGTCTACACTGTCTGACGCTGTTCGACGCCGCGGGCGAG
The DNA here is from genome assembly GCA_005881425.1 of Chloroflexota bacterium. GTDB lineage: Bacteria > Chloroflexota > Dormibacteria > CF-121 > CF-121 > CF-120. Next base: position 10,056 of record VBIC01000083.1, on the reverse strand, counting down.
CGAAACCAGAGTCCGCGCCGCCACGTTATATAGACTCGGATCGCATGGAAGGTCTGCCCAGCACGCCGGTCCTCGACCGGATCCGCCTGCCTTCTGACCTCCGCCTCCTCTCCTTGGCAGTTCCTGCTGGTGACCGTCTCCCGGACCGGCGGCCACCTCGGTCCCAACCTCGGGGTCGTCGAGCTGACGCTGGCCCTGCATCGTGTCTTCGACAGCCCGCGCGATCGCATCCTGTGGGACACCGGCCACCAGGCCTACGTCCACAAGCTGCTCACCCGGCCAAAAGAGGGGTTCGCCCGCCTTCGCAAGCTGGGCGGGATGAGCGGCTATCCCAACCGCGCCGAGAGCGAGCACGATTTCATCGAGAACAGCCACGCGTCGACCGGCCTCAGCTACGCGGCCGGCATGGCCGAGGCCCGGCGGACCGAGCCCGGCGCCGGGCGGGTGGTGGTGGTCGTGGGCGACGGCGCCCTCACGGGCGGTATGGCCTACGAGGCGCTCAACAACATCGGCCACCGGCAGACGCCGGTCATCATCGTCCTCAACGACAACGGCCGATCCTACGCGCCTACCATCGGCGGGCTGGCGCGCCAGCTGGCCCAGCATCTGACCGTCCTCAACCCGACCTATCACCGGACCAAGGGCATGGTCGACCGCACCCTGCGCCGCCTGCCGGGCGGCGATACCGCCATGGAGGCGGGGCGTCGCATGAAGGAAGGCTTGAAGGAGCTGGTTTCGCCCCGGACCGTGTTCGAGGCGCTCGGCCTGAAGTACATCGGACCGCTCGACGGGCACAACCCGGTGGAGCTGGAAGGGTACCTGCGGCAGGCCGAGCGTCTCCAGTACCCCGTGGTCGTCCACGTCGTCACCAGGAAGGGACGCGGCTACGGGCCGGCCGAGGAGGACGAGATCGACCACCTGCACGGAGTCAGCGCCTTCGACGTCTCCACGGCCAGGCCGCTCGCCGGCCGCAAGCTGTCCTACACCGATGTCTTCGGCGAGGCGCTGGTCGCCGAAGCCGAGGCCGACGACCGGATCTGCGCCATAACCGCGGCCATGGGCAGCAGCGGCGGGCTGGGGCCCTTCGCCGAGCGTTTCCCCGATCGCTTCTACGACGTCGGAATCGCCGAGCAGCACGCCGTGACCTACGCCGCCGGGCTGGCCATGGCCGGCAGGCGTCCGGTGGTGGTCATCTACTCCACTTTCCTGCAGCGGGCCCTGGACCAGGTGATGATGGACGTCTGCCTGCACCGGTTGCCGGTCACCTTCGTCCTCGACCGGGCTGGGATCACGGGCGACGACGGACCCTCTCACCACGGCATCTTCGACCTCACCTTCCTGCGGGCCATGCCTGGGCTGACCGTGAGTGCGCCGAGCGACGCCCAGGAGTTGCGCGACCTGCTGCACACCGCCTTGAGCGACGCCTCGGGCGGGCCGTTCGCCATTCGCTTCCCCAAGGGGACGGTGGTCGAGGGCCCAGGCCGTCCGGTGCGCATCCTCCCGCCGCCCGATTGGGAGGTGCTGCGCCAGGGCGGCGCCGCCCTGGTGCTGGCCACGGGCAAGATGGTCCAGGTCGCGCTCGACGCCGCCGGCCTGCTCGAGGGCGAGGGGATCGCCCTGACCGTGATCGACGCCCGCTACGTCAAGCCGCTCGATCCGCGGCTTGGGACCTGGGCGCGGCGCCATCCGGCGGTGGTGACCGTCGAGGACAACGTGGCTGCCGGGGGCTTCGGGTCGGCGGTGGCGGAGGCCCTCGCCGGGATGGGCATCCCGGTCACGATCCTGGGGGTGCCCGACGCCTTCGTCGAGCACGGGTCGCAGGCTGAGCTGCTGGAGCGGCTGGGACTCGACGCCGAGGGCGTGGCGGCGGAGGTCCGGCGCCTGGTGCAGGACGGCTCGATCGCGCCTCAAAAGGCGCTCGGCGGCCAGCCCGCGTCCTGATCGCTGGCCGGCCGCCGGGGCCGGATGGGTAGAATCCAGTGGGCGCGTTGAACTGGCGCCCGTGGAGGGCCTATTGGAAGACGCGCTGCGGATCGCCATCATCGGTCCGCCCTGGTATCCCCTGCCGCCGAACGGGTATGGGGGCACGGAGCTGGTCGTGCACCTGCTGGCGACCGAGCTGCGCCGGCTGGGACATCACGTCCAGGTCTTCGGCGCCGAGCACTCGGCTGCGGGTGTCGAGATGGTCGCGGACGCCTCCTGGGCTTCTGACCTCGGAAGCTCGAGGGAATCGGTGCGGCTTGCGACCTACCTGGCGCGGGTCTACCAGAGGCTCCGTCCGCAGCAGTTCGACGTCATCCACGACCACACCGGGCCGGCCGGGTTGCTCCTCGCCATTCACAGCGGTCTGGCGCCGGTGACCGTCCACACCGTCCACTGCGAGCTGACCGAGCCCATGCGCACCTTCTACACGCAGGTGGAGGACGAAGCCCGCCTCTTCGCGATCAGCTCCAGCCAGGCCCAGACCGCGCCGGAGGTCCGCTTTCGTGGCGTGGTTCACAACGCCGTGACGCCGCCGCACGTCGCCCCTAGCCAGAGGCGGGAACGGCACCTGATCCAGGTGGCCAGGATCACCCCGGACAAGGGGCAGCACCTCTCCATCGAGGTGGCTCGGCGCGCCGGGCGCAAGCTGATCCTGGCTGGCAAGGTGGAGCGCACACAGGCCGGGCAGCGCTACTTCGAGGACGAGATCGAGCCCCACCTCGGCCGCCAGGTCGAGTATTACCCCAACCTGGCCGGGGCGGAGAAGGAGCGATTGGTGGCCAGGGCAGCCGCCGCCATCTTCCCCTTGCAGTGGTCGGAACCCTTCGGCCTGGCGATGGTGGAGGCCATGGTGCTGGGCACGCCCGTGCTGGCCTTTGCCTCCGGCTCGGCGCCGGAGCTGATCACTCCCGGGGTCACCGGCTTCCTCAGCAACGACGTGGACCAGATGGTGGCTGCCGTCCAACTGCTCGACGAGATCGATCCTGAAGACTGCGCCGCCTGCGCCCGCGAGCGCTTCAGCCCGGGCCGGATGGCCCGCGGCTACCTGGAGGGATACTCGTCCAGCTCGAGCGCCCGGGCTCACCATCAGCCGCAGGCGCCCCTCGGCCACCGCGTACCCGACTAGTCCGGCGTCCGGTTCGCGGACTGCCGGCGCCCTAGCGTGCCGGCCGGCCGCTGCTGGGCTTTACGGCCTGGCCCCGCGCCGGCCTTACGGCCGCACCAGCCGGGACGCTCAGGGCGGCAGATAGCGCGGCCTGCGCTTCCTGCACCACCCGGTCCATCGCCGCCATGGCGGCTATGGCGTCGCCCGACTGGTAGTCGAGGGCCTGCCGTTCCAGCGTCGCCAGCCGCCGCTGGTCGGCGTCCAGCAACTTGTTGAAGGCGGCGTGGGCCGGGCTGCGCAACTCCGACGCCGGCTGCCGCAGGTGCTCGAGCGCGTCGTGGTCGCGCTGGTAGGCGCTGACCACCGCCGACCCGGGATCGACCGCCTCCTGTGCCCGCCGGGTCAAGGTGACGGCGGCGGTCTGCAGGGAGCCCGGGACCACGGCAGGCATCTGCGCGCCCAGCGCCGCGCGGGCGGTGGGCAGGCGCAGGCCGAGGTGAAGTGCGGGCAGCGGTTTCCAGGAGGCCTGGGCGGCGTGGGCCGCCAGGATCGAGCTCACGGTGACCGCGATCACCACCGCCAGCAGGCGGTTCGTCATCTCGATTACCATGGCGCCTCGAACCTCACGCTAGCGCCCCGACCCGGCCGGGAACATAACGATCCGCCTTTCGTCACCTGCCGTGTCAACTCGTGGCGGCCGTGCGCGTCGACGCCACCATCCTCTTACGGCGCGCTACGGCGCCTACAGTAGAGGCTCGGCCGGCCGGGCGATGCGCGGATCCCAGACGTCGGTGGAGAGGACCAGGGTGACCGGGCCGTCGTTGACCAGGCTGACCGTCATGTGGGCGCCGAATGAGCCGGACGCCACCGCGGCTCCGGCCTGGCTGAGGCAGGCGCAGAACCGGTCCATCATCGGCCGGCCCAGCTCGGGCCGCGCCGCCCTGAGGAAGCTGGGCCGGTTCTGGCCGCGGGTGTCAGCGAACAGGGTGAACTGGGAGACGACCAGGAACTGGGCCCCCACCTGGCTGGAGTCCAGGTTGAACTTGCCCTCGCCGTCGCTGAAGACGCGGAGACGGAGGATCTTCCTCGCCAGCCGCTCGGCGTCTGCGTCCGTGTCGCCCTCGGCCACGCCGAGCAGGATCAGGAAGCCGTGCCCGATGGCGGCCTGCCCGCCGTCCCAGCGGACCCCGGCCTCCCGCACACGCTGCACGACGGCGCGCATCTCCGGCTTCTGTCAGGCTCCCAGCCGGCCCAGCCCGCGGTAGATGCGCATGGCCTCGGCCTCGGCCTCCAGGAAGGTGGGCGCGAAGTCACGCATCCCCTGCAGGCTGAAGCCCCACATCCCCGGCTTGTCCCGGCGGTAGTAGGGGTTCGGATGGTAGGTCGGCGGATAGAAGGTTATGGCCCCGTCGCGCATGCGCTTGATCACCGGCCGGGCTGCCAGAGCGTCGTCGATCGGCATTCCCGAGGGCAGCCGGCCCTGGCGGATCTCGATGGACCGCAGCTTGGCGATGGGGTTGTCCTCGTCCTGCACCCGGGCGCGTGCCTGCAGGCGCTGGCTGCAGTCGTTGAGGAAGTAGAGGGTGGCGATGGCGTCGGTCTCGTCCCCTTGCAGCCGGAGGAAGCCGGCGGCGGACAGATGCGGACCTTCCTCGTTGCGGGCATGCCGGAAATATTCCATCGAGAAGAGGTCCCTGGACCTCGGTGTGGCCAGCCAGAAGCGGTCACCGCGCCAGTCGCGGCTGGAGCCGAAGGCATGCGTGTCCGCCTCCAGCTCTGGGAGGTGCGCCGGATCCACGTCGTAGAGGCGATAGAAGAGCACGCGGCGCATAGGACAGGCCGCCGTCAGGATACGGAGCCGGCGACAGCCTCCATTCTAAGAAGTCTCACGCTGTGAGGCCGCAGTGCGAGTCGCACCGCGTCCCGGTGGACGCCGAGGGTACGTCCACCCCGGCGGGGTGACCACAGGTCGCGCAGGCGAAAAGGTCCTGGCGCGGCGCTGAGGTCGTGGAACGCCAGCTCGTGGATCCGGGCCGAAGCCGACCAGTTGTAGATGGCGACCACGAGCGCTCCCTCGGGCTCGCGACGGGACCATACCGGCGGCAGCTCTTCGGGGGTCGAGAACCAGTGGTCGCCCGCCTCGCCGTCAGGAGCGCGGAACAGGTGGTGGGGCTCGGCCGCCGTGCCGCCCACCAGGGCCAGCAGGTTCGGGTTGCGCAGCAGGTCGAGCCGTTCCGCCGGGAGGCGCTCGAGGTCGTCGCTGTAGAGGAAGACGCCGCCGGACAGGGCGGCGATGGTGATCATCACCCGAGCCTCGTCCAGGCTCAGCTGTGGGTTCACCATCACCACGTCGGCGTCCACCGCGAACAGGGTGCGGTCGAAAAAGACACGCGCCGACTGGTTGCGCGCCATCCAGACGATGTAGGGGAAGCCGACCACCGGTTCGACGGCCTTTCCATCCAGCACCTGCGGCGCGCCGACGTCGCCCCCGGTCCGGCATCCGTGGACCAGGCCGGTGACCGGCATCAGCGGAGCGCCGCAAGCCAGGATGAAGGCCTCCGGCGGCGAGCCCGGGGGATTGACGGAGTCCGCGATCTGCTGCAGGCCGATGCGCAGCGCTTCGATGCCGGTCACACGGGTGCGCGCCCGCCGGCCCTCGTAGGCGCCGCCGTAGAGGAAGTCGATCTTGAAGTAGGTGAATCCGTCGCGGCGCAGGCCGCGGAAGAGCGTCTTCAGGAAGCGCAGGGCCTGCGGGTGGGTCGCGTCCAGCAGGTGGTAGGGCCGTCCCAGGCGGGGATCGACCAGCAGCTCGCCGTCGCGCCGGTGCAGCAGCCAGTCGGGATGGTCCCGGGCCAGCTCGGAGTCGGCGGCAACGTGGAAGGGTGCGAGCCAGATGCCCGCTGCCAGCCGGTGCCGGTGGATGCTGGTGGTCAGCGCCCTGAGCCCGCTCGGAAACTGCTCCGGGTTCGCACTCCAGTCGCCCCAGCGCTGCCAGCGTGGCATCCATCCGTCGTCCAGCTGGATCACCGGTCGCGCCCCGGCGCCGCGGCCCAGCTGGGGCAGGCGCCGGGCCAAGAATGCGGCATGGCGGCGGACGTCGCCTTCGGTCACGGCCAATCCCAGGTGATACCAGGAGCACCATCCGCGGGGCACGGTCGGAAACAGCGTCCGGCCGCTGGCGTCGCCGGCGAGGCGCAGGCCCTTGAGCAGTGTCTGCGTGCCGTCCTCGCCGTAGAGGATAAGTACCGGGTCCGAGACGATGCCGGTATGGGCTGGGACCTCCAGCCGCAGCGGCTCGGGCGCGCCGGTACGCTGCTCCGGCTGGGAGAGCGGGGCTCCGTGCTGCTCGACCTGGAAGAGGGGGATGGCACCGGGGTCCAGGCCGGAGGGCTGCCGGCCGCGGTGATAGCGCCACTGGAAGACGGTTGCGAACCGGCTCGCCCGCAGGACCTGGGCCACGAACATGGAGTTGCGATCCCGCCCGTACAGGGCTGCGGTCCACCAGGAGTGATGAGTCGTCCGCTGCGGGTCCTTGCCCGAGTCATCCAGGGTGTGCACCCCCGCGTAGTCCCATGACTGGAACCCATTGATGAGCACGCTGGCCTCCCAGGGTGTGTCGGTGACGGTCAGGGCGCCGCCTTCCTCGGCGTCGACCACCATCGGCCGCCAGGCGTCGAAGACGACGCTGGCGTCGGACTCGTTGTCGAGCTGGCACTCGAGGACGATCCCCCCTTCGTAGGCGGTCAGCCGGGCAGTGGCGCGGGTCGGGCCGGCCCGCCAGGAGAGCGTGCCTTCATCGCCGGGTTCTGGCTCCTTTATCGACCGGTACCAGCGGTCGTCGAGCTGGACGGCGCAATGCGCGTCACGCACCAGCTGGCGTTCGCCGTCGCCGATGCTGAAGGTCCCGCGGCGGGGGTCGGCGCGGACCTGGAGCGGGCCGGTCAGTCCAGCGTCAACCTCGGGGCGCGCTGCCGGCGCACGCGCCCGTACGGTTTGCGCCCCTCGAGGGACTGGATGAAGAGATAGATATGGCGAGCGGCGGGAGGCTGCAGGCCGCCGAGCCAGATGGGATGGATCTTCAGCTTGGCCGCCAGCAGGTCCCGGACCTCGCGGGCCTCCTCATTGCGACGATCCGCGAGGTCCTGCACTTCGGCCGTCCCCCTTTTCGGAGCCCGGCCGTTGGACGCACCGTCGCCAGAGCTCCGTTTCGCATCACTCATCGTGCTGTGCGGCAGGAATGACGCCTCATTATCGAGCGCACTCTGTCAAAAATCAACCACGGAGCTTAACCGCCTCTAACCTGGAGGCAGCGGCTGCGCCGTCCTGGAGTCGGGTCTCTTAGCGGCTGCCAACCTCAACCACCCAGGTAGGCCTTGCGCACTTCGGGGTTGCGCCGGAGCGCAGACCCGGTGCCGCTGAGCAGGATGCGGCCGGTCTCCACCACGTAGGCGCGGTCGGCCAGCTCCAGTGCCCGCAGCGCGTTCTGCTCCACGAGCAGGACGGTGACGCCCTCCTTGTGGATCCGTTCGATCACCTCGAAGACGGCGTCCACCATCTGGGGCGCGAGTCCGAGGGATGGTTCGTCCAGAAGGAGCAGGCGCGGGCGCGCCAGCAGGCCGCGGGCGATGGCCAGGATCTGCTGCTCCCCGCCCGAGAGCTGGCCGGCGGGCAGATTGCGGCGCTGCCCCAGGATGGGGAAGCGTTCCATCAGCTCGGCGATCTCGCGCTGCACCACCTGGCCGTCGCGGCGGACCCAGGCGCCCAGCTCCAGGTTCTCCCGGACCGTGAGGCGGGCCAGGATCTCGCGCCCCTCTGGCACCTGCACCAGCCCGCCGCGGACTATCCGGTCAGGGGAGGCGGTGGTCAGGTCCAGGCGGTCGAAGCGGGCCGTTCCCGCCCTGGGCCGCAGCAATCCGGACAGTGTGTTGAGGATGGTCGACTTGCCCGCGCCGTTGGCGCCGATCAGGGCCACGATCTCGCCCTTGGCGACGCCGAAGGAGACGCTGCGCACCGCCTGAATCGCGCCATAGGCGACCTCCAGCTCCTTCACCTCCAGCAGGGGGGCCGCCGGCTCCGCCGCGGCCGGCGCCCGGGCCGGCGCCTGGACGTCGATCTCCTCGGAGCCCGGTACGTGGGCCGCGGTCTTCTCGGCTTCCTTGCCCAGGTAGGCTTCGATCACCGCCGGATCGCTTGACACCTTGACCGGCGAGCCGTCGGCGATCTTGCGGCCGAAGTTGAGGACCGCGATCTGGCGGCAGACACCCATCACCAGCCGCATGTCGTGGTCGATCAGGAGCACGGTGAGGCCCTCGGCGTTCAGCTGCTGGATCAGCTCCCGCACCCGGTCCTTCTCGGCCGGGTTCATCCCCGCCGCCGGTTCGTCGAGGATCAGCAGCCGCGGGCGCAGGGCCAGGGCCCGAGCCACCTCCAGCCTGCGCTGGTCGCCGTAGGAGAGGGTCCACGCCGGGCGCGGCCCGTCCCTCTCGGACTCGAGCCCCACCCGCCGCAGGAGGCCGCGGGCTTCCTCCAGGCGCTCCTGCTCGCCACGTCGAAGCGGCGGCAGCGGCAGCAGCTGCGCCAGCGTGTCGTCGGGCCGGCGCGGGTGCATCCCGACCAGGACGTTCTCCACCGCGGTCAGGTTGCGGTAGAGCCGCAGGGTCTGGAAGGTGCGCGCCACGCCCAGCCCGGCGACCGCGTGCGGCGGCCGGCGGGCCAGCTCGACCTCGCCCGCGGGCGTGCCCAGGCGGACGCTTCCCGACTGGGTCCGCAGGTAGCCGGTCACCAGGTTGACCAGCGTCGTCTTGCCGGCCCCGTTGGGTCCGATCAGGCCGAAGATGGCGCCCTCCTCGATCTCCAGCGACACGCCATCGACGGCGTGGACGCCGCCGAAATGACGGATGACGTCAGAGAGCCGAAGCAGGACTCCCACGCACCCTCCCGCGCCGGTGAAGCCAGCGCGGCCGGATCAGCGCCAGGCCGCCTCGGCCCACGATCCCCTGCGGCCGGAAGATGATGACCAGGATCAGGATCACGCCGTTGATGACGTCGCGGTAGTCGCGGACGAAACGGAGGATCTCGGGTAGGGCCGTGAGGAAGACGGCTCCCACGATCGGGCCGAGCACGTTGCTGGTCCCTCCCACCACGGCGAAGGTGAGGATCTGGATGGTGCGGCTGATACCGTACTCCGTGGGATCGACGAAGAAGTTGATGTGCGTCTCCAGCGCTCCGGCGTAGCCGGCCAGGATGGCGCCGATGACGAAAGCGATCATCTTGTAGAGCGGAACGTTGATCCCGTTGCTCGAGGCGGCCAGCTCATCCTCACGAATGGCAGCCCAGGCCTGGCCCAGCCGGGTGCGGGTCAGGCGCCAGACGAGGTAGGTGAGCACCGGAATGGAGACCAGTATGGGCACGATCCCGCCCAGCGGGTCGGCGGTCGGATTCTTCAACCCCTGTCCCTCGCCGGTGATCGGGACGTTGAGGATCACGCCCAGCAGCAGCGCCTCCACGAAACCGATGGTCGCAATCGCCAGGAAGACCCCCCGCAGCCGCAGCACCGGGAGGCCGACCAGCACGCCTGCCGCGCCGGCCAGGAGCGAGCCGAGGAGCATGTCGAGCGGCAGCGGCCATTGAGGGTAGAGGCTGAGGAGAACCGTGGTGTAGGCGCCGATGGCCATGAAGCCCGCGTTGGCGAGGGTGAGCTGCCCGGAATAGAAGGTGACGAAGATGGAGATCGCCAGGATGGCGTTGATCCCCATCTGCGCCACCAGCAGCTCGTGCGAGTTGTAGAAGCCGATCGGATCGGTCAGCAGCTGGATGAAAAAGTCCACTCAATCCTTCAAAGGCGTTCGCGCAACCTGGTGCCGAAAAGGCCCTGGGGGCGCACGATCAGCATCACGAAGAGAGCGGCGAAGGCTACCCCGGCCGCTATGTTGCTTCCGAAGCGCACGAAGGCGAGCACCTCGATCAGC
>VBIC01000082.1:17574-41630 GCA_005881425.1 Chloroflexota bacterium | reverse complement strand
CCTCGAGGATGCCCGCCTGGCGGTGGGGACCGGGGCCGATGGCATCGACGTCCTCTTCGGCACCTCGTCGGCCATGCGCCGGTTCTCCCACGGGCGCAGCGTGGACGAGATCATCGAGGCCGGCAGCGAGGTGGTCCGGTTCATACAGCGGGCCGGCCTGGAGGTGCGCTTCAGCAGCGAGGACTCGTTCCGATCCGACCCCAAGGACCTGCTTCGCGTCTACCAGGCGATCGACCGTCTCAACCCGCAGCGGGTCGGGCTCGCGGACACGGTCGGGATCGCCACCCCCGGCCAGGTCTTCGAGCTGGTCTCGATGGTCCGCAAGGCGGTCGATTGCGACATCGAATTCCACGCCCACAATGACACCGGCTGCGCCATCGCCAACGCCTTTGCGGCGCTCGAGGCGGGCGCGACCCACGTCGACACCACCGTACTGGGAATCGGCGAGCGCAACGGCATCGTGCCACTCTCGGGGCTGATCGCCCGTCTGATGAGCGTCGACCCGGAGCTGGTCGCGCACTACCGGCTGGAGGTCCTGCCCGAGCTGGACCAGTTCGTGGCCGAGTGCTGCGGCATCGCGGTCCCCTTCAACGCCGCGATCACCAGCGCGACGGCATTCCACCACAAGGCGGGCCTGCACACCAACGCGGTGCTCAGGGATCCGTCGACCTACGAGATCTTCGATCCGTCCCGCTTCGGCCGGGCGCGCACCATCATGGCGGGCCACCGGCTGACCGGCTGGAACGCGATCAGGCACCGGGCACGGAGCCTGGGGCTGGCCCTCGAGGATGGGCAGCTGCGGGCGATCACGCGGGAGGTCAAGAGGCGGGCCGACGCCCGGCCACTCTCCGACGACGAGCTGGACGAGCTGCTACGGGGTTCCATTCCCGCATGAAGGAGTATTGATGGGCACACTGACAGAAGAGATATTCAGCCGGAGGCTGGGGCGCCGGGTGCAGGCCGGGGACGTCGTCGTGGCGGCGGTCGACTACGCGATGGCGCACGACGTCACGGGTCCGCTGGCGATCGAAGCCTTCCGCACGCTGAACGCGCCGCTCTGGGACCCGGAGCGCGTGATCCTGGTGTTCGACCACATACTGCCGGCCAACACCGTGGCCGCGGCCGGGCTCCACCGCATGATTCGCGACTTCGCCGACGAGTTCGGGGTCCGCAACGTCTTTCAGGAGGGAATCTGCCACCAGGTGATGGTCGAACGGGGCTTCGCCCGGCCGGGCGGGATCATCGTGGGCGCCGACTCCCACAGCACGACCTACGGCGCCCTGGGCTGCTTTTCCGCCGGGATGGGGCCGACGGACATCGCGGTCACGTTTGCCACCGGCAAGACCTGGTTCCGCGTACCTGAGACGATCCGGATCGAGCTTCGCGGAGGGCTGCCGCCGGGCGTGCTGGCCAAAGACCTCGCGCTCCAGGTCATCCGCCGCCTGGGCGCAGAGGGCGCCAACTACCTGGCCGTGGAGTGGGGTGGTGAGGCGGTGGCCGCGATGACGATCGCCCAGCGCCTGACGCTGGCCAACCTGACCGTGGACTTCGGCGGCAAGGCCGGACTGTGCGAGCCGGACGAGGCGACCCGGGCCTATCTCGGCGAGGCCGAGGTGAGCGATCTGCACCCGATCAGGCCGGCTTATCGGGAGCTGGTCGAGGTCGACGCGCAGCGGCTCGAACCCCAGGTCGCCTGCCCCCCGGCGATAGACAACGTCCAGGACCTGAGCGCCGTGGAGGGCATCGCGCTGGACGAGGTCTTCGTGGGGAGCTGCACCAACGGCCGTCTGGAGGACCTGGCGATCGTCGCCGGCTACTTCCAGGGCCGCCAGGTCAGCCCGCGCACCCGGACGATCGTGGTGCCGGCCTCCAAGGAGGTCTACCTCCAGGCGCTGGCCGCGGGCTACATCCAGACTTTCATGGAGGCGGGCGCGATCGTGATGAACGCCGGTTGCGGTCCCTGCCTGGGGCGGCAGCACGGCGTGCTGGGACCGGGCGAGAGGGCCCTGTCCACGAGCAATCGGAACTACGCGGGCCGGATGGGCAGCCCGCAGGCCGAGATCTACCTTGCCAACCCGGCCGTGGCGGCGGCCTCAGCCCTGGCCGGAGCCATCGCCGACCCGAGGAGGGTTGCCTGAATGGCGCGCATCTTCAAGTTCGCAGACGGGATCTCGACGGACGCCATCATCCCCGGCCGCTACAACGTCACCACCGACCGGGCGGCGCTGGGCAAGGCCTGCTTCGTCGAGGCGCGACCGGACTTCAGCGGCGCGGCAAAGCCGGGCGACGTGATCGTGGCCGGGCGCAACTTCGGCTGCGGCAGCTCGCGCGAACATGCCCCGCTCGCCATCCAGGCCGCGGGAATCGGTGCCGTGATCGCCCGCAGCTTCGCCCGCATCTTCTACCGCAACGCGATCAACATCGGGCTGCCGGTGATCCAGTGTGACCAGATCTACGATTCAGTGAGCGACGGCGATCCGATCGAGGTCGACGTGCGCTCCGGGCGCATCCTGACGGGCGGTCGGAGTTTTGGCGGAGCGACGCCGGGCCAGGTGGCGCTGGCCATCATGGAGGCCGGCACCCTGATCGAGCTGATCAAGACCCGCGGCTGGGCCGCGATAGAGGATATGAGTGCGGCCCGCTGATCAGCGAGTCAGGATGCGGTGCTCGAAGTCGATCTGGCATCCGCCCTGGCCCAGCTCGATGGTGCCGCCCACCGCGCAGTAATGCCTGGTCGCCAGACGGGTAGCTTTGCTCACCAGCGCCTCATCGAACGGACCGTCGCCCGAGACCTCGTAGAGGAGCCGAATTCGCGTGAACGCTTTCGGCCAGTCGGGCTGCCGGTCGCCGTCGGCCCGGACAACCAGGGAGCGAAGCGGTTGGTTCATCTTCTGGAGCAGGGAAACGGCGGTGATGCCGGTGCAGGCACAGAGGGCGGCCAGGAGCAGGTCAGGGGGCGAGAAGCCGGCGCCATCGCCCAGGGGCGGAGCCTCGTCGATGACGGCGGCATGACCGTGGGCGTCGCCGACCTCGAAGCGAAGCCTGTTGCCAGACCAGGTTGCCTGAGCCGTCATGTCAGTGCGCGACGGGCTGCGCGACCTCCCGGGCGACGACGTCGGCCAGCGCCCCGATGAAGTCGGCTGACGCGTTGGGCATGGCCATGCGGTGGTAGCGCAGGCCCTGCGCCTCCGCCTGCTCGCGAGCCGCGATGTCGAGGTCGTAGAGGATCTCCAGATGATCGGCGACGAACTGGAGCGGCGCGATCAGGACGTGGCGATGACCGTGGGCCCGCAGTCCGGGGAGGAGATCGACCAGGTCGGGCTTGAGCCAAGGTTCCGGCGAGTGTCCGGCGCTCTGGTACGCGAACTCCCATCGCTCGGGCGGCAAGCCCAGGCTGGCGGCCACCGCCTCGGCCGTGTCGGTGAGCTGACTCAGGTAGTCCGGATCGCGTTCCACCACGGCCAGCGGCAGGCTGTGGGCGGTGAAGACGATCGGCACCGTGGCGCGCAGCTCGGCCGGCATCGCCTCCAGCTCCGACCTCAGACGGCCGCTCAGGGAGGCGATCAGGGCAGGCTCCCGGTGCCAGGCGCCGGCCATTTTGATCGCGAGCCGGCGTTGACCGGCGATGCGCTCCAGCGTGCGCGTGTAGCCGGCCAGTATCAGGGGAGAGAACTGGGGCGCCAGGGTGATGGCCAGGACCTCGCGGGCGCCGCCGCGGAGCAGTCCGTCGACCGCCGCCTCGATGCCTGGCTCGGAGTGCAGCATCCCGGCCGCGACCCGAAAGCGTCCCGGGCCGAAGCGCCGGTCCAGGTGATCCTGCAGAGCGCCGGCCTGGGCCAGGGTGATGTCGATCAGCGGCGATCGCCGGACCAGGCGGTAGCGGCGTTCGAACTCCGCGACCAGCCCGGCGGACGGCTCGCGGCCCTGGTGCACGCTGCGCAGGTAGCCGGCCACTCCGTCGGCTGTCGTCGCCGACCCGTAGGTCATGAGCAGGACGCCGGACGGCGTCATGCGCTCCGGCGGCGGCGCCGAGGGCCTGCCCGGCGGGCAGCGGTCCGTGCCGGAGGCCGGCTTCGCCGCTTTCGGACCTGCTCCACGCTGGCGCGCAGGGCGGTCATGAGGTCGGCCACGCTGGAAGTCGAAGCCGCCAGCGGCAGGGCGGCGACGGGCGTCTTGCCCGCGATCAGGTCCTTCACCCGCTGGCGGTACTCGTCGCCGTAGCGCTCGGCCTCGAAGGGTCCCGAGAGCGTCCTGACCAGCAGCGAGGCCATCTCCCTCTCCTTCCTTGAGAGATCCACCGCCGGCGCGGGTGGAAGCTGGCTCAGCGGCAGGACCTCGTCGGCGTGGAACATGGTGGTCAGGAGCATCAGGCCCTGGAAGGGACGAAGCACGGCCAGGTGACCGCGGCGGCGGAGCACGATCCAGCAGACCCCGGCGCGCCTCGACCCCGCCATGGCCTCCACGAGCAGAGCGAACGATCGCGCGGCATCGCGGTCGGGCACCACGTAGTAGCTCGTCTGGAAGGCTATGGGGTCGATCGCGGCGGCGTCGACGAACTGCTCGATGTCGATGGTGCGGCTGCGTTCGGGCGCGATCGCCTCCAGCTCCTCGCGTGAGACGGCTACGTACTGCCGCGGTGCGACCTCGAACCCCTTGACCACGTCCTCGTAGGCGACCCGGGGTCCAGGCGACGGCTCGACCGACGGGAGCTCGAAGGACGGCGGCTCCAAGGACGGCCGCTCGAGCTGGAACGGCGCTTCGTCCCGTATCCGCTGGTGCCGGATACGCCTGCCGGTGGCGCGGTCGAGCTCGTGGAAGCGCACGTCCTTCCTGCGGGTGGCGGGGTAGAGGCGAACCGGGACGCTGACCAGGCCGAAGCTGATGGCGCCCGTCCAGATGGCCTGCGGCATCCTCCTTATTCTCCACTAGCCTGAGACGATGCGCTTTCGCCCCTGGAGGGCGCTGGATGCGGTTGACCGCCGCCTGCTCCGGCTGCTGACTCGACGCGAGCGGCGCTCGCTGGAGCGGCTCCTGACCCGCTTGACTCACGGCGCCAACCGGAGCCTGCTCTGGCTGGTCCTGGCTGAGATCATGGCGGTCGCCGGCGGGCGCGCCGGGCGCCGAGCCGCCCTCCACGGCGCGGTCGCGATCGGGCTTTCGTCCGCCTTCGTCAACGGTCCCCTCAAGCTCGTTGCCCGGCGGCAGCGTCCTGACCCACGCTTGCACGACCGGCCGCCACCGCTGCGGGCGCCGGCCAGCTTCTCCTTTCCCTCCGGCCACGCGGCTTCCGCCTTCGCTTTCACCGTGGGCGCAGGCTTCGAGGAGCCGCGTCTGATCCCTCTCCTGCTTCCGCTGGCGGCGGGGGTGGCCTACTCGCGCGTGCATCTTCGCGTGCACTATCCGTTCGACGTCCTCGCCGGTGCCGCGATCGGGGCTGGAGCCGCCGTCGCCGCCGGGGGGCTGCTGCGGATGGGACGGGAATGGCGCGACTCGCATGCCGAGGCCCAGCCGTCGGAACGGCCCCAGTCGCGGGAGGTGATGCTCGTGGTCAACCGGCGGGCGGGCCGGGCCGGCGGCCTGGCGGCGGCGCTCAGCGCGATGGGAGAAGCCGGACTCAGCGTCGTGGAGAGCCTGGAAGTGGGCGAACTGTCCAAGCTCAGTGAGATCCTGAAGGCACGCGGCCTCCCGCCGCCGATCGTGGTTGCAGCGGGCGGCGACGGCACGGTGGGCGCGCTGGCCAACCTGCTGGCCGGCACCGGCGTGGTCCTCGGGATCCTGCCGCTTGGCACCTCGAACGACTTCGCGCGTTCGCTGGGGATCCCGATGCGCCCCAAGCATGCGGCCCGGCTGCTGGCGCGAGGTCGTGTCCTGGCGGTCGATGCCGGGCGGCTGAACCGGGACGGGATCGAAGCGCGCACCTTCGTCCATGCGGCGACGGCCGGCCTCAACGTGAACTTCGCCCGGCTCGCGACCAGGGCGGACCTCCGCCGCCGGCTCGGCCGCTTCAGCTACGCGGTCGCGGCGATGGGCGCGTTCCGGCGGCGAGCCCCCTTCAGCTGCACGATCGAGCACGGGGGTGGGGTGGAGCGGCTACGCCTGATCCAGCTCTCGATCATCAACGCGCCGGTCTTCGGCGGGATCCTCGACCTGCAGATGCCCGGCGTCGACCCGTCGGACGCAGCGCTGGACGTGCTCCTGGTGGAGGACCTGCCGCTCCGGCGCTTCCTTCGGTCCCTCTTCTATCCGGTCCTCGGGGTCAGGCGGAGGATCCGGGGGATTCGCGCCCTGAAGGTCGAGCGGCTGGCTGTCAGCGCAGAGCCGTCGATCGAGGTCAGCCTCGACGGCGAGGTGTCCGGACAGCTGCCTGGAACCTTCGAGGTGCTGCCCAGGGTCCTGCGCGTGGTCGTGCCGGCCGTCGGGCTGCCCAGAGCGCCTGGAGGCGAGGCCGGCTCCCGTCCGTCGACTGCCTAGCCGAATTCGACTGCGACGTAACCGTATCCGCTCGGAGCGATCGCCCACGCGGCTCCGACGAAGTGATAGGCGCCCAGGATGTTGGCCCGGTGCTCGGGGCTGTTCATGAACAGCTGGTTGAGCTGGCCATCGTCAGCTCCGGCCGAGGTGTAGCCGACGTTCTCACCGGCGCTCAAACCGACGTGACAGGCCAGGTCGAGGCTCGGCCCGTTGGCGTGCGAGATGAATCCCTGGGCGGCCATCCGAGCCGCGTTCTGGGCGGCCACCGCCGCCAGGCAGGGACTCCAGGCCAGGGGCGGCAAGCCCGCCGCGGCCCGATCCGCGTTGATCAGAGCCTGCTGCGCCATGGCCGCCACGGGCGCGCGGCGGGACGGCGCTGATCCCGAGGAGCCGCCCACGCTGGACCGCGCCACCCCAACCCCCGGAGCCGGCCGCGCAGGTGCGGGAGGCGGAGCCGGTGTGGGAGTGGCATCGATGACGTGGTGCAGGGGCGGGTGGATCGGCAGGACCGCAGCGCTGGCCAGTTCGGGCCGGGCCGGGTGGGCCAGCGCGACCTGCGCCCCGGCGATCGTGATCGCGAAGCCTGCCAGGAGACGGGGTAGGAGCCGGCGGGGCTGGACCATTGGCTCCGGTTTATCAATCCGGCCTGGGCCACGGCAAGCGATCCCACTGTCGGGTTTTCTGGGTCCTCAGCCGGGCAATGGGCCCGGTAGGCACCGGTCGCCCGTCACGAGACTGTCACATTGGGTGTTACCCGGGCGTGTCCCTGGTGCGAATGCCGGCGGGCCGGGCTCCGTTTGCCAGGTTCAAAACGTGTTTTGCAATATCTCCGGCGCGCTCGGGACCTAGCCGCCGTAGGCGACGACTCCGCCGACGATGGTCGTCCGGACGCAGGCTGAAAGGATCTCCGCCGCCGGCCGGGCCAGCAGGTCGCGGTCGAAGACGGTCAGATCAGCGAGCATGCCGGGCCGCAAGGCCCCTTTCAGGTTCTCGCCGAACTCGGCGAAGGCGCCTCCCCGCGTGTAGGCGGCGATCGCCTCCGCCAGCGGCAGGCGCTGGTCCGCCAGCCAGCCGCCCGGGGGAACGCCCTCGGGAGTGGTCCGGCTCGCGGCCATGTTCAGGCCCAGCCTGGGGTCGAGGGAGACCACGGGCCAGTCCGAGCCGAAGGCCAGGCGGCCGCCTGCCCGGAGGATCGAGCCCCAGACCCATCCCCGCGATGCCCGGTCGGCCCCGATCTGACGGGTCCACACCTCCAGCGCGGAAGGTGTCGGGTCGGCATGGTAGGGCTGCATGCTGGCGATGACCCCCAGCCGGCCGAAGCGCGGGACGTCCGCGGGATCGATGGTCTCGATGTGCTCGACCCGGAACCGGCGGTCGCTCCAGCCGCGCTGACCGGCCGCGTCCTCGTAGGCGTCCAGCGCCATGCGGACCGCGCGATCGCCGATGGCGTGGGCCTGGACCTGCCAGCCGCGCTCGCCTGCCAGGAGCACCGCGGCCGCGAATTCGCCGGGTTCCCACCGGGGCCGGCCGTATGCCTCCGGGTCATCCGCAGCCGCTCCCTCATAGGGGGCGAGCATGGCGGCGGTGCGCGATTCGACCACGCCGTCGAGGAAGGCCTTCAGGATCCCGCCCCGCAACCAGACGTCATCGCGCCGGGAGAGGGTCACCTCCTCCCACTCGCGCAGGCGCCGCTCCAGGGCGGTCATCGACCAGCCCGGCTCGATCCGGTGAGCCAGGCGAATCCGGACCACGGGCCGGCCGCGTTCCCGGAGCGCGTCATAGAGCGCGAACTCCTCGGGCTCGGCCCCGGCGTCCTGGAGGCTGGTCAGCCCGTGCCGGAGGGCAAGCTCCATGGCCTGGCCGAGCAGGTCCAGCTCCGCTTCCCTGGTCGGCGCCGGCCTGGCGCGGGCGACCAGGGCCATGGCGGTCTCCTTGAGGATCCCGGTGGCCTCGCCTTCGGAGTCGCGCATGATCCGCCCGCCGGGCGGGTCTACAGTCTGGCGGCTCACCCCGATCCGGGCCAGCGCCTGCGAGTTGACCCACACGCTGTGCAGGTCATACGCCTCGAGGGCCGCCGGCCGGTCGGGGACCAGCTGATCGAGGAGCGCGCGGTCGGGAAAGCCGCCGGCAAAGACCGAGTAGACCCAGCCCCGGCCGAGGACCCAGTCGCGGGTTGGGTTGAGGCGGGCGAACTCGAGGATCTGGCGCCTGACTCCCTCGATGGAAGTCTCCCCCGAGAGGTCGAGGTTTCGAAGATGCCGGGCACCGGTGCGGATGTGCTGGTGGGCGTCGTTGAAGCCCGGCGTGACCAGCCCGCCCTGGGCATCGACGATCTGAGTCGCCGGACCTGCCAGTCCGGCGATGTCTGACTCCGACCCAAGCGCCAGGATACGGTCGCCGTCCACCGCGATGGCGGTCCCGCCCGAGGTGAAGAGACGGCCGTTGCGAACGATCAGGCTGGCAGGCGTACCCTAGTTGTACTCTCCTTTAGCCGGGTTGACTTGAAGCTGCAGGACCGGATCAAGCACGTCTTCGTCCTGATGCTGGAAAACAGGTCATACGACCACATCCTCGGCTTCGGCGTGGCGGGCGATCTGACCGGAGACGAAGCCAACGTCTGGAACGGGAAGACGCTCCGCTTCACCCCGGGCGCCGATTTCGTGATGCCTCGGGATCCCGGCCACAGCTTCACCGACGTGGTCGAGCAGCTGGCCGGGCCGGGAGCCGCGTACGCGCCCGGACGCTACCCGCCGATCACCATGAGCGGTTTTGCCTCCAATTTCGGCCGCTACGAGCCGGGGTCGGTGCCTTCGTTCTTCAAGGGCTTCACCCCCCAGCAGCTTCCGGTCCTCGATTTCCTGGCCCGGAACTACTGCGTCTGCCGTCGCTGGTTCTCCTCCATGCCCGGGCCCACCTGGCCCAATCGCTTCTTTCTCCACGCCGCCAGCTCGGGGGGCATGGACGAGATGCCCTCACGCGGGCTGCTGACCCTGGAAAGCGTGGTCATCGGCTACCGCTTTGAGAACCGGACGATCTTCGACCGACTGACCAGGGCGGGCAAAAAATGGACGGTCTGGGAAGGGGACGAGACGCCGCAGTCGATCCTCCTCGCCGGGATGATCGGCGAGAACCTGGAGTCGGAGTTCGGAGGCGAGCGGCTGTTCCGTGACTACTCGGAGTTCGCGGCCGCGGTCAAGGCCCCGGACTTCGACGTGGCCTACAACTTCATCGAGCCGCACTACGGCAATTTCTTCGGCACCGACCCGCGTGGTGGCGATTCCATGCACCCCGTCGAGGACGTGAGGCGCAGCGAGTTGCTGATCAAGCAGGTCTATGACGCGGTGCGCCAATCGCCGCACTGGGACAGGAGTCTGCTGATCGTCCTCTTCGACGAGCACGGCGGCTTCTACGATCACCAGCCGCCCCCGGCGGCGGCGCCGCCTGGCGACCATCCGGTCAACCCCGCTCTCAACCAGCATGGCTTCGACTTCAGGCAGCTCGGTGTCCGGGTGCCCTGCGTGATCGTCTCGCCCTGGGTCGCCGCATCAACCGACGAGGTGGTCCGGGACCATACCAGCGTGCTGAGCACGGTCGAGGAGATCTTCGAGCTGGAGCCGCTCACCGCCCGCGACCGGTGGTCGCCGTCCCTCTCGAACCTGTTCCTCGAGTCGGCACGGGACGATGCCCCGATCCAGGCGCCGGCGCCGCAGCCGGCGCCGAAGTCGCCACCGGACCTGATCCAGCGAATCCTGGACGCCATCCAAGGAGTCCTGCCCGGCGTTCGCGGCGGCCCAGGCGTCCCGGTGATCTCTCCGCTGGCGGAGGCCTTCGTCCACGTCGCGGCCCGGCGCCACCTCCAGGTGGAGCGGATGAATTCCGCGGCGGCCGGGCAGATCGTGGACAGGGTGCAGGCGATCAAGACCCAGGGCGACGCCGCCAGGTACCTGGCGATGGTGCGCCGGAGGTACCGGCGGCACCGGTCGCTCACGCGGTAGGGATTCGGTCCTCGATCTCCCAGGCGTGGTCGAGCGCATGCCAGGCGATCCGGCGCGCGGCGTAGCGGCCCGGCCAGCCTTTGGGCACGACCGCCTGCCCCAGGCTCACGGCGTCCAGGGCCTCGAGGATCGCGCTCCGGGCCGAGGTGCGCGAGGCCACCCCGGGGGCCGCCGGCGGCATGGGCAGGCGAAGGCCCAGCTTCCGGGCGTAGATGACCTCCGCCCCTCGCACGTGCTCGTCGATCGCATCACGGTCCCGGCCGCCGCCGCGAGGGCCCTTGCGCAGCTCGGCCGGGGCCCGCGCCAGGACGCGGTCGAGGACCTTCCAGGCTGCCTTGACCAGGGCGGCCTGGCGGGCAGCCTGATCGCGCTCGAGTGGAGCCCGGTCGGCCTTCAGCACCTCGCCCGGAACGCCGAAGTCGGTCGACGCGGATCCGCGCACACGCTCCACGATCCGCAGGGCGCCCGGGCCGGCTTCGGCGAAGGGCAGACCAGCCACCCGAGCGACCTCGGCGTAGATATGCGGCAAGCGCCTCCAGCGCCGCCTCCTCGGTCTTTCCCGAGCGAGCCCAGCCGGGCCAGTCGAGCGCGCTGGCGAAGGTGCGCTTCGAGCCGGCTTCGATGGCGACCGCGATCGTCACCGGGGGAAGGCTGCGGGCATCAGGCCGGGACGGCGCCGGCGGCGGCGCGGCGGCGGTCCGAAGTCGCTTCGAGGTCGGCGATGGCGCCGTCGATCACGGTCAGCAGCTCACGCGGCCTGGTGGTCGGCCGGGCCTCGAAATCGAAGAAGCTGGCCCGGTAGGCGCGCAGCGTGATCGCGTCCAGCCGGTCGAGGGCCAGCAGGACCAGGCGGGAGTTGCCCCGGCCGGCTGCCTGGTTCAGGGCCCGGGTAACCGTCAGCCGCGGCGTCCTCTCGAGGATCCGCCTGCCCGCCCGGAGTACGCGCAGCTCGGCCGGCTCCGCCTGGGCGGCGCCGGCCGCCGGCCACCGATCGCGCAGGTCAGCTCCGATCAGCACCCGACCCTCCTTTTCCCTTGCCCTCACTTAAGCGCACGCCGGACCGTAATGCAATCCGTAACGTGCTACCAGTCGGTAACGCGACTGCGGCGGAGCTCGTCCAGGAACCGGTCCAGCCTCTCCCGGTCCAGGTTCTGCATTACGACGACGTGCGCCCGCTCGCCCTGGCAGGCCAGCTGCCAGGTCTGGCAGACCTGCGCGGCCGGGCGATCGAAGACCACCGTCGTGGAGAAGTCGTTGAGCAAGGGGTGGTAGCCGAGCTGCTCCAGCTGGTCGCGCAGGTAGCGCGCGTTCTGGACACATTCGGCCACCTCCTGGGGAAAGGCCTGCCCTCGTTCGCTGATGGCGTACCAGAGGAAGAGGACGGCCAGCCCGTTGCGCGATCCCATGATGGTGGTGTCGGTGGAGCCGATGTACTCGATCGCGGTCTCCATCTGGCGTACGTGGGGCCGGCGGGTCAGGACCACGCCGCAGGGCACCGGCGTACCCACGAACTTATGACCGCTGACGGCGATGCTGTCGATGGGCGTCTCCTTGAAGGTGATCCGCGGAGCGCCATCCATGAAGGGCAGGAGCAGCCCGCCCAGGGCGCCGTCGCAATGGATGTGGGCGGAGATCCGCAGGCGATCCACGATGGCCGAGATCCGGTCGATGCGGTCGACCGCGCCGGTCAGGGTCGTGCCCAGGTTCACGGTGATGACCGCGGCACGGCGGCGGCCGGCCCGGAGCGCCCGCTCCAGCTGCTCGTAATCGACCTCGCCGCTGGGCTGCGAGGGGACGATCCGCTCCCGCATCCGAAAGAGGCGGGCGGCCTTGCGCACCGAGTAATGGGTGTCAGCCGAGTAATAGAGGATGCCATCGGGGAAGCGCTCGTGGGCCAGCGCCAGGGCGTAGAGATTGCCCTCCGTCCCGCAGCTCGTGACGTAGCCCCAGTGGTCCTCGAGCTGATAGAGGTCCGCGAACCAGGCCAGAACCTCCCGCTCGAACTCTCGGGTGTGGATACCGTAATGGCCGTCGATGTACGGGTCGCCCAGGTTGTTCAGGGTGTAGCGCAGGAAGGGAAGGAGGGGTGCGTAGTCGTAGTCGAGGTTGTAGGGATAACCGGCCTGATGGGCGGTACGCTCCTCGATCAACGCCCGAAAGCCCTCCAGCCGCTCGAGTGCCGAGTCGGCTCGCGCCAGGTTGCGCACCACACCGATCATCGCATGGCCGTACCGCCGGAGGCCACAGATCCAGTTGGTTGAAAACTGATATCGAAGCTAGCGAGGCGAGGGGCGCTTGCGGGGCGGCTCGCTCCGCCGGGAGTGAACCAGGACCGTACGCTCGAACTCGATGACCACCGTGCCGTCCTCCTTGTAGCCGCGCGTCCGCACCCTGACGATCCCCTGGCCGGGACGCGAGCTGGAGGGCCGGGTCTCCAGGACCTCCGACTCGGCGTAGATCGTGTCGCCGGCGAAGACCGGCGCCGGCAGGCGGACCCGGTCCCAGCCCAGGTTGGCGACCAGGTGCCGGCTGATGTCGGGGACGCTCAAGCCGGTGACCAGGGCCAGGGTGAGGCAGCTGTTCACCAGCGGCTTGCCGAACTCGGTCTGGCGGGCGTAGTCGGCGTTGAAATGGATCTCGTTCGGGTTGCAGGTCAGGAGCGTGAACCAGGTGTTGTCCGCCTCGCTGAGGGTGCGCCCGAGGGCGTGACGGTAGACCTCGCCGACCCGGAAGTCCTCGAAGTACCGGCCCGGCGCCGCGTCGGTGGGCTCCATGCTCATCCTCCTTTCTCGCCCGTCTCCCGCAGGATGCCTCTCGCCCGCCGCACGATCGCCTCGTCCACCATCCGTCCGTCGTGGGCGAAGGCACCCCGGCCGCCGGCCGCGGCTGTGGCCGATGCGCCCAGGATCTCCCGGGCCCAGGCGATCTCCTGCGGAGTGGGCGCGAAGGCCTGGTTGACGGCGGCGACGTGTGAGGGATGGATCACCAGCATGCCCCCGAAGCCCTCGTGGCGTGCGGCGTTAGCGAACTGGACCAGGCCGTCGAGATCCGGAATGTGCAACCAGGGCGAATCGAGTGGAGGCGGCAACCGGGCGGCGCCGGAGGCGAGCACCACCAGCGCCTGGGCGGCCGAGAGCGCCGGCGTGCGGCGGTCGGGGTCGATCCCGATCTCGGCGGCGAGGTCGAAGCGGCCCAGGGCCAGGAGGGCGACACCGGGCGAGCGCGCGATCCGGTCCGCGTTGAGCACCCCGGCGGCGTTCTCGATGATGGCCATGTAAGGAAGACCCTGGCGCCCATGCGCCGCAGCCACGGCCGAGGAGCAGGCCGCGACGTCCCGCTCGCTCGACACCTTGGGCAGGACCAGGCCCTCGATTCGATCGAGGGGCAGCGCCTGCACGTCTTCGGCCATCCTCGGGTCGGATGCCTCGTGGACGCGGACCCAGATCCGGGCGCTCGAGGCGAGCTCGTCCACGGCGTCGGTGACGGTCCGCCGGGCCTGGGCAACGCGATCCGCCGGTACCGAGTCCTCGAGGTCGAAGATACAGACGTCGCTTCCGCTCCCGACCGACTTGCGCAGGCGGGCCGCCTCGGTCCCGGGGGTGAAGAGGGCGCTGCGGACTCGCTTCAGCTCGCGGGGCTCGGCCATGAGCGCATGGTAGCGGCGGCTCAGGCGAACTTGCGCTGGGCGTCGAGGCGGTAGGCGCGAGACGCCAGGCCCAGGAGCGCGACCGACCAGAGGGCGACCCAGAGCAGGGCCCGGGCCAGGGTCTCGTCGCCGGCCCCGACAGTGATCCAGGCCAGCTGCCCGTAGTGATAGAGGGGCAGGTAGTGGGAGATGGACTGGATGAACGTGGGGAGCTGGCGCAGGGGGATGAAGATGCCGGAGGCGAAAGCCATCGGGAGGTAGATCAGGCTGGCCAGCGCCGGCGCCATGTTGGGACCGGCGCCGTAGCCGATGGCGAGGCCGAGGCCGAGCATGGGCAGGCAGCCGGCGTTAAGCCAGAGCAGCAACGTGAACCAGGTGCCGGCGCCCATACGGACGCCGCCGAGCGCCGCGACCGCGAACAGGGCCAGCAGGGCCAGGAGAGCCAGGATCAGGCCTCCCACCACGTTGCCCAGGACCGCGACCCAGGCGGGGAGGGGAGTCGCCCGCTGGAGCAGGTCGAGCTTGCGGGCGCGCTGGTTGGCGACTCCGATCCCGACGTTGTAGACGACCACGTTGCTCACGGCGTAGGCGCTGAGCGACGCCAGCACGTAGGACCCCAGCCTGATGCCGTTACCCAGGCTCCGCCCCACGTTGGGGAGTCCGAAGAAGACGAAGAACATCACGGGCAGTCCCATGGAGATGAGCACGAAAGCCGGCATCCGCCAGTACGCCAGCAGTACGGACCGGACCTGCGCCCAGGCGATCCCCGGAATCGGCGCCACGTCGCCCTGCGCTCGTGGCCCGGTCATTCGCCTCCCGGCGGAGAGGCACCGCCCCTTTGAGTCAGGGCCAGGAAGGCCTCTTCCAGGTCGGCGCCGACCACCTCGAGGTCGCGCAGCGCCAGCCCCTTCGTGAAGAGGGCGCGGAGCACGGCCTCCGGCTGGTTGCTGAGGAGGCGGACGCGGCCGTCCTCCAGCTCCAGGTGGCTGACGGGCAGGCCGGCGAAGTCCGACTGCGCCAGCGTCCGGTCGGTTGTGAAGCTGACCCGCTTGCCGGCGACTCTTGCCTTGATCTGGGCGGGCGGCGCGTCGGCTATCACCAGGCCCCGGTCGATGACCACGACTCGCCCCGCCAGCTGGTCGGCCTCCTCCAGGTAATGGGTGGTGAGGACGATCGTCCTGCCCTCACGGAAGAATTCGCGGATGCTGTCAAGGAAGGCTCGCCTGGACTCGACGTCCATGCCCACGGTCGGCTCGTCCAGGAAGATCACCTCGGGGTCCCCGCAGACCGCCAGGGCGTAGTAGAGACGCTGCCGCTGCCCACCGGAGAGCTTGACCACCTGCCGCTCGGCCTGGTCCAGGAGGCCGGCCATCTCCAGCGCCCGGGCGGTGGGCATGGGATGCGGGTAGTAGGCGCGAAAGAGATCGACCACCTCGCGCAGCGTCAGCGCGTCGGTGACCCCCGACTCCTGGAGCATCACGCCGCAACGGCTGCGAGCCCGCCGGTCAGAGGGGTCGAGGCCGAACAGCCTCGCCGTCCCGGCGGTGGGCCGGCGGAGGCCGAGCATCAGGCTGATGGCCGTCGTCTTGCCGGCTCCGTTGGGGCCCAGAATGGCGACGACCTGGCCGGGAGGGATGGCCAGGTCGACGCCCCTGAGCGCTTCGACGTCGCCGTAACGCTTGACCGCTGCGACCAGCTCGACGACCGCTGTCATGCGGTTAGCGTAGCTGCTGCACCCCCACCCCGACCCTCCCCCATCGAGGGGGAGGGAGAGGGGGAGGGACATCTGTCTGTCAGGCCTTCTCGAGGGCGGGCACCAGGCGCTGCACCTCGCTGATCGGGATCGCGAAGCCGACGCCGACGTTGCCGTTCACCGGGCTAGTGATCGACTCGGTGATTCCGATCAGCCGGCCCTGGGTGTCGAGGAGGGCGCCTCCGGAGTTGCCGGGATTGATCGCCGCGTCGGTCTGGATCAGGTCGCCGCCGGTGCCGCCGGCGCTGGAGTTGCTGCGATGCAGGCCCGAGACGATGCCTTCGGTCAGCGTGCCGGAGAGGCCGAAGGGAGCGCCGATCGCGTACACCTGGTCTCCGACCTGGACGCTGTCGGAGCTGCCCAGGCTGATCGGGTGCAGGTGTGAGGCGCTGACGTCGACCCGGAGCACCGCCAGATCGGCGCTGGAGTCCGATCCGAGGAGGGTTGCCGCCGCGGTCGTCCCGTCGCTGAACGAGACGGTGATCCGCTGGGCGCCGGCGACGACGTGGGAGTTGGTCACGATGTCGCCCTTGCTGTCGAGCACGATGCCCGAGCCCGTGCCCTGGCCCGACTGGCCGAAGCGGCCCACCACCTCGGTGGAGATCGTGACCACCGCGGGCGCGTCCTGGGCGTAGACGGACTCGGCTGATACCGTCGTCGCGGTCGACCCGGTGCCGCTGCCGGAAGCGATGGTGGCTGCCGTTGTCGCCGGGGCTGGGGCATTCGACGTGGCCCGGCTGAGTTCGCTGGCGCCCCCGGCCCCGATGGCGGCGCCGGCCAGCACCACGCCCAGCACCAGGGCGGCGAGCCTCCAGCGGCCGAGGTGGCGCGGCGGCGGGGTCTGGGACGGCGGGGCCGCCCCTTCGGGCTGGTAGGGGAAGGGATGAAGCTCCTGGGCGATCATTGATGTGCCTCCTGCATGTCCTGTGAGGCCATCATGGCCCGCCCACCCTTGCGAAATCGTGAGGACCGGGTAAGGAACGATTAAGAAAAATCCGGCCTCAGCAGGGCATGACCGCCAGGACCAGCCCACGGGTGGCGTCGCTTACCGCCAGCCGGCCGTCGTCGAGGCGGGCGAGGCCCTGGGGCTGGGCGATTCCGGTCACCAGGATGCGGTCTTCGCCGCTGAACGGGTCGACGGCCCGGACCGTGCCGTCGGCCATGTCAGTGACGTAGAGGAGCCCACCGAGCGCGAGCAGGTCGTCGAGGTTGGCCAAGGAGCCGACGGCCACCGGCGGACCGCCGGAGGACGGCACGCGCGTCAGACCGGGCGCGTTCTCGGCGGTGACGTAGACGGCGCCGTCGGGACCGATGACCGCGTCAACCGGGCGCCCCAGCCCGGTCGCGAGCGTGGTCAGGCCGCCGCCTCCGAGTGGGGCGGTCCGCAGCGCGCCGCGCGCGCTGTCGGGGATCAACAGGCGGCCTCCCGCACGGTCGGCCTCGACCGAGTCGATTGGACCAGGACCGAGGTCGGGCTGGCCGAAGGCGGGCGGAGCAGGACCACCCGGTCCGGGAGCTGCTCCGCGACGATCAGAGTCCCGTCTGGCCGGGGCACCATCCCCTCCGGACCGCGGGGATCGACCAAGCGCAGGGTGACCGCGCCGCGCGCGTCGAGCCGGGTGATCCGACCGTTGGTCTCGTCGCTGACCCACAGGCCGCCGTCGCCGGTGGGTGCCAGGTCGTCGGGGGCGCCGGCGATCCGGGCCAGGACTGGGAGCGCACTCTCCGGCTGCGGCGCGGGACAGGTCGAGAGTCCGGGCTGACTGGGTGTTGGAGAGGGCGTCGGGGCAGGGGTGGTCGAGGCGAGCGCGCTGAGTCGAGGCGAAGGCGACGCAGTGGCCGTGCCGGGCGCGCAGGCCGCGAGCAGGACCGCGGCGGCGACAAGGGCCGTGGACAACGCCCTACCCATCTCTCGCATAGCCGTTCGAGCTTATCGACTCGCCGGTTGCCGCGCTCCTTACGAATCTCGTTCGTCGCGCCTCACCTTTTCGAAAGACGGGCTGCGCGACACTCGCCCAATCAGAACACGAGGAGGTGAGACAAGATGTTCCAGGTCCGCAAAGCTCTGGTCGGCGCGGCGATCGCAGGTTCGCTGCTGACGGGTGGCGCGATCGGCGCCATCGTCGCCGGTCCGCTGGCGGCCAGCGCCGCAACGTCGACCGCGACCACGCCCAGCGCCGCGACGACCCCGAGCGGCAAGTTCGTGCCGAACGAGGATGCGACGCACGAGGCGGGTGAGAGCGCCGCGCGCGAGGCACAGGAGAACGCCGGTCAGGTCCCGACGGTCCCCTAGGCGTTCCAATCCACGCCACTGAAAGGGCCGGTTGAACCGGCCCTTTCTCGTCATGATAGTGAAAGGATGACGGCCGCAAGCTGGCGATGAGGAAACGATGAGAGTCCTGATTGCGGAAGACGATCGAGGGCTGCGCGAGGTCCTGGTCCAGGGGCTGGAGGACGCCGGGTACGTCGTCGACGCCGTCGCTGACGGCGACGACGACGTGGAGCAGCTGAAGTTCTACGAGTACGACGTCGCGGTGGTGGACTGGCGAATGCCAGGTACCCCCGGCGTGGAGGTCGTCGCATGGGCCCGCAAGCACGGCCGGCCGACGGCGATCCTGATGCTGACCGCCCGCGACACCACCTCCGACCGGATCCAGGGACTGGACGCGGGGGCCGACGACTACATGGTCAAACCCTTCGACTTCGGCGAGCTGCTGGCCCGGGTGCGCGCCCTGCAGCGGCGGCCGCGCGGCGTGGACAGCCCGGTCATCAGGCGCGGCTCCCTCGAGCTGGACCCGGTGCGCCGGGAGGTCTTCCGCCAGGGCCGGGCCCTGAGGTTGACGCTAACGGAGTTCAAGATCCTGGAGCTGCTCATGCGCCGCGCGCCGGCGGTGGTCGACCGCAAGGCGATCGGGGAGCACGGCTGGCAGGACGAGACGGACCCCATGGGATCCAACGCGATCGACGTACAGATGAGCCGGCTGCGCGCCAAGCTCGTGAACTCGGGAGTGCGCGTGCTGACCGTGCGCGGCACGGGCTTCCGCCTGGAAGAGACGTGAGCATCGAGGCCGCGGACCTGGTCGGTGGGGGAGCCCGTCGGGTCGCGCTCGCGACAGCCGGGATCGTGGCGGCCGTCTACCTGGTCATCGCCGTCGCGGTCCTGACCATCGTCAGCCACAGCCTCACCGCCGGGATCGACGACAACCTGGCCCAGTCCCTGAAGGTGATGCAGGCCAACCGGAGCGGGCCGCCGGGCAGCGGCTTCGGCGGCCGGCCGCCGGGCGAAGCGCCCTTCGGCGCTCCGGTCCTCTGGTGGGCCTATCATCCCGACGGCAACTACGACAACTCGAGCACGGACGCCCAGAACATCAAGCTCCCGGTCTCCTACAGCAGCATCAGCGATCCTCAAACCCTCACGGTCTCGGGCGCCGATCTGCGAGTCCGCGGCGGACGGGTCGGCGACGACTGGGTGGTGGTCGGCCAATCGCTGGCCAGTGTCGACCAGGCTCGTTCGACACTGCTCTTCGCGGAAGTCCTGGTGGGACCGTTCCTGCTGGCCGTGGTCTTCCTGGGAGCGCTGGCGATCGGCCGGCGGGTGGCGGCGCCGGTCGAGCGGGCGCGCCAGCGGCAGATGGCCTTCACAGCCAACGCCTCCCACGAGCTGCGGACGCCCCTGGCGGTGATCCAGGCGCAGGCCGCGCTCGCGCTCGCACAGCCGCGGGCCACGGCCTGGTATCAGCGAGCGTTTCAGCGCGTCGACGAGGAGAGCCGCCGCATGCGGGGCATGGTCGAGGACCTGTTGTGGCTGGCCCGATTCGACGCGACTCGAGGCGAGCGGAAGGCGGAGCCTGTGGACGTGGGTGTGATCGCGCAGCAGGCCACCGACCGCTTCGGCGCGGTGGCCGAGGCGCGTCAGCAGCGGCTGTCGCTGCGCCTCGAGGGAGCTTCGCAGGTGATCGCGGCCACCCCGGAATGGCTCGACCACCTGCTCGGCGTCCTCCTCGACAACGCCTGCAAGTACACGCCTGACGGCGGCGCCGTCGACGTCCGCGTCGCCGCCGACGGCAACCGGGTGACGCTCACCGTCGAGGACTCGGGCAACGGGATTCCCCCGGAGGCGCGGAGCCGGATCTTCGATCGCTTTCAGCGCGCCACCGACCAGGGCGCCGGGGCCGGTCTCGGGCTGGCCATCGCGGACGCGGTGGTGCGCGCGACCAGCGGCCGATGGGACGTCGGCAGCTCGCCTGCTGGAGGCGCCAGCCTGGCCATCACCTGGCCGCGGCTCCTGGCACCGGCCGCGGCGCAGGCCGGCGTGGCCGAGAGCGGAGCATCGATGCCCCAGCTGGAGTCCGGACGCTAGACTCTAGCCGTGGAGACCTGGGACGCGATCCGGTCCCGCCGCAACGTGCGTGCCTACGCCGACCGACCGATACCGGCGTCGGACCTGGACCGGATCCTGGAGGCGGGCTGGCGCGCCCCAAGCTCGATGAACGAGCAGCGCTGGGACTTCGTCGTCTGCACCGAGCGGGCGCAGCTGCAACAGCTCGCGAAGGTCTGGGAGCACGCCAAGCACGTCGCCGTCTCGGCGGCGACGGTGGCGCTGGTCGCGCCGCTCTCCAGCAACCCGCATATCAAGGAATCGATTGAGTACGACCTGGGCCAGGCGACCATGAGCATGATGGTCGCGGCGGCCGACCTGGGGATCGGCAGCGGCCACGCCGCGGTCGCGGACCAGGAGCTGGCCCGCAGCCTGCTCGGTTTTCCAGCCGACCGCTACTGCGCCTACCTGATCGCCTTCGGCTACCCGGCCGACCGTCCGCTGCGCCCGATCGCCCGCCCCAAGCGACGGCCGATCGAGGGCGTCGTCCACAGAGGCCGCTGGTAGCCGCGAGCCGGCGCCGGCCGTCCCGGCCGCGCGAGATCTCCGCCGAAACCGCGCGGCGCCTGGCCGTCAGCGGGCAACGTCTCAGCGGCCCGCGGCCCCTTCCTAGTGCCGCCGGCATGCTGGAGGTGATCCGTCAGCTGGGTTGCCTGCAGCTCGACCCGATCAGCGTGGTGGCGCCCAGCCATCTCCTTGTGCTCTGGAGCCGCCTCGGTCCCTACGATCGCGGCGTCCTGGACCGGCTGCTCTGGCACGATCACGCACTCTTCGAGTACTGGGCGCATGCCGCCTCCATCGTCCTCACCGAGGACTATCCGATCCATCGGGTCAGGATGCTCCGCTTGAGGTCGAACAAGGGGCGCTGGTTTCCCATCGGGAGATCCTGGTTGCAGGCGAACGCCGGACTGCGCGGCTACGTGCTGCGGGAGCTACGCCGCCGTGGACCGTTGCGCTCGCGCGACCTCGAGGACCGCTCCGAGGTGGAGTGGCGCTCCAGCGGCTGGACTTCGGGGCGCAACGTCGACCGGATGCTGAGCATGCTGTGGGTCCGGGGCGAGATCATGGTCGCCGGGCGCGCCGGCGGGCAGAAGCTGTGGGATCTCGGCGAGCGGGTGCTGCCCCGGACGGCGACCCAACGCCAGATCGACTTCCACTTCACCCGGGCAGACTATCCCGGACTGGCTGGGGTGCTGGCGTCGCTCGAGCGCGAGGGCCGGATAGTCCAGGTCCGGATAACGGATGCGGGCAGGGCGCTGGCGGGGCGATGGTTCATGCACTCGGATGACCTACCGCTGCTGGAGGCGATCGAGGGCGGCGAGTGGCAGCCACGCACCGCCCTGCTCTCGCCATTCGACAACCTGATCTGCGACCGGGCGCGGACCGTAGCGCTCTTCGCCTTCGACTTCAGGCTCGAGATCTACGTCCCGCCCGACAAACGCCGGCACGGCTACTACGTGCTCAGCGTCCTCGATGGAGACCGGTTCATCGGCCGGATCGACGCGGCCGTCGACCGCGAGAAGGGGCGGGTCGCGGTCCACTCGCTGCACACGGAGCCGGGCGTGTCCAAGCGCGAGCTGGAACGTGCGATCGAGACGCCCCTGGCGGAGCTGAGCGCCTTCGTTCTCGCTACTGGGCCACGATCGCCGGCGCGCCCTTCCGCAGCACGTACTTCTGGATCTTCCCGGTAGCGGTCTTGGGCAGCTCCTCGGTGAAGGTGATCCACTGCGGCGTCTTGAAGTGGGCAAGCCGCTCGCGGACGAAGGCCTTCAGCTCCTCCTCGGTGGCCGACTGCCCGGGACGGCAGACCACGAAGGCGTGAGGCGCCTCGCCCCAGCGCTCGTGCCGCATCCCGACCACGGCGACCTCCTGGACGGCGGGATGCCGCAGCAGGCAGCCCTCGACCTCGACCGAGGATATGTTCTCGCCGCCGCTGATGATCACGTCCTTGATCCGGTCGCGGATCTCGACGTAGCCGTCAGGATGCACCACGGCTGCGTCGCCGGTGTGGAACCAGCCGTCGCGGATCGCCGCTGCGGTCGCCTGTGGGTCGCGGTAGTAGCCGTGCAGGACGACGTTTCCCCGGACCACGATCTCTCCCACGGTGTTCCCGTCGTGTGGAACCTCGCGTCCGGTCTCGCTGTCGATGACGCGCAGGTCGCCTGACGTCAGCAGCTCGACGCCCTGGCGAGCCTTGATCCGGGCCCGTTCGGCGGCGGGCAGGCCGGCGTGCTCGGGAAGAGGCTCGCAGACGGTGATGAAGGGGGAGGTCTCGGTCAGCCCGTAGACCTGGGTGACCTCCCATCCCAGGTCGCCCTCGAGGCGTTCGATGGTAGCGGCCGCCGGGGGCGCGCCCGCGGTCACGACGTGGACGCCGCGAGGGACCTCGCCACGGACCTCGGCCGGTGCGTTGGCAAGCCCGATCAGCACCGTCGGCGCCGCGCACATCCAGGTGATGCGCTCCTCGCGGATGGTCCGGAAGACCGCGCCGGGCTCGACCTTCGGAAGGCAGACGTGGGTGGCGCCCGCCGCCGTCACCACCCAGGTAAACGTCCAGCCGTTGGCGTGGAACATCGGCAGCGTCCAGAGATAGCGGTCCTGGACCGAAAGCCGGAGGTGGAGCAGGGTGCCGACGACGTTGACCCAGGCGTTACGGTGAGTGATCATCACTCCCTTGGGTCGGGCGGTGGTCCCGCTCGTGTAGTTGATGGTGAGGAGGTCGCCCTCGTCGATCTGGGGCGGCTCGAAGTCAGGCGGATGCGTCTTCAGGCTGGTCTCGTAGTCCAGCCATCCATCGCGCGCCCCGGAAAGAGCCACGAAGCGCTCGACCTGCGGCAGGTTGCCCCTGACCTGGTCGACCGCGTCCAGGTAATCGGAGTCGGCGCAGACGACCCGGGCTCCGGAGTGCTCGATGATGTAGGCGAAGTCATCGGCGCTCAACCGGTAGTTGATGGGAACCAGAACCGCACCCAGCTGCGGCACCGCGTAGAAGGACTCGAGCTGCTGGTGGACGTTGGCGGCGACGTAGGCGACGCGATCGCCCTTGCCGACGCCCATGCCCTGCAGAGCCGCCGCCCAGCGGTCGCAGCGCTCGAAGAACTGCTCGTAGGTGAGGCGCAGGTCGCGATCGACCACGCCCTCCCGTCCTGGATACAGGCGGCGGGTCCGGCGCATGAATTCGAGCGGCGTGAGCGGGGTCTCCATCCCTTTCCTCCCCGGCCGGGCTCGGTCCACGGCCCACTCAATGCGCAGGATAGCGCAGGCGTCCACGTTGTCGTGAGCATGACTGCCCTTGGGGTCGTACTGAGTGTGTTCTCGATCGTCAACGTCGCCTTCTGGGCCCTGCTTGCCTGGACCTGGGCCGTCCAGCCCGCCTGGGCCTCGCGGATCCCGCTCGGACTCGGAACCGCCGAGCGGTACCGGACGGCCGTTCCCGTCTGGGCCCGGCTGGCGGCGGCTATCGCCGGCTTCTGGGCGGTGGCCGCGGTCATGTACCTGACCGTCCACCAGTCGAACCGCCTGGCGTTCATCGCGCTCTTCGTGCTGGCGGCGATCTTCCTGATCCTGGCGATCGGGGCGGCGGCCCGGATCTACCAGGTGCTTCAGCTGCCCAGCCGTTCGATCTCGTCGATGAGCCAGAAGAAAGCTAGCTAGAGAGAACAACCGGGCGAATTGCGGCTCGCGGACGGCCGGCGCCCGGCTTCGGCCGCGGAATTCCAGTGCGGCCGAATTGCCTTGCCCGGCCTGCTCGCCGCCCGCCCTGGCTCGCCACCGCTGACGCGGCGTCTCGCTCCTTGAAACTGGGTACTGCCG
>VBIC01000082.1:0-17498 GCA_005881425.1 Chloroflexota bacterium | reverse complement strand
TCCGATCGCCGACCGGAGTCGATTCGACCGGCTGATCGCGCCGCTCATCGAACCCGCCTACCGGCTGGCCTTCGCCATGCTGCGGCAGCGGGAGGCGGCCGAGGACACGGTCCAGGAAGCGACCCTGAAGGCCTGGCGCCGGATCGGACAGTTCCGCGACGAGCGGGGCGGCATCCGGGCCTGGTACTTCACCATCGTCGCCAACGAGTGCCGCTCGCTGCGGCGGGCGCGCTGGTGGTCGGTGCTTCGGTTTGGCGAGCTGCGCCCGAGCCGACGCGGTGAGGACGCGGCTCTGAGCGCGGCCGAGCTGCGTCAGTCGATGCTTCGCCTGCCCGAGTCGGACCGCATGCTGCTCTACCTCTTTTACTGGCTCGACCTGCCGCTCGAGGAGGTCGCGGCGGTGGCCCGGATCTCGACCGCGGCCGCTCGCTCGCGGCTCTACCGTGCGGTCGGGCGGCTCCGGCTCCAGCTCGATCCCAACGAGGAGAAGATCTGAATGAAGCCCTCAGCTCGATCGCTGATCCACGACGAAGTCATGGCCGAGTACGAGGCTCCGCGTCCGGGACTGGCCGAGCGGGTGCTGCGCAACCTTCCCCAGGCCGGACTCAGGCCGGCGCGGCGCCCCGGACACGCGACGCTGCAAACGCTGGCGGTGGTCGTGGCCGCGCTGGTCGTCGCCCTGGCCATGGTCGGAATCCGGGCGGCAAAGGGCGATCTCGCCCTCCCGGCGGGCCTGCCTCTGGGGATCGGCGGCCTCCACCCGCCGGCGGCGAGCTACTTCATCGCCGACGCCCAGTTCCTTTCTGCCGACACGGCCTGGATCATGGCCCAGCTCCACGAGCACAACGGACCGACGGTCTTCATGAAGACGACCGACGCGGGGAGGACCTGGCAGGAGATCTTCCGCATCCCGGACGGATCCAGCGGATCGTTGCACTTCTGGAATGCCCGCGACGGCGAGCTGACCGAGATGGTGCCCTCGACGCTGCCCCCGACCAAGACTCCGGGCGCTCCGGGCTCGTCGAACATGGTCCCCCGGTTTTACCGGACGCAGGACGGCGGGATCCACTGGCGGCTCGTCGACCGGCCGGTCGACTGGGCGGCTACCGGCGCGCAGAGCTACTTCCTCGATCAACAGCAGGGCTGGAGGATCGTGCCTAGCCTCGCGGGCCGGACGTCCAGTGGCGGGACGGTTCAGCGCACCCAGGACGGCGGCGAGCACTGGACCACGGTCGGAGCCGTACCGGCTGGCGCGAGCCTGGGCAGCAACCTCACCTTCACCGACCAGCAGACCGGCTGGCTGACGGCGAACGGGTCCAAGAGCTATGCCTGGGATGCGCAGGGCCATCCGCTGCCATTCGCCGCGCCGGCGGCACTCCTCTATGTCACGCGCGACGGCGGACGGACCTGGGCGCCGGTCGACCTGCCGCTCCCGGCCGAGGCGGCCGCGAACGATGTCCGCCTGGAATCCCCGGTCTTCTTCGGCGGGCTCAATGGCCTGCTCGAGCTCGAGGTCATGGGTCCCGCGCCCACCTTCCAGCCTGAGGGCGCGGGCAAGCCTGCCGAGAAGGGATGGATGCACAGCTACGTCGTCACCACCAGCGACGGCGGCCGGCAGTGGTCGGCGGCGATGCGGACCCCGGGCGGCCTGCAGGAGGGCGGCGCGTTCTTCTTCGACGCCCGGCACTGGCTCATGGCCTCCGGCCCGGACCTGAGCGAGACCATGGACGGAGGCAGGACCTGGACCACGCGCCAGGTGCTGGCGGACGGACTGGCCTTCAGCCTCGCGCCCTGGAACTACATCGACGACAGGACCATCTGGTCACAGGTGGGTCCCGACCGGCTGGTGCGCTCGACCGACGGCGGGGCGCACTGGACCTCGGTCACGCCGCCGGCGATCGACAGGTAGCGGCCGAGCTCACGCCGGAGCGCCTTCCCTTGGGCGCTCCGGCTTCCTTCCTTCGGCATTGAGCCGCCAGTAATCGAGGGTGTAGGGCGGGTCGTCCCCGGCCGCCGCCGCCACACACCGGTCGAGGAATTCCTCTCGCAGTCTCGGATCCACGATCCGCTGGAGGTGGACCCGAAAGACGACGGCGGTGATGAACTGGCGGAAGGCGTCCGCGTCCGGGAAGGTGGTGGGCTCGGGGAACAGCCGGGTGCGTACGTCCTGGAAGCCGGCCTGGCGCAGACGCTCGGCGGTGACCTGGGCGTCGGGATAGTGCCAGGGTCCGCTCCAGCCTTCGAAGAAAGGGCGGAAGGACGGCTCCGCCAGGATCCCTTCGGCGCGGGAACGGGCGCGAGCGAGGTTGCCCTTGCCGCCGAACTGGGCCGTAAGGCGCCCACCGGGCCTCAACGCGGCGACCAGGTTGCGGAAGAGGCGCGCATGGTCGGGCAGCCAGTGGAAGGTCGCGGTGCTGAAGACGAGATCGGCCACATCGCGCTGGGCGAGGTCGAGCAGGTCGACCCGCACGTACTCGACCCGGCCGTGGAAGTCCGGCTCGAGGTTTTCGCGCGCCGATTCGAGCATGCGCTCGGAGAGGTCGATCGCGATCATCCGGCCCGAGGTCAGGCGTTCCAGGAGGAGGCGCGTCAGCCGTCCGGTGCCGCAGCCGGCATCGATGACGGTCTCGTCGCCGCGCAGGGAGAGCGTCGCCAGCAGCCGCCGGCCCCACTCGAACTGGGGGTCGGCCACCCGGTGGTAGGCTCCCGCGTCCCACTCGGCGTCGATGCCCATGGCGGCGATCAGGATAGCGACGCCATCGCCTGCCGCCATCGCCTGCCGTCTCAATCAAGTGTTTAATTGAGACCGCGATGAGCCCCGAGAGGCGCGCTCCATACCGGGCCGGCAACCGCGAGAACCGCCGCCAGGCCCTGGTGGAGGCAGCCATAGACGAGATCGCCGAGCGCGGCTTCGAGGGCCTGCGGACACGCGAGGTCGCCGCCCACGTCGGCCTCAACGTGGCCACCCTCCACTACTACTTCCCGACCAAGGAGGCCCTGATCCGCGGCGTTCTGGACGAGGCCATGCGGCGCTTCCGCTCCACGCTGGTTGCCGACGGCAGCCCGGCGGACCGCCTGCGCAACCACTTGCGGGCGGTCCGCAGCCTGCTCCGGGAGCAGCCTCAGGTAGGCGCGGTGATGGGCGAGCTGGCGCTGCGCTCGGCCAGAGACCCGGCGGTCGCCCGGATCCTGCGCGAGATGAACGACGTCTGGCACCGGACGTTGCGGGCGCTCCTGCGCCAGGCGGTGCGAGACGGCCATCTGGCCTCCGAGCTGGACAGCGACGCGGTCGCCGCCCTGGTGATGTCGACGCTGATGAACATGTGCCTGCCGACCTTCGCCTCCCCTGAGCGAAAGGACCAGGCCTTCCGCCAGCTGGAGCGCTGGCTCGGCTTCAGCGGCACCGGAGCCGCGCGTCCAGCCCAGTCGCTGAGCTGATTTCGGACAACCGATTGAATTGGCCGGCCTGGTATGATGGCATCAATCAGTTGATTGAATAGCGCTTTTCCCGGGGCGCGCGGTCCCCAGGAGCGGAGGTAGAAGAGATGGCCGGCAACGCCCAGCCCTCGCCGGACACCAGACTGCGTGTCCCCTTCTTCGTCCCGATCTTCAATCCCATCGCCCGGCGATTGCTGGGCGCCGGCGTGCCGCTGGGGCCGAACGCGCTCCTGACGGTCCGCGGGCGCCGCACGGGGGCACCACGGACCACGCCGGTGGCGCTGGTCGAGCTGAAGGGAAGGCGCTGGATCATCGGGACATTCGGCGAGGTCAACTGGGTGCTCAACCTGCGTGCGGCAGGCGAGGCGTCGCTCAAGATCGGCCGTCGCGCTGAAACGGTACGCGCCGTCGAGCTGGCGACTGCGCAGCGGGCCGAATTCTTCCGGAACACCCTCGTTCCATACGTCCGCCGGATTCCACTCGGGACGGTGCTGATCGGGTTTCTGCTCGGGGCCCGCGACATCCTCGACGATCCCGACGGGGCAGCCCCGCGCCACCCGGTCTTCGAGCTCTTCCTCGCCTGAGCGGCCGGTGAGTCGCCAGCGCCGGCGCTGAGGCCAAGCATTCGCGTTTGACAGACTACGAAGATGATCGACCGGTTCGGCCGCTGGGCGATGCAGGCCGGGTCGACGGTGGAGACGGTGCCCGATCCCGCCGGCGCCAGGGCCGCGATCGCCCGGCTGGCGCAGCGGCTCAGCGCCAGCCGCGTGACGGCGACGCGCGAGGCGGCCGGATTCGCGCCGCCCGGGGCGCTGGTGGGAGGGAGCGCCGTCCAGGTGGCGGATGCCGACCTGGGGATCTCGGTCGCGATCCTGGCGGTGGCCGAGACCGGATCGGTACTGCTCGGCTCCCAGGCGGCCGATGACCGCCTGGTCGGGATGCTGGCGCAGACCCACGCGGTCCTGGTACCGGCGGGCGTCCTCTGCGCCTCGCTGGACGACGCCGCCGTGGCCCTGCGCGCCATGGCCGTACGTGGACCGGGTCAGCGCCTCTACCTGACCCTGACCACGGGCCCGAGCCGGACCGCCGACATCGAGCGGGTCCTCACCATCGGTGTCCAGGGGCCGCGCGCCGTCCACCTGGTGGTGGTCGGGGGCGGGCTCGGGTGAGACCGGGCTCCAGCTTCCGGGAGCGCTACCGCCGGGCCGTCGGCGACGCGCAGCTGCGACGCAACCTGCTGGCGTTCCAGCGTGGTTGGCGGGCGAGCCGGGACGACCGCTTCGCGGAGTACACGGGGCCCGATGGCGGATCGGGCGAGGCCGAGTTCGAGATCCTGCGGTCTCGCCTTCGCGCCGCCAAAGACGCCGTCATCCGGGACCAGGCCGCCGTATTCGCCCGCTTCAAATCAGAGGCCGAGGCCAACGGCGCCGTCGTGGTCGAGGCCGCCACTGCCGAGCAGGCGTCCGAGTACGTCCTGGGACTCTGCCGGCGCACAGGCTCTTCGATCCTGGTCAAGAGCAAGTCGATGGTGAGCGAAGAGATCCACCTCAACCAGGTCCTGGAGGCGGGCGGCGTGCGCGCGGTGGAGACCGACCTCGGCGAGTGGATCGTCCAGCTGCGAGGGGAGACGCCTTCCCACATGGTGATGCCGGCGATCCACCTCAGCCGGCGGCAGGTGGGAGAGACATTCTCCGAGGCGACCGGCCGGAGGGTGTCCACCGAGGACGTCGTGGAGCAGGTCGGACTCGCCCGGACCGAGCTGCGCAAGGACTTCCTGTCGGCCCGGGTGGGGATGACCGGGGCCAACGCGCTGATCGCGGAGAGCGGGACCGCGATGATCGTGACCAACGAGGGCAACGAGGCCATGGTCACGTCCCTGCCGGACGTCCACGTGATCCTCTGCGGCTACGAGAAGCTGCTCGCGACCTTCGAGGACGCGATGACCCAGGTCCGGCTGCTGCCGCGCTCGGCCACCGGCCAGGCGATCACCAGCTACACCACGTTCATCAGCGGGCCGGACCGGCCGGGCCGCGAGCTGCACTACGTGTTCGTCGACAACGGCCGCTCGGCCATGCGGCAGGATCCCGATTTCGTCGATGCCCTCCGGTGCATCCGCTGCGCCGCCTGCGCCAGCGTCTGCCCGCCATACCAGGTGGTGGGGGGCCACGTCTTCGGCCACATCTATTCGGGAGCCATCGGGCTGGTCAACACGCCCTTCCACCACGGCCTGGAAAATGCGGCCGGGCCCCAGTCGCTTTGCGTCGGCTGCAACGCCTGCCAGTCGGTATGCCCGGTCGACATCCCGCTGCCCCGGCAGATCCTGGACGTGCGCCGGATGGCGGTGGCGCGAAACGGGATGCCGCCGGTCAAACGGCTGGCGCTGGCGGTCTGGAGGCGGCCGGCGCTCTTTCGAGCCCTGCTGCGGGCAGCGGGCGTATTGAGCCGGCCGTTCGCGCGGAAGGGACTGCTGCGCATTCCGGTCCCGCGGCGGCACGCGTGGCGGACTCCGCCGGCGCCAGCCTCTCGCCCGGCCCGAGCCAGGCTGCCGGAGGTGATCGAGGCGGCGGCCAAGCCGCGGCTCGAAACGGACGTCGGCGGCAGGACGGTCGCCTACTTCGTCCAGTGTCTGACCGATGCCTTCGCCCCCGAGCAGGCGGCCGCCAGCGTGGCGCTGCTCCAGGCCTGCGGAGTGCGCCTGCTGATCCCCAGGCGCCAGCACTGCTGCGGCCTGCCCTTCATCGATTCCGGGGACCCGGCGGGAGCCAGACGTCTCGCCCGGCAGACGATCGAAACCTTCGAGTCCGATGCCGCGGACTGGATCGTATCGGCGGCCGGCTCCTGCGTGGCGGCGATGGTCCACGATTACCCGCACCTGTTTGCGAGCGAGCCGTCCTGGCGAGCGCGGGCCGAGCGGCTCGCGGAGCGGGTCGTCGACCTGGCCACCTTCCTGGACCAGGTGGCGCGCCTTCGCCCAGGTGCCCTCAAGACGCCCGTCGCGTCAGATGGCGTCACCTATCACCCGTTCTGCCAGTCCCTCAACGTCCTGCGCGCCGACGGCTGCGCGCGCCGGCTGCTGACGGAGGTCCGCGGGCTGCAGCTCAGCGAGCTGCCCGAGGCCGGTGTCTGCTGCGGCTTCGGGGGCTCCACCTCCTTCGACGCGCCTGAGGTGGGACGGGGCATCGTCGATCGGAAGCTGGAGAACGTGGACGGCACCCGGGCGGAGGTCCTGGTGACCGACAATCCCGGATGTGTCCTGCACCTGCGCGGGGCGGCGCATGCCAGCGGCCGCCGGCTCAGGGTGGTTCACCTGGCCGAGCTGCTGGCCCAGGGCCTCGAGAGCTGAAGGCAGGGCTTCCCAGCGCGTCCAGGAACCAGACCACGGTCTCGATGCCGCGGAAGAAATTGTCCAGGTGAAACCTCTCGTTGGGGGCATGCATGCCGTCGTCCGGCAGGGCGAATCCCATCAGGACGATCGGAGCGTCGAGCTCGCGCTGCATCGTGCTGACGGGAGGAATGGTTCCGCCGAGGCGAACGAATACGGGGGCAGTGCCGAACCCGCGCTCGAGGGCGGCGTAGGCGGCGCGCACGGCCGGCGCGCCTCGGTCGACCAGCACCGGCTCGGCTGCGAATTCCGTTCGAAGGCTGGCCGTCACCGTCTCCGGCGTCAGGGCCGCGATTCGCCGGCCGATCAGCCGCTCGATCCCGGCCGGGTCCTGGTCGGGGACCAGCCTCAAGCCGAGCTTGGCGGTCGCCCGTGCCGGGATGACGGCCTTGGCGCCGGGGCCCTGATAACCGCCCGCCATCCCGTTGACCGTCAGCGCTGGCCGGATCGTGGTCCGCTCGTAGAGGGTGAAGCCCGGCTCGCCCCAGGCCGTTCGAATCTTGCCGTTCGCGGCCAGGCGCCCGTCGTTCGGCCCCACCCGCCTCATGTAGGCGCGCTCCCGGGCGCTCCACCGCCGCACGTCCCGGTAGAAGCCGGGGACGGCGACCCGGCCGTCCGGCCGGTGAAGGCCGGTTATGATCTCGGCCAGCGCCTGGGCAGGGTTGTGCACGGCGCCTCCGTAGAGTCCGGAGTGCAGGTCGCGGGCCGGACCGCGGACGTCGAGCTGCAGGCTGAGCGCTCCCCGCATCGCGTAAGTGATGGCCGGCCGGCCCGGCCCTGCCATCGGCATGTCCGAGACGACGACGGCGTCCGCCCCGAGCCGGCGACCTTGCGCCCGCAGGAAGCGCGTCAGGCCGGGGCTACCCACCTCCTCTTCGCCTTCGATCAGGCAGATCAGATTGACCGGCATCTCTCCCGCCGCGCGAAGGTAGGATTCCAGGGCCTTGAGGTGGGCGAAGAGTTGGCCCTTGTCGTCGCTCGCGCCCCGGCCGTAGAGGGCGCCGGCGCGCACCGTGGGACAGAAGGGCGGCGTCCACCATTCGCTCAGCGGGTCCGTGGGCTGCACGTCGTAGTGGCCGTAGACGAGAAGGGTCCGCCGGCCGGGCACCTTCCTGGTCGTGGCAAGCACAAGTGGATGGCCGGCCGTCGGAATCACCCTGGCGCTGGTCAATCCCATCGAGCGAAGGTGCCGCACGAGCCAGCCTGCGCAGCGTTCGAGGTCGGGCGCCCGGGCCGGCTCGGCGCTGATCGAGGGAAAGCGAACGAACTCCTTCAGTTCCTCCAGATACCGCGCCCGATGGCGGCGGGCGTCGGCGATCACCGTCTGGGGGCCGGCCATGCTGACTCAGACGGCGATGGGTTCAGCCGTTGGCAACCGGCGCCGGTCGCCGGCCTTGCCGATCAATCGCAACAGGTTACCGCCGAGGACGAAGGCCTGCTCGCGATCCGGTAGTCCGAGAAGTCGAATCTTGTGCAGCTCCAGACCTGGATGGAGCCAGGGGCCGTCGGAGCCGAAGAGCACCTTGCGCGGCCCGGCACGGTCGATCGCCTGGACCAGGTAGTCGAAGCGTCGCACGCCTGCGGTGTCGGTGTGGACGTTGGGATAGCGGATGAGCTGGTCGATCACCTGGACGTGCGCGCGCCAGTCGTCGGCGAAGCTTCCCAGATGAGGCACGATGAAATCGACCTCCGGGTATTGGGGCGCCAGCATTTCCATCCGGTAAGGCTCGCCGGCTACGTCGTAGAGCACCGGGAGCCGAAGCCGTTGGGCGGTCTCGCAGACCTCCCGAGTCGCGGGTGCGTCCAGTCGATGGACCTTGATGCCGCGAAACCCCCAGCGTCCGACTGCCTGCTCGACCATCGAGCCGATTCGACCCGCGTCACGCTTGGGGTGGACGAATGCGAAGCAGATGAACCGGCCCGGATGGGCGAGCGCGATCCGCGCCAGGGCGGCGTTGGCCCGGCGGTAGTTGCCGCCGAGGGCCGGCATGAGGACGGTTCGATCGATCCCGGCACGACGGGCGCGGCGGAGATAGGGCTCGATTCGGGCCTCCGTGTTCCACGGACCCGTGAGGCCGTCGCCCTTGCCCGCGTGGCAGTGGGCGTCGATGACCACCCCGTGCGCCTCGAATCAGGTGACCGTCACGTCGACACTTCCTTGCCTCGATGACCGGCCATGGCTAGACCGGTCTCCGTGCGCCCGCAGTCGCCGCAGCGCGCCCGTTCGGTGACGACGGCCCCGTCGTGGGCCGGGTCGGCCGGCGATCCCAGGGCGTAACCCGATCGGTCGTGACGCGCTGCGCCAGGCCGAGGGACTGGGCGCTGGTGAGCCACTCCTCGGCGTACTCCGCGATCTCGAGCAGCAGCGTCTCGAACTGGGCCCTCTGCGTCTGCAGGATGTGCTTCTGCGCGAGCCAGCGGAATACCTCGCGTCCGGCGATCGCCATCCGCTGGCGAGGCGAGGTGACGAGGCGCTCGTTCCAGTAGCGAGTGAGCATGATCTCGATCACGTCCCAGGAGGTGTCGGCGCCGAACAGCTTTTTGACGTCGTCCGAGTCCAGGATGCGGAAGGCCTCGTCGAGCAGCTGCATGACCTCCACGCGCAGAACGTTGACGTGGCCGTAGGACGTGAACTTGACGTTGTTGCGCAGGTCCAGGCCGGCGCGCCGCACGATGGCGATGCTGCCGAAGCTGGGATCGTAGGCCCGCTCGCGGATGACGTCGGAGATCCGCTTGTCGCGCCAGAAGAGCGAGACCTGGTTGATGAAGTGGCTGAGCAAGCCGTGGAAGTCGGAGTTGGCGCGCGACCCGGCCGCCACCGGCGAGGTGCCGTAGCCGAAGACCCGCCGGTACGCCTGCAGCCGGTCGCGCTGCGTGTAGCGGAGGACCTCGCGGCGATCGAACTGGTAGAGCGCGTACGCACCGGAGCCGCCCGACAGGTAGACGGTGCCGGCCTTGAACAGCTCCTGGAGCTTCTGGACGACCCGGAAGACGCCGATCGTCTCATGCTGGTAGATGTAATAGAGGTCGCCGGCGGCGATGATCCGCTCGGAGGCGACCGTCTCGTCGTAGGGCTGCACACCCTGCGGGATGCGGGTGGTGCCGAACTGGGTGGCAGCCTCCGGGCCGACACCGATGAGCTGGGCCAGGCCCTTGTCGGGCGGTGGCGGCACCCGCGCGTCCGCAACCTCGACCGCGGCCAGCATGTCGTCGATCTGCTTGGTCAGTGCGTCGGCCAACTGCGGGTTCTGGATCAGGTCGGCTCCGAGCCGGTCGGTGAGCGTCTCGCGCAGGCCGGCGATGCGATCGAAGAGGCTCTGGTAATCCTTCTCAGTACTCATTACGCCTCAACCTCCGTCGCGCCATTCGGCAGGGTCAGCGGTTTGCTCGACCGGCCGTCCGGATTCCGAACCACGATGCTCCACGCACCCTCCAGCTGACCTGAAAACACCGCGAAAATCATGCCGGACGAGATGACATCCGTCCGATCGGCCGGAATGGGGGCTGCGGGGACACCCTGGTCTGCCGGCTTCGGCGTTGCGAGGTCCGTCGGCGTTGCGAAGACCGCCGCTCCATCCTGGAAGAAATCGCCGAGCAGCTCCATCCTCACTCGCTTTCCGCGCCTGGCAGCGCTGATTTCCATAACCACCGGGGCCGGACCGCGGCGGATCTCGCTGGCGAGCCTGAGCGTCTCTTCAAGCTGATCGCCAAGCTTCCCGAGCGATGCTTGAACACGGCCGCTGCTGTAACCGCGGCCAACCCTGGCCGGGACCTGCCTTCCACCAAAAGATCTAGTCCGCGCCGATTC
Organism: Chloroflexota bacterium; assembly: GCA_005881425.1. Classification (GTDB taxonomy): domain Bacteria; phylum Chloroflexota; class Dormibacteria; order CF-121; family CF-121; genus CF-120. The sequence continues at coordinate 6,870 of VBIC01000082.1, read as the reverse complement.
GACGAGATCCTCGATCTTCTCGAGCGTTTCGCGAAACGACACGACCCCGTCTTTACCCTGGTCCCGCAAGAGCACCAGGCCCTCCGTACGGACGAAGCTCTGGGTCCAGTTGAGGAGGTCGGCCGCGAACATTGACGGCTGACCGTCGAACTCGAGCGCGATGGTTTGCAATTGCGCCGGTCCGAGGAAGACCGATTGCGCCGCGAAAAAGACTTCCTGCACCGCTTCGTCGACCACCTCGAGGGCTCGCGAGAGCAATACCAGCTGGGTGCCGAGGAATGGCTCGCCGGTAAAAGGCAAGAAGAATTTGCGCTCGGCCTTCCAGCTGGCAAAGAGCGAGTTCGTGTAGCCGACCAGGATGATGAAATTGGTGAGGTTCTGTTCCTCATCGACGGTGTTCACCAGCTCGGGCTTGAGGCCCATGCGGTCGCGTACCTGGCCGAGGTGCCCCTCGACCTCGCGGAAGTCCACGCTGCCCTTACCACCCAGGGTCCACGGGTTGCCGCCAAGCTGGAAGAACAGATCCTCGACCCGCTGAACCCGAGGTCCTCCTTCCATGCCGACTTCGTTCACGAGGTCGACCAGCTCGGACCGGACGATGGCTCGCATCGATTCGACGTCCGGCAGGTTGGCGTCCGGCCGAAGCGGCGTCAGACCGTCGAGCAAGGGCAACGCCTGGTCGAGCGCCACCTTCGCCTGGTTGAAGATGCTGGCCTGGGCGCCGGTGATGAACCCCAGGTCCGCCTGAGCCTGAGCCGCGTAGGTCTTCGGGGTCCAGGTGACCTCGGTGTGCCCCTCGACCTCGGTGGTGGTGAACGACTGGTTGAGCGCGGCCAGGAAACCCTTCGTGTCGTTGGCCTTGGGGCGCCACCCGAGGACGTCGCGCACCGCGCTCTGCACCACCTGGCCGAGCGGTGCGGCGCCCGGCGCCGCGGGCGCCCCCGGGGTGGGCGCGCCGGGGAAGCTGATCTCTTCCGTCAGGACCGGGAAGGTTGTCGCATCCTCGACCGACTCAACGATCTTCTCGATATCTCCATCTTTTGCTTTTGCCATCAGTCTTCTCCTCCCGCTGAGCCCCACCGCGAGGCCGAGTGATGCCGCCCTTCAAGTCGCATTGCTTACTACCGGCGCCTGTGGCTCGGCGACCTGGATCTGCTGCCCGATGTTGGTCGCGGTCACGGACACCGCCGTCATCCCGACGCGCTCCAGGAGCTCCTGCCAGCATTGAAGGAGGGCCTGCTCGACGTCATACACCGGCTGCTGGCACCGGTCAATAGCGTTGATAACACCGTCCGTCCATACCTGCCACTCGGTGTCGCGTTCCTGGCTCACGCCGATCAGCTCCCCCATGGGGGCGTAGGCGAGGAGGTCGGTCGACAGGGTCCGGACCAGCGCGCTGAAAGAGCGCTGGCAGGTCATCAGCGACCGGCCGAGAGCGGCGGCTTTCGCGGGATCGGCGGCCGCTGCGTGGGCGTCCCCGGCCGCCGTCCAGGCCGCGTCCGTGAGTCCGCGCAGGTCCGGGATCACCCGGTCCTCGAGCCGGTCGGCGACGTGGTGCTGGACGCGGGGCGAGCGCGCGTCCACCGCGAACTGGAGGTGGCCGATTGCCTCCTTCAGCTCGGTGAGCCGATCGACCAGCTGGGTGAACGTAGCTTCGAGCGCCATCTCCTACCTTCGCGCCAGCTCGGTGTAGAAGTTCTTCATGATCACGCCCGGCCGGGCCAGGCGCCGGTCGAGGGCGACGCGGGCCGATCCGATCAGGAAACGGGCCGGGATGATCCCCGGATCTGTCCCTGCGGCCAGCCGGCGAGCCCCCTCCTCGATCATCTGCTGCTCCTTGGGCTCGAAGCGCATCACCTGCCACAGGCTCTTGCCGCCCAGCGCGGGGTAGGGCTTGAAGCACACCGTATCCACGACCAGGGAGCTCGCTTCGGGGAAGCTCTGAAGGAGGGGACGCGGGATGTTGCCTGCGGACGGGTTGGGGTAGATCGCGGTCCAGGCCCGCCGGTACCGCTCCGCCTCCTCACGGAACCACATCCGGCGCAGCAGCTCGACGCTCAGCAGCATGCGCAGGTAGGGCGTCGGATGGACACCGCTCGGGCTGTAGGTAAGGGTCGACTGCGCGTCCCGCCCGATGACGTCCATCAAGGAGCCCACGACCGCCGGGCCGCCGAGCAGGAGCCCGCTGAGATCGGCAAACAACTCCCGGTTCCATCGCGTCCAGGTCGATGCCACCGAGCGGCTGTGCCCGGCCTTGAGGAGACGGGCGGCGATGCTGCGCGGGACGGCGTGGGCCAGTCCAAGATCGCTCTGCAGGTTGTGGCTGACCTCGTGGAGGACCGCCCCCAGCGTCCAGGGATTCACCATGCGGTGATAAGGCAGCTGGACCAGGGGAAAGGGATTCAGCTGCTGGCCCAGGCGGCGCAATGGGATGCCGCGCCGGAAGGTTGCCGGTGAAAACCCCGTCCGCACGTAGGAGAAGGGAGGAGGGGCGGGGATAGACTTGGCGGTTCCGACCCCCAAGTACGCCACCTGGTAACAGTCGAGCGCGATCCGATCACAGGCCAGGAGCCAGCTGGCGAACTGAGACTGACGCTGGCCGAAGAGCTCGAAGTAGAAGTCCCAGACTCGCTCGATCGCCCGGACCCAGTCGTGGGCCCGTGACTTCCGGCCCACCAGCTGCTGCAGATGCCTGCTCGTCGCCTCCTTCGTGGCGTCGCGGGCCGATGCCGACACGCCCCGGGACAGCTTGATGAGCTCAGTGCGAAGCGAGGCCAGCAGGGCGTTGACCGCCTGGAGGTGACCCTCGCTGGGAGCGGCGGCGCCGGTGCCGAACTCGTCCTGGCGAAAGGGGCGGAGGGCCGCGGCGTGGCGGGTGACGTTGATCGCCTGCGCTCCCACCCAGGGTCGCAAGACGGCCGCCGGCGGTACTGGCTGCAGGGTGGCCCGCGCGGCAGCCCGGGACGGCGCTGCCGCGGCCGCGGTCGCCTCCGCCTGCTGGAGGGTGTCGAGCATCAGATCCTCCGGCTCGTGCTGATGCCGGGCCCCGTCCGCGAAACGGGGCCGCCGCAGCACTGACAGGTGGGGCAGACCCGGTTGATCACCCGGATCGAGGTGGTGACGGCAGCCGGGGATCGGTGGTAGCGGCGGTCGAGGACGCGGGATCGTCGCAGGACCTGCTGGCGCACCGCGGGGTTGGCCAGGACTCTCCGGGTCTGCTGTACCAGCGCCCTGGTCGCGGTCTGGGGGGTGACCGGGCGCCCGGCCGCGCTCTGACGGCCGACGCTCGCGACCGTCCGCCGCAGGATGCTGGGCATGGTCCGCACCAGCCTCCGCCCGGCCGGCGTGCGACGCAAGGTGCGCGTGATCCGGGAGGCGCCGCGCAGGAGGCGGGGCGCCGCTCGCATGATGGCTGGCGCGACCCGCGGCAGCACCTGTGCGGCCAGGGGCACCAGAGCTCCGATGAAGGCCTCTGCCTCGGCTTCGGTCGCGGCTTCGGCCGCCGCGTGGCCGAGGTGCTCCATCAAGGCGTCGGGGTAGACGCGCCGGATGGGGTTGGCTTCCGTCTCCCATTCGTACTCACCCTCGAGCTCGCCGAGGGAGGCTTCCCATTCCTGCTGCAGCTCGTGGACTCCGCCCAGCTCGGGCGCCTCGGGGATGCCTTCCAGCTCCGGCAGCGCCTCCAGTTCGTATTCAGCCATTGTGCTCGCCATAGCTCTTTCCGTCCTTCGCCGTCAGGCGGCTAACTTTGCGGTTTTCCTGGCGCGCGGTCGAGTTGATCGATCGGCTACATGGTTACCCTGCGCGGCCTGGCGCGGCGGACGGCCCGAGTGGCGCGCACGTTGCGCTGGAGCGCCCGGGCGCAGATGGTGGGCGTGCCCAGGACACGCCTGGTCTGCGCCGCCATAACCCGGGCGGCGGTCCGGCGGGTGACAGGCTGGCCGGCGGCGGCGCGGCGGGCCAGGATCCGAGTCGTGCGGCGAGCGATGGTCGGCACCGCCCGCACCGCGGGCCGGGTCGTGCGGCTCTGCCGGAGGATCCGGGTCAGGATGGCCGTACCTCGGACCAGATAAGGCAGGACCTGGCGCAGCGCAGCCGCGTCGGCGCGGGAGACGACGGTCACCGTCGCCGCCCCGGTCATGGCCTCGGCTTCGGCCTCCGAGGCGGACCGCGACGCGACGGCGGCCATCATTTCGGCGGCTGCTTCGTGGGCCGTCATCTCGTGACCCGGTCCGTATTCCAGCTCGCCTTCGGACTCTCCTTCGTACTCCTGTGCCTCACCCTGGACCTCGTGGGTCTCTCCGGTTGCCTCCAGCTCGTGGATCCCCTCGAACTCGCCGGCAGCCTCGCCCTCCATCTGGGAGCTCACGGCGCGGCCCAGCATCCCGCCCAGCGGTCCTCCGACCGCCGTGCCGACGATTGGCGCCGCGACCTTGGCGACCCGGCGCAGGACGGGCGCGGCGCGCCGCACGAATCCGCGGATGCCGCGGAAGATGCGGCGGAAGAACTCCTCCGATTCGTACTCGCTTTCGTACTCGGGAAGCCCTTCGTGTACGCCTTCGTATTCGGGTAGAGCCTCGCCCGCGCCGCCGAGGAGGCCGCCGATCCCTCGGGCGATGGTGCCCAGGAATTCCTCGCCCTCGAACTCGTGGGCGCCCTCATGAATGCCTTCATGGACGGCCTCGAACTCGTGTGCCCCCTCCGTCGCTTCCTCTTCGCCGAGCAGGCCGCGGGCGACGTTGCCGATCGCGCCGAGGATGTCGCCGAACTCGCCCTCGCCTTCGAATTCGTGAGCTCCGAGCTCCGGTGTTGCCTCGAGCTCGTCCTCGAGCTCGGTCTCAAACTCACCCAGCTGGGTCGCCATGTCGCTACCTCCTTATGGGAAAGGCTGCTGAGGGCCCGAGCATAGGCGCGTGATTTCGCATCGGCCAGTCGCACCTTCGAGGAGGCGCGATCGAGCTAGGCAACCTGGGCTCACACGTCGTAGGTAGCTCGAACGGACTACCGAGCGGGCGAGGTCGGAACCTCACCGCTCGGGTTGAGCAAACCCTTCTCCATCACGGAGGCGACCATCGCCGCCCGTGATGTGACCCGCAGCTTGGCGAAGATCCGCCGCAGGTAGGTCGCGACGGTCCAGGAACTGATGTCCAGGACCGAGGCGATCGTCTTGTTCGGATACCCCTTCGCCACCATGCGGGCGATCTCCCGTTCCCTCGGACTGAGCGCCGCTCCTCCTGCCTCAGCCTCGGTTTGGGGGGCCTGACGGATGAGCAGGCAGCGGATTCCGTCGACCACCGTGTCCAGGATGACCTCCTCAACGGCTGCGCTGCTGGGCCGATCCGGAGTGTGGGATGCTTGAAGCGCCAGATACCGGACCAGCGAGCCGAGGTCAGGAGCCTGGATGGCGGCCTGGCCGAGGGAACCCGTGTTTCGGCGCATGGTGGTCACTATCCCTGGTATGAGACAGACAGGCCCGCGGCGCCAGTCGCCAACTCTAGGTAGCCGAATCCCCACGCGCCGGGCATACGAGCCGGTGCCACCACCATGACCCTGAACACCGGTGGATGCCCTCCCAAACGCAACCCTGGCGTCGCCTGCCCAGCCCTGCCCTGGTATTGCCGTCAATAGTAGTGCCCCGGATGTCATTTCTTCAAGCGCCGAGGGAACTTTTGAAGGGCCTGGGCGTAATAACTCTGATGAGGATAAGGCCAGACGTGCGCGCCCCGGTGGCCGCCGCCCTGCTGGCCGCCCTCCTTGCCGGCGGGTGCGGCGGCGTGCAGCCCGCGGGCGGCGGGCCTCCCCTGACTGTCCCCCAGCTGAAGTACCGGCTGGTCGACCAGGTCGGGCGCCCTCTCTTCTGCGGGCCGCCGGTGGTGCGCATCCCGACCCCGGCGCAGGCGGAGCAGGGGGTGACAGTGCTGAAGACGTCCGATCCCGCGACCTTCACGGCCATAGTCGCCCGCCTTCACCTGGACGCCGGGCACCTGAGCACCGAGGACGAGCTGAGCGTCCTGCAGCAGGCCGAGACTCTGAACGCCATCCTCCTGCAGGCGCAGGGTGGGGCCTACGCTTTCGATTACGTCGCATCGCGCGCGACGCCGGAGCACGTCAGCGGGACGATCGACGCCGGCGGCGCCATCTCGCTGCAGCGGCACGATCGGGTTTCCTTTCCAGGTCCGGGCGGCTGTCCGATCTGCCTCGCGGCGACCTCGCGGATCGACACGCCGGACGGGCCGGTCCCGGTCACCAGGCTCCTCGCCGGGATGAGAGTGTGGACGCTGGACGCGGATGGACGGCGGATCGCGGTCCCGATCCTGCGGGTCGGGCATACACCCGCGCCGGCCGGCCACCAGGTGGTCCGCCTGCTGCTTAGGGGGAGCGCTGCGCTCGGGCGATCGGTTCGACGGCAGCGTGGTGACGTCAACCGAGCGTATCCCGTATGCGGGCGACACCTGGGACCTGCTTCCGGCCGGACCCACCCACACCTACTGGGCCGACGGCATCCTCCTGGGCAGCACGCTCGCCTGACGCCCGGAGATCAGGCGCCGGCCGCAAGCATCTGACCTTCGACGCTCGCGATCTCCTGCCGCAGGGTTGAGAGCGTAGCCATGTCGTCGGCTCCGACGGCTGCCTTGGCCTGGTCCAGCAGTCCGGCCAGCCGGCCGGCGAGGGCGTGCAGTCGCTCGCGCTCCATCAATGGAAGGTCCCGGGCCTTGACCAGCGCTCGGTCGTAGACCTGGAGGTGCGCACTCGCCTCGCCAAGGCGCTGCCCGCACTGGGCCAGGACCTGGGCGTGAGTCACGCCGGGACCGGCTGTCGCGCGCAGGACCTGGGGGCTGTCGGCCGCGCGAGCGCAGTCGAAACCGACCG
>VBIC01000127.1 GCA_005881425.1 Chloroflexota bacterium | reverse complement strand
TCGCAGCGTTACTACGCCTTCAAGGAAGGCGACTTCCCCTTCGTGGTGCCGGAGAGCTGGGAGAATGCCGGCCTGCGCGAGCGGTACCTGGACTTCATGCGCGCCGTCGGCCAGCTCTACGACGAGGCGCTCAAGGCTGGTGTCCCGGCCGAGGACGCGCGCTTCCTGCTCCCTAACGCCGCGGCCACCAACCTCACCTTCACCGTCAACTACGAGGAGTTCCTCCACATCGCGGACCTGCGCCTCTGCTGGCGCGCCCAGTGGGAGATCCGCCACACCTGGGCGCGGGCCCGCAACGCGCTCAAGGCCCGCTTCCCGGAGCTGGCCCGCCCCATCCAGCCCAAGTGCGGCGACCAGCGGATGGGCTACTGCGACGAGCCCATGGCCGAGTACCTGAAGTGCCCGCTGGGCCAGAAACGGGTGCGCCTGCACAAGGACGAGATAGTCGCCGCCGCCAAAGAAGGCCGCAACCTGGACTCGAAGCCGCTGACCGAGGCCGAGATCGCGCTTCTCACGCAGTCGGACTCACCGCGACAGCAGGTTGCAGTTGAGTCGCCCTTGACCGCCTGACCTCCTAGGACGCCGACGCTTATCTGAGCGTTTGCGCTCAGTTTGCCCTCATCAGGTCGTTAGGAGTGCGGAGGGCAAGATTGCAGCCCAGAAAGTTGGAAAGCAGTGGTTAGTACGGAGCGACGCCATTGCCAACCTCAAGGCACGGGCACTGCCGCGCTCGCCCGCTGCATCGCTTGGCGTAGATCTTCGGGCAGCGCTTCGTCATATCAGGTCCATCGACCTTTCGGACCGGGACATAATGATCCCCGACATCCTGCGGTTTCAGGACCAATTGGTTGACTCCGTGTCACTTCTTGGTTCGGCCGCTCAGGTACTTTCGGGTGAGATCGAGCTCAGCCCCGCCCCCGAAGTAGAGCTTCCCAAATCGCCGTTCTTTACGCGGACTGTGCTGATGTTGTCGCTTGAGGATCGCGTGGCCTACCAAGCGGCTGTCGCATCCTTTGCCGATCGCGCCGATCGCAACATCCCGGCCAACGTATACGGTGGGAGGCGTTCAAACGATCCAGATCTGTTTCTTAAGGATGGAGTGACTCAATGGCTAGCCTGGAAGGAGCGCGTCAAGACTGACCTAGAGAACTACCCGTGGATGATCAAGACGGACATCACCGCATATTTTGATGCGCTACAGCACTCCGTGCTTTTCGGAGCAATCGAAGCTCACAACCCCGACCCACGGATCCTTGAAGCTCTACGTCGAATGCTCAGGGCTTGGACTGTGGCGCCATCGCAGGGTATTCCGCAAGGACCGAATGCCTCGCGCTTTTTGCAGAACGTCTACTTTCTCCCGATCGATCAGGAGATGATAGCTGGCCCGTGGCGCTATTACCGGTTTATCGACGACATTCGAATCCTGGGACACACGCGTGCGGAACCAAAAGCGGGCCTCAAAATTCTTGAGAGGGAATGCAAGAGGCGAGGTCTGGTGCTTTCGGTGCAGAAGACAAAACTACTTGAGGGAGAGGACGCCGTCCGCGATTGGGACGACGCTGAGATTGATGCGGCAAGTTATCTCATGCGGGTCGGGAGGCAGAAGGAAGCGAGGCGTCATCTGCGTCGGATACTCTCACGTGCCATCCGAGGACGGGGCGATCTAGACGGGCGGCAGGCGCGATTCAGTCTATGGCGGCTTATGATTCTTCGCGATGACCGCGCTCTGAGGACGGTCCTTTCCGATATCGAAGATCTGGGGCCGCTGAGTTCTCGCCTAGCTCTGTACTTGAAGCCGTTTCTCGGCCGCAAAGTGGTTCAGGATGCCCTTAAAGCCTTCCTGCAAGATGGTGACACCAACACCTCTCCGTTTCTCGCGTGCTGGCTTTATGCTGCGCTACTTGACCATTCGGAACGGCCGCCTGACAGCCTTGTGCCACACCTTCGTAAGGTGGCGCGCAACCGAAATCTACCGGCCTACCTCCGCGTATTCGCCGCCAACGTTCTAGCGCGTGCACGGATGCGTGTCGACCTCGACTGGATTCGACTGGAGGTGCGCAGTGAGTACGATCCTGAACTCGTTCGCGGCTACCTTGTCGCCCTGGCCAGAACGGGCGCTCTCGATGGGGCGACCGCCGCTCGCGCCGCACAACGTGTTCCGCATCTGAAGCGAACCATTCGGTATCTACGCGGTCGTTCGGATCTGCCGAGCGTTCTGACTGGCCGTGGCCGGATGCCAGTTGAAGCTTGACGGATAGTCCGTTATGACCGTCTTCGGAAGGCGGTTCCGTAGGCGCGAAGAGGGGCCCTCCACCGTTTTGTGCCGTCCGCACAATTTGTGTATACTCCTCGTATGGACGACCGGCTGGTCGTCTGGGACGCCGCAAACCGAAGACATCTCGGTCAGGACCACCCTGAGCGGGGAATCTCTCTCGAAGACATCGAAGAGGCCCTGAGCGACGTTGGCCGCATAGAAACGTATCTTCACCTACGCCGGGCATACCAGGTTCTGGGACGAACGTCCGCAGGTCGGTGGTTGGTCGTGATATGGATCGACCAACCTGAGGGAAGGTATCCGATTCACGCGCGAGAGGCGTCAAGACGAATCATTCGGAGGATCAGTCAGTGAAGACCAGGCCGACTCGAAATCCCCTCTATGACCCGTTCGACGATCTGAGCGACGAGCAATTCGAGCGCGAGGTTCTCGAGTCGCTTGATCAGGCGACGACCAAGATCTCGCTACGCGTTGCAACGGAACTGCTCGTTCGAACCAAAGAGGCCGCACAGCGGCGGGGCGTGCCATACCAGTCGCTTATGAAAGTCCTCATCGACCAGGGTGTCCGGCGGCTGGAGCGCAACCGGCCCGGTCAGCGCGGGACGACGCGGCGCCAGAGGGGCGGGTAGTCGATGACCAGGCCCTCGAGGTCGACGGACAGGTCGGCGCAGAACCCGCTCTCGACGCTCTCGTAGCGGTAGACCTCGTTTCCGGCCAGCGGCGCTAGCGCCGTGTAACGCTGCCGGGCCGGCTCCACGATCAGCTCGGGCACGTCGACGTAGGCCACGTTGATCTCGGCCGTGTCGCCCTCATTCAGTCTCAGCCTCCGTATGGGCAGGGTGTTGGTGAAGGGAGTGGCCGCGATGTCGACGTCGAAGCAGCCGTGGAGCCGGGTGAAGGGCTGGCCGCCCCGCAGCCAGCGGCCCTCGCCGTCGCTCTCCAGGTCGAGCGTCATAAGGCGGTCGCCGCTCCGGCAGTCCGCGCGCAGGCTCCGGACGTGCCAGCGCAGGTCCCATCGGAGCAGGTAGGTCAGGGCGTATGGACGCCCCTCGGCGATCCCGATCACCGTCCCGTGCGCCTGCAGCGCGGCATCGTCGTCGAGCAGCCGCAGGTACTCGAGACCTGGGCTGTCGAGGCGAGCCCAGACCGCCTCACGGACCATCGGTCGGATTCTAGATAGGATGAAGCTGCAGCTCAGGCATCCGACCCCTCAAGGAGTGGCGCATGCAAGCACGAACCTCGTCGATGACCCTGGCCCGCGTGGTGGTGCCGGAGCGGTCGGTCCTGGCCGAGGCCGCGCTCGCGGTCCTGTTCGCGCTCTTCACCGCGCTGATGGCCCAGCTCGTCATCCCGCTGCCCTTCACGCCGGTGCCGATCACCGGCCAGACCTTCGCCGTGCTCCTGACCGGTGCCCTGCTGGGGAGCCGCCTGGGAGCCGTGTCCATGGTCCTCTACGTCACCCTGGGCGCGGTCGGACTACCCTTCTACGCCGGCGGCGCGCACGGGATGCAGGTCGTCTTCGGGGCGACCGGAGGATATCTGCTCGGGTTCATCGTGGCCGACTTCGTGGTCGGCCGGCTGGCCGAGCTGCGCTGGGACCGGAGCCTGCAGCGGTCGCTGCCCGCGATGGCCGCCGGGCAGGCGGTCATCTACGCCCTGGGCCTGATCGGCCTCGGCCTCGCCCTGCATTGGCCCGCGAACCTGCTTCAGCTGGGATTGACACCCTTCCTCATCGGCGACGCGATCAAGCTGGTCGCGGCCGCCCTGCTGCTGCCTGCGGCGTGGCGCATACTCCCGGCCCCGTGATCGCCTTCTGCTCCGACTGCGGCGGCAGGACGCAGCCGCGGCTGGTCGGGACCCGTACCCTCGACGCCTGCCCGCGCTGCGAGCGGATCTTCTTCCGCGATCCGAAGCTGGTCGTCACCGCGCTGATCGAGCACGACGGCCGGGTCCTGCTGGTCCGGCGTGACATCGAGCCGGGCCGCGGGCTGTGGGGCATGCCCGGCGGCTACGTGGACTGGGACGAGCACCCCGAGGCGGCGATGGCGCGTGAGTGCCGCGAGGAGACGGGGGTGGAGGTCGCCGCCGAGGGGCTGGTCGGCGTCCAGCACGTGACCCTGGCCGAGGGCGAGGGCGCGGTCGTGCTCAGCTATCGGGCCCGCATCCTCCGCGGCGAGGCCGCGGCCGGGGACGAGACCCAGGAGGTGGGCTGGTTCAGCCCGCGCGAGCTGCCACGGCTCGCCTTCGCCAGCCACGGCGCCGTGCTCCAGGACTGGGCGCGTGACGTCCAGTCCCGCGGCGCCGCCTGAAGCCTGTCCTCCAGAGTGCCCCGCAAGAGCATCGTCACCAGGGGAGGAGACGGCGGCGAGACCGGCCTCCTGTACGGAGGCCGGGTGCGCAAGACCGATTCGCGCACCGAGGCCTACGGCGCGGTCGACGAGGCGATCTCCGCACTCGGCCTGGCCCGGGCTCAGGTCCGCGACCGCGGTCGCGCCGCCGCCATCCTGCGCCTGCAGGAGGAGCTGTTCACGGTCGGAGCCGAGCTGGCCACCGACCCGGCGGAGTACGAGACCCTGCGCAAGCACTTCCTGGTCATCACCCCGGCCCACACCGGGCGGCTGGAAGAGGAGGTCCACGCGCTGGAGGCGGCGGTCGCGCTGCCCGACGCCTTCGTGGTCCCGGGCGGGTCGGTCGCCGGCGCCTCGCTCGACCTGGCGCGCACCGTCGTCCGCCGCGCCGAGCGCCGGATCGTGGCCCTGGCCGACCGTGCCGCGCTCCCCAACCCGGAGCTGCTGCGCTACGTCAACCGCCTTTCCGACCTGGTCTTCATGCTGGCCCGGGCGGAGGAGGGCTCGGCGCAGCGGGCGCTGCGAGGACGACGAGTGGTCCGCAGGCCTGCAGCGCCAGATCGCATTCGAAAGGATCGCTCTCGGCGCTGATCGCCGCCTCCAGGTGATGCCGGGCGGCGGCTCCGCCCAGGCGGCCCAGCGCCCAGGCGGCATGGCCCCGGACGATCGGGTCCGGGTCGCCAAGCGTCGCCGCCAGGGCCGGGACGCTGGACCGGTCGCCCACGTTTCCCAGCGCCACGCAGACGTTGCGCAGCAGGCCGCCGCGCCGCGTGCGCCAGATCGCGCTGCCCCGAAAGCGGGTCCGGAAGGCGGGCTCGTCGAGGCCGAGCAGCTCCTCCAGGACCGGCCGCGAATCGGGGCGCTGGCGGTAGGCCTGCAGCGGGGCGGGATCGGGTTCAGCCCGCCGGGGGTAGGCGTTGATCGGACAGACCTCCTGGCAGAGGTCGCAGCCGAAGACCCAGTCACCGATCAAGGGCCGGATCTCGAGCGGGATGGGGCCGCGATGCTCGATCGTCCAGAAGGAGATGCAGCGGCGGTTGTCGAGCACGCCCGGGGCGACCAGGGCGCCCGTGGGACAGACTCGCAGGCAGGCGTCGCAGGCGCCGCAGCTCTTGTGCAGCGGCGCGTCGGGCTCCAGCTCCGCCGAGGTTACGATCTCACTGAGGAAGACGTAGGAGCCCACGCCCGGCAGCAGCAGGTTGGTGTTCTTGCCCAGCCATCCCAGGCCGGCCCGGGCCGCCGCGGCCCGGTCCAGGAGCCAGCCATGGTCCACGTAGGTCCGGGCAGAATGCCCGGCCTGCCTCAGCATCTCGGTCAGCGGCGCCATCCGGGCGGCCAGCGTGTCGTGGTAGTCGGGACCCAGGGCGTAGGCCGCGACCCTGCCGCGGGTCCGCCCGTCCGGGGCAGGCTCGGGAGGCGGCGCCTCGTAGGGAAAGGCCAGGGCGACCAGGCTGCGAGCCGAGGGGCTCGACCGGCGCGGGTCGGCGCTGACCTCCACCCGGCGGGCCGACCACCAGGGCAGGCCGTCCATCAGGCCCTCCCGCGTCCGCTCCAGGGCCGCCCGGCCCGCCTCCGCAAACGGCTCGGCCGAGGTGATGCCGGCGGCGCGGAAGCCGAGCTCCGCCGCCCGCTCGGCCAGGTCCTCTTTCAAGCCCACGTCCCGATGGTAAGGCCCAGCCGATGGCTTGAAAGCGCGGGTGGGTGCGGGGTAGCATATAGGTGTGCAGGGGACGCAGGTCTGGAGGGAGCTGCAGCTCCTCTTGAGCCTGAACCTGCCGGAAACGGCCTGGTACCTGTGGCAGGCCACCGCTGTCTGCTGCGTCTGCGACGCCCAGCGGCTCGTGATCGGTGCGCCCACCGAGCAGTCCGCGCGCCAGCTTGTCCAGGCCTACCTTCCCGTCGTCCGGCGCACCCTGCGAGCCATCCCCGACGCGCCCTCCGACGTGAGCGTCGTGGTGGCCGCCGGTGTCCGGTAAGGACGGTCGCCGCCGCCTCAAGGCGGAAATCTTCGGACAGGTGCAGGGCGTCGGCTTCCGCGTTTTTGCCGAGTCGCAGGCCCGGCGCCTGGGCGTACACGGCTTCGCGAGGAACCGCTACGATGGGTCGGTGGAGGTCGAGGCGGAGGGTGAGGCCGACGCGCTCGAACGGTTTCTGACCGCGCTGCGGCAGGGTCCGCGCGCCGCCCGCATCAGCGACGTACGCGCCACCTGGTCCGCCTACTCGGGGGAGCTCGGACCGTTCGGAGTCCGAGGATGAGCCTGCGTTTCGCCGAGCGCATGGATACGCTCGGCACCGAGACCGCCTTCGAGGTGCTGGCCAAGGCCCGAGGGCTGGAGGCCAAGGGGCGCGATATCGTCCACCTGGAGATCGGAGAGCCGGACTTTCCCACGCCTGCCAACATCGTGGAAGCCGCCGAGCGGGCGATCCGCGACGGCTTCACCCATTACACGCCGTCCGGCGGCCTGATGCCCGCGCGACAGGCGGTCGCCGACTGGATCCGGCGCTGGTACGAGGTCGAGGTCAAGCCGCAGCAGGTGGTCCTGGTTCCGGGCTCCAAGAACATCATCCTCTTCACCTCGCTGGCGCTGGTCGAACGTGGGGTGGAGGTGATCCTGCCCGACCCGGGCTACCCGATCTACGAGTCACTTGTACGCCTGGCGGGCGGGACGCCGGTGCCAGTCCCCCTGCGCGAGCGCAACCAGTTCCGCCTCGACATCGAGGAGCTGAAGAGCAAGATCACGCCGCGCACCCGGCTGATCATCATCAACACGCCCCAGAATCCCACCGGCGGCGTGCTCTCGGTGCGTGACCTGGAGCAGATCGGGCAGCTCGCCATCGAGCACGACCTCTACGTGCTCAGCGACGAGGTCTACGGCCAGATCACCTACGACGGGCACCATGCCTCGCTGCTGACCGTGCCCGGGATGCTGGAGCGCACCATCTACTCGGATGGGCTGAGCAAGGCCTACTCCATGTGTGGATGGCGGTTGGGCTTCGCGGTGGCGCCGCTTCAGATCGCCCAGAAGATGGAAACGCTGATGATCAATACCAGCTCCTGCGCCGCCGCCTTCACCCAGATGGCGGCGATCGAAGCGCTCAGCTCGCCCCAGTCGGACCGCGCCGTGGAGGCGATGGTGGCCGAGTTCAAGCGCCGCCGGGACGTGATCGTCGACCTGCTCAACGCCATGCCGGGCGTGCGCTGCCACCGTCCGCTCGGTTCCTTCTACGTCTTCCCCAACATCACCGGGACCGGCCTGGACGAGCGCCGGCTCGCCGATCGACTCCTCTACGAGGCCGGGGTGGCGGCACTGCCCGGTACCTCCTTCGGAGAGGGTGGCAAGGGCTTCATGCGCTTTTCCTATGCCAACTCGATTCCCCAGATCGAAGAGGGGATGCGCCGCCTCAAGGGCGTTCTCGAGGGGGCCGCCGCCAGAGCCTGACCGGGCTCGCCATTTCAGATGACAGCCCAGGTTGCTCCGGTCCTGGCCCGGATAGTGGAGCGCCGCCGCCACTGGGTCGCCGCCGTCAGCCCCGCCGAGCGGGCGCGGCTGATCGAGGAGGCAGTGACGGCTCCCCCGGCGCGCGACTTCGCCTCGGCGCTGACCGGCCAGGGTGTGGCGATCATCGCGGAGTGCAAGGCGCGCTCTCCCTCGGCCGGGGTGCTCCAGGACCCCTACGACCCGGCGGCCATCGCCCGCCGCTTCGAGGCGGGTGGCGCCGACGCTCTCTCCGTGCTGACCGAGCCCGAGTCTTTCGGCGGTGCCTTCGAGCATCTGCGGCAGGTCCGGGCCGCGGTCGCTCTGCCCCTCCTGTGCAAGGACTTCATCGTCGACGAGCTCCAGCTCGCCTGCGCCCGCGCCATGGGCGCCGACGCGGTGCTCCTGATCGTCGCCGTCCTGGACCAACCCGGCCTTCGCCGGCTGCGCGACGCCGCGGCGGAGCTGGGCATGCAGGCGCTGGTCGAGGTCCACACCGAGTCCGAGCTGGAGCGGAGCCTCGCGCTGGGGGCCCGCCTGATCGGCATCAACAACCGGGACCTCAATACCATGCGAACCGATTTCCAGACCACGGCACGGCTGAGGCCGCTGATTCCGGCGGGTCCGGTGCTGGTCAGCGAGAGCGGTATCCGGTCGGGCTCGGAGATCGAGGCGCTTGCGGCCCTGGGCATCGATGCCGCCCTGGTAGGGGAGTCGCTGCTCAGCTCGCCAGATCCCGAAGCCCAGCTGCGCCGGCTGCGAGGACCATGACCAGGATCAAGATCTGCGGCAACACCGAGGCGGCGGGGGTGGAGCGGGCGGTCGAGCTCGGTGTCGACCTGCTCGGCTTCATCTTCACCCGCAGTCCGCGCCGGGTCAGCCTGGACCAGGCGCGCCGGCTCTGCGCCCTGGTTCCGCAGACGGTGGGCCGGGTCGGGGTCTTCATCGATGAGCCCGCGCGGGAGATCGGCCCCCTGGTCGAGGCCTGCGGCCTGACCGCGGTCCAGGTCTACCGTCCACTCACCCCGGCAGACCGGGCCCTGCCGGTGGAGTGGATCCAGGCCGCGCGCATGCGCGACGGCCGGCTGGACCCGCCGCTCCAGCCTGGCTCCGCCGAACTGCTCCTGGTCGACACCTGGACCGCCGGCTCCGACGGTGGCGGCAGCGGCAGGGCCTGGGACTGGGCGGGCGCTCGGGAGCTGGCCAGCCGGCATCGCCTCCTGCTCTCCGGCGGCCTCCGTCCACAGACGGTGCGGCAGGGGATCGAGACCCTGCGCCCCTGGGGAGTGGACGTCTCTAGCGGCGTCGAATCGCGGCCCGGGGTCAAGGACCTCGATCTCCTGGAGCGTTTCGTCGAGGCGGTGCGCGAGGTGGACGGGTGAGCGTGGATCTGCCTTCCCATCCCCCAGGACCTGACGCCGGGGGACGCTTCGGGCCCTTCGGCGGCCAGTTCGTGCCCGAGACCTTGATGGCCGCGCTGGAAGAGCTGGTCGAGACCTTCGCGGCGAGCCAGCGCGACCGGGAGTTCGGCGCCGAGCTGGAGCGCCTTTCCCACACCTTCGCCGGAAGGCCCACGCCGCTCTATCACGCGCAGCGCCTGACCCAGGCGGCCCAGGGCGCTCAGATCTGGTTCAAGCGCGAGGACCTCTGCCACACCGGGGCCCACAAGATCAACAACGCGCTGGGGCAGGTGCTGCTCGCCCGGCGCATGGGCAAGCGGCGGATCATCGCCGAGACCGGGGCCGGTCAGCACGGCGTGGCGGTGGCCACGGTCTGCGCCCGCTTCGGCCTGGAGTGCGTCGTCTACATGGGGAGCGAGGACATGGCCCGCCAGGCAAGCAACGTCTACCGGATGCATCTCCTCGGGACTCAGGTACGGCCGGTGGAGACCGGGAGCAGGACGCTCAAGGACGCGACCAACGAGGCGATCCGCGATTGGGTCACCAACGTGCGTGACACCCACTACGTGATCGGCTCGGCGGTCGGCCCCCATCCCTACCCGATGATGGTCCGCGCCTTCCAGTCGGTCATCGGCCGCGAGGCGCGGGCCCAGATGCTGGAGGCGACCGGCCGCCTGCCGGAAATCGTGGTCGCCTGCGTCGGCGGCGGAAGCAACGCGATCGGGATCTTCAGCGCCTTCTACGACGACCCGGTCCGGCTCCTCGGGGTGGAGGCTCTGGGCCGCGGGCTGTCCAGCGGAGCCCACGCCGCCTCCATCGTGGGCGGGCGTCCCGGAGTCCTGCACGGCTCCTACAGCTACCTGCTCCAGGACCAGGACGGCCAGGTGCTGGCCACCCACTCCATCTCGGCCGGCCTCGACTACCCCGGCGTCGGACCGGAACACGCCTTTCTCCACGACCGGGGCCGTGCCGAGTACGTGGGCATCGACGACGCGGCTGCGCTGCGGGCCTTCCATCGCTGCGCCCGGATGGAGGGAATCATCCCCGCGCTGGAGAGCGCCCACGCGGTCGCGCAGGCGATGGTGCTGGCGCCATCCCTCGACACCACGGCGCAGGTGTTGGTCTGCCTCTCCGGCCGGGGCGACAAGGACCTCGACATCGTGCGCGCCGCCGAGGTCGATGACGGGCGTCCCGCCGGCGGAGCATGAGCCGGATCCAGGCCGCCCTGGCCGATCGCGGCGGCCGGCTGGCCCTGATCGCCTACGTGACCGTCGGCTATCCCACCCTGG
>VBIC01000081.1 GCA_005881425.1 Chloroflexota bacterium | reverse complement strand
GGGCGGCCAGCCGTCGCTCGGCTGGATTGAGGGTTGGCCCTTTGGGGATCGCCCAGGAGATGAGCACGCCTTCCATCTCCAGCCGGAAGTCGTAGTGTAGCCGGGTGGCCCAATGCTTCTGGACCACGAAGCGCTGGTTGCCGCTGGGAACCTGAGTGCCGGCGGGCTCGGGCGTCCTGGAAAAATCACGCTTGCGCTGGTATTCCTTGAGTGATCGAGGCATGCCATTTGCAGTTTGGCAGAATGGCCTCGTGCCACCGGGTTTGCGCGAGGCCGTCGCGGCCAGGGAGCGCGACCTCCTCGGACGCCGGCGTCACTTCCATGCCGAGCCGGAGCTGGCCTTCCAGGAAGTCGACACGGCGCGCGTGATCGCCGACCACCTCCGCGACTTCGGGCTCGAGGTCACAACCGGCGTGGCCAGGACCGGGGTGGTGGGCACCCTGAGCGGCGAGCGTCCTGGCAAGAGCGTGCTGGTGCGGGCCGACATGGACGGGTTGCCGATCGAGGAGCGGTCCGGGCTCGCCTATAGCTCGATCCGCCCTGGCGTGATGCAGGCTTGCGGCCACGACGTGCACCTGGCCATCGCGCTGACGCTGGCTCACCTGCTGGCGGAGCGCCGCCAGGATCTCGCCGGACGGGTCCGCTTCGCCTTCCAGCCGGCCGAGGAGGTGGCCGGCGGAGCCAGCGCCATGATCGAGGCGGGCGTGCTCGAGGGTATCGACCGGGTGCTCGGCCTTCATGTATGGGCGGGGCTGAAGACGGGCCAGGTGGCTGTCCGTCCCGGGCCGATGTGGGCCAGCGCGGACCTCTTCAGCCTCACCATCACTGGCAAGGGCGGCCACGGCGCCATGCCCCACCTCACCGTCGACGCGGTGGTGATCGCCGCCCAGGTCATTACCGCGCTCCAGACCTTGGTCAGCCGGGAGACCGCCCCCACGGAGCCGGCCGTCCTGACCCTGGGCAGCGTCCATGGCGGCAGCGCCCCCAATGTCGTCGCCGGCGAGGTGGCGATCCAGGGTACGCTGCGAGCCTTCAGCGCCGGGCTCAGGGAGCGCCTCCTGAGACGGACCGCGGAGCTGGCTCAGGGCGTCGCTTCAGCCATGGGCGGGGGCGCGGTCTTCAGCCACCTGGCCGGGGCGCCGGCGGTCGTCAACGACGCCGGCATGGCCGACCTGGTCGCGGCCGCGGCCAGGGACGTGGTGGGCGCCGGCAACGTCACCCCCTTCGAGCCGCTGATGGCCGGCGAGGACTTCGCCTACTTCCTGGAACAGCGCCCAGGATGCTTCTTCCTGCTCGGCGGGGCGCCCGAAGACGGGCCGCGGGTTCATCACACCGCCGATTTCGCGGTCGACGAGCGCTGCCTCGCGATCGGCCTCGAGGTCATGGCCGCCGCCGTCCTGCGCATGCTCGAGGCTTAGTACGAGCCCACAGGGCGAGGAGCGAGACGCCGCGTCCGCGGTGGCATGGTACGAGCCCGTCAGGGCGAGTCGCGCTTTCGCGCGTAAGCGCCGGCGCCGAAGGGGCGAGGTGCAAGGCAAGCGAGCTGCGTCAAATTTTGCAGCGAGCGCCCCGCGGAGCCCCGGAGGCGCCACGGCGCGTGTAAGTCAGAACCGCGGCCTGCGCAGGCTGGGCCTGACGGTGTACCCGATCAGGATCAGGCTGAGCAGGAGGGCGGCCAGCATGCTCAGCGGGTTGAGGGGCAGCCCGGCCACGGATGCCAGCAGGCCCAGGCCCGAACAGAGCAGGGTTCCCATCCCGAGCAGGCGCACCAGCCGGTGGAATCGGCTGCGATAGGGAAAGGAGACCCGGGGCCGCCCCGAGGGGAGGCGGCGAGGTTGGGAGAGCGCTTCGACCGGCTCGCCCGGGCTGGCGTAGGAGGGCGCGAGGTGGTCAGCCAATCCGCCACGTATAACGCGCGCCGGGCCGGTTGCTGGTCACGGCCCGGTGACGCTCGCCTGCCGAAGGGGTGACGCGCGCCCCGCCGGGAACCGGCGGACCCTTACCTATAATTCCCAAAGATGGCAACCACGGCGCCGGAACTGGCCACGGTGGAGCGGGCCATGTCCGCCGAGTTCGCGTTCTGCTTTCCCAACACGCCCCTGGCCCAGGCGGCGCGCATGATGGCCCAGAACCGGGTCCACGAGCTGCCCGTCATCGTCGACCAGCGCTGCCTCGGCTACGTCTCCTACCTGGACATCCTGCAGCGCTACGTCAAGGCCCGGCTCGACGGCCGCGCGGCGGATATCATCCGGACCCCGCTCCCCGAGGTCCGCCCCAGGACGCCGGTTGCCGAGGCGGCACGGGTCATGCGCGAGACCGGCCGCCAGCTGGTCCTGGTGACGACGCCCGAGGGCATGCCCCTCGGGGCGCTCACGGTCAAGGATCTCCTCATCGTGGGGAGAGCTTCCTGATGCCGGCCCTGAGCAAGGTCGCGCGGCCCCTGCTCGAAAGCTGCCCGCCTACACTTGCCGCGACCGATGCCGTGGCCCGCCTTCGGGAGTCAGGGGCGGAGGCGCTGCTGGTGGTCCGTGAGGGCCAGGTGCTGGGGGTCTTCGGCCACCGGGAGAGCGTGGCCGCCTTCGGGGACGGCGCTCAGCCGGTCGAGCGTTTCATGCGGTCGCCCCTGCCTGAGCGCTCGGTGGACGACTCGATGGAGGCCGGGGCCGAAATCATGTTCCGCGAGGACACGCCCTACCTGATGCTGACCCAGGACGAGGGGCGGCTCTTCCGCAAGACGGCGCGGCCGGTCGGCATGGTGACCGCGTTCGAGATCCTGGAAGAGATCGGCCGCACCACCACGGACACCGCGGCCAACAAGCAGTTCCTGGGCCGCCGCGACCTGGGGATCAACATTCCCGTCTCTCCCTGCCAGCGTGCCTGTCCCATCCACCAGGACATCGCCGCCTACGTGGACTACGTGTCGCAGGGAAGGTATCTCGACTCCTGGCTGGTGATCCACGAGACCAACCCCTTCCCGTCGATGCTGGGACGGCTGTGCAATCATCCCTGCGAGACGGACTGCAAGCGTGGCTGGGTCCAGGGAACGGAGAACGCGGTCTCGATCAAGTCCATCAAGCGCTTCGCCACGGACTACGCCTTCGCCCGCGGCGTGAAGATCCGCCATCAGCTGGCTCCGGAGAACGGCCGCCGGGTGGCGATCGTCGGCTCCGGACCGGCCGGACTGACCGCCGCCCAGGACCTCCGGCTCATGGGATACGCCGTCGACCTGTACGAGCGCGAAGCCAAGCTGGGCGGGCTGCTCTCGGCCAGCATCCCGCATTTCCGCTTCGACATGGACCAGCTGCTCTGGGAGATCGACATGATCATCCAGATGGGGGTGAATGTCCACCTCAACGCCAACGTGGGCAAGGAGATTCCCCTGGCCAGGCTGCTCGAGGACTACGACGCCCTCTTCCTCTCGGTCGGGATGATGACGGGACGGATCCTGCCGGTGCCGGGCTCCGATCTCCCTGAGGTGATCTCCGCCATGGAGTTCCTTCGCGTGCGTTCCTACGACGTGATCCCTGACGACTTCCCGAGCGGCGGTGACGTCGTGGTCATCGGGGGCGGCGCGGTGGCGACCGACGCCGCCCAGACCTCGATCAAGAGCGGGGCGCGCAAGGTCTGGATGGTCTCGATCGAGCCCGCCGACCGGCTGCCGGCCTTCGGCAACGAGCTCGTGGAGGCACGCGAGATCGGGCTCCAGCTTCACACCGGGGTGATCGTCAACGCCATCAAGGCCGACGAGCAGGGACACGTTTCGGGCGTGGAATTCATCAGGGTGGACGAGCAGAAGCTGGAGTTCGACCCTGAGAGTGGAAAGCTGCTCATCACCAGCGTCCAGAAGCTGCCCGGCACCGAGCACGTGATCCCCTGCCGCTACGCGATCTTCGCCTCGGGCCAGATCATGGATTTCGCCGACAAGGACACCCCTCTCAGCCCGCGCAAGCTGATCGAGGCGGACACCGGGGGACATACGAAGGTCGCCAGGCTGTTTGCCGGCGGCGACTGCGTCCAGGGCCCGTCCTTCATCGTCGACGCCGTGGCCTGGGGGCACCGCACGGCGCGTTCCATCAACGAGTTCCTGGGGGCCTCGGTGCCGAGGAGGCGGACTACTACAACCGCGAGGAGCCGCCCATCCTTCCCGCCCCCAAACGGATGGACATGTCGCCGGTCGAGCTGCCCTGGAACGACGAGCAGGCGATCACGGCGGCGCTCCGCTGCTTCCAGTGCGACACTGTCCATCACGTCGACGAGTCGACCTGCATCCTCTGCGGCGCCTGCGACGACGTCTGCCCGGAGAAGGCGCTCGACGTGGTCGTCTACGGCGAGGAGCGTGAGACCTCGAGCGGAGGCTTCGTCGAGATCTGCAACACGGTGGTCGGCGAGGAGTTCGGGGGCAAGGCGGGTAAGATCCTGGTCAACTACGACCGCTGCACCAACTGCCGCATCTGCGAGGACCACTGTCCGGTGAACTGCATCACCTTCCAGCGCGTGCGCTTCCGCGACGACGGCATGCAGGTGATCCCGCTGACCCCCGTGGCCGCGCCGGCCCCGGCCCGCGGCTGAAGATGGCCAAGGCCACCGTCGCCGGCCCCGCCGCCCCGGCCGCCCCTTCGCCTTCTACCTGCTCGTGCTCGCCCTGCTCAGGGGAGATCTGGCCCATCCGACCGCCGCGCCCGGCGACCTCTCCCTCCACCTCTATTTCGGTGCCCTCGTGCTCTACCTGGCGGGGATGCTGGCCTTCTTCGCCTACTTCGCTTACCGGCAGGAAGGGCTGCGCCGCATCGGTCTGGCGCTGGTCGTGCCCGGGTCCGCCGTCCACCTGCTGGCGGTGGTGTTCCGGGGCTTCGCCGACTCCCACTACCCGCTGGCCAACATGTACGAGTACAGCTCGATGCTGGCCCTGGTGGCGGTGCTCGTCTTCCTGCTCATGACCGTCCGCTATCCGGTCGCCACACTGGCGGGCGGTCCGGCCCTGTTCGTGGTGGTGGCGCTGATGGGGGTGGGCTTTGCCCTCTACCAGTCGCCCGAGCCCCTGGTGCCGGCGTTGCAGAGCTACTGGCTGAAGATCCACGTCACGAGCATGATGGTCGCCTCCGGGGTGCTGGTCTCCAGCTTCGTCTTCGCCGCCCTCTACCTGGTCAAGGACCGGAGCCTGAATGCGCGATCCTGGCTCCACGAGTCGGCTGCGTCCCTGCGCCTGCCCTCGCTGCAGACGCTGGACCAGCTGACCTTTCGGGCCGTCCTGCTCGGATTTCCGATCTGGACCTTCGGCACCATGGCCGGGGCGATCTGGGGCGAGCACGCCTGGGGCCGGTGGTGGGGCTGGGATCCGAAGGAGACCTGGGCCGCTATCACCTGGATGGTCTACGCCATCTACCTCCACGCCCACAGCCTGCAGGCCTGGCGCGGGCGGCGCACCGCACTGATCGCGACCGCGGGCTTCGTCTCCATCCTGGTGACGCTTTACGCCGTCAACCTCTGGATCGTCGGCCTTCACAGCTACGCCCGCGGCGCCGGCTGAAGCGGCTTCGAGTCCAGTAACTACCGGGCGAGTTGCGGCTCGCGGACGGCCCGCGCGCGGCCTGGCCGCAGAATTCCAATGCGGCCGAATTGCCTTGCGCGTGCCTGCTCGCCGCGCGCCCTGGCTCGCCACCGCTGACGCGGCGTCTCGCTCCTCGCCCTTACGGGCTCGTAGGCGCTAACCCGCATGCGCTTTAGGCCAAAGCTGGCCAGGGCGGCGCCGAGCCATGTTTCCGAGGGCGTCAGCCCTTCCTGGAGGACGAGCCTTTACGCCACCTGCTTCGCCCAGCTGACGGCCATGCTCGGCTTCGGTTTCGTCCTCCCCTTCCTGGCTCTGTACCTCAAGGAGCTGGGGGTCGAGGGAGACCAGGCGGTGGAGCTGTGGTCGGGTGCGCTCGTGGCCAGCACGGCGCTGGCCCTCGCTCTCTTCAGCCCCATCTGGGGCGCGCTCGCGGACCGCCATGGGCGCAAGCCGATGGTGCTGCGGGCGATGATCGCGGGCGGGCTGGTGCTGGCCGGCATGGGCCTGGTGCAGAACGTCTTCGAGCTGCTCGGACTGCGCCTGCTCCAGGGCGCCGTCACCGGGACGGTGGCCGCCTCCACCGCACTGGTGGCGACGATCGTACCGCGGGAGCGGCTCGCCTACGGGATGGGCCTCCTCCAGACCAGCATCTATCTCGGGATCTCGGGAGGTCCGGTGGTGGGCGGAGTGATCGCGGAGGCGGTCGGCATCCGGGGCACGTTCATCGTGGCCGGGATCCTGCTGGCGTCTGCCGGCCTGGCCATCTGGCTCTTCGTCCACGAGCACTACCTGCCCCTGGCCTCCCGGCGGCGGCCCGGATTCCTGCGGTCGCTTCGCTCCGGGATCTCTTCGCCGCTTCTGATGCCGCTCCTGGTGGTGCTTCTCCTGATCCAGGTCAGCTCGGCCATCGTCTTTCCCATACTGCCGCTCTTCGTAGCTCAGATCTCGCCCGCCGGCGCCCCGGTCAAGCTCTATTCCGGCCTGGTCTTCGGGGCGACCGCCGTCTGCAGCGCGCTTGCCGCCGTCTCCTACAGCCGGATCGTGGAGCGGAGCGGCTATCGCAGGCTGCTCATCTTCGCCACCTTCGCCGCCGCGGCCTTCTTCCTTCCCCAGGCATTCGCCACCGATGTCCTCCAGCTGCTCCTCCTGCGCGCGGGGTTGGGCATCTTCTTCGGAGTCCTGATCCCGGCGACGAATGCCATGGTGGGACTGGCCACGCCCGGCAGCCTGCGCGGCTCCGCCTACGGCCTGACCAGCAGCGCCACGGCGCTCGGCAACGCCATCGGGCCGCTGCTCGGCTCGGCGGTCGCGGCCACGGCCGGCCTGCGGGCGATCTTCGTCGCGACCGCCGCGGTCCTTGCCGTGCTCGGGTTCTGGGTCTCGGCCCTGGTGGTGGAACCCGCCAGCCCGCCGCCTGCCTCCTGACGCTAAACTCAGGCGAATGCCCCTGCTCGATCCCTCGCTCGCGGACGCGGTCATCCGCCGAGCGCTCCGCTCGGGAGCAGACTTCGCGGAGCTGTTCGTCGAGCGCAAACGGAATCAAGCGGTCACCGTCGAGGAGAGCCAGGTCCAGCGCGTCAGCTCCGGCAACGACCGGGGCGCCGGCCTGCGCATCATCCACGGCGGCGTGGTCAGCTACATCTACACCGAGGACCTCTCGGACACTGGACTGCTCAAGACGGCCGAGGTGGCCGCCTCCGTCGGACGTAGGGGCGGCGGCCGCTTCGCGCTGGGCCAGGTGGTCGACACACCTCACCCGCCCCAGGAGGTGGAGCTGGATCCCGGCGGTGTCGACGTCGAGGCCAAGGTGGAGCTGCTGCTGGAGGCGGACCAGGCTGCCCGCGAGAAGGGGGGTGAGATCCGCCAGGTTGCCGTCGGCTACGGCGAGAGCAGGCAGGAGGTCCTGGTGGTCAACTCCGAAGGCGTGCAGCACCAGGACGCACGGACCCGGGTGCGACTGATGGTCCAGGCGGTGGCCGAGCGCAACGGCGAGATCCAGACGGCCATGGAAGCCCCGGGCGCGCAGCGCGGCTTCGAGTTCTTCGACGAAGCCTCCGCGGCAGAGTATGCACGGATGGCGGCGGAGCGCGCCCTGATGCTGCTCGACGCCGCGCCCTCACCAGCGGGCACGATGCCGGTAGTGGTGGGCAACGAGTTCGGCGGGGTGCTCTTCCACGAGGCCTGCGGCCACGGGCTGGAGGCAGACTTCGTGAGCAAGGGCTCCACGGTCTTCACCGGCAAGGTGGGCCAGACCGTGGCCAGCCCGATCGTGACCGCGATCGACGATGGGACACTGAAAGCGCGATGGGGCACGCTCGGTGTCGACGATGAGGGGGTACCCACCCGGCGCACCGTCCTGATCCAGGACGGTGTCCTGGTCAGCTACATGTTCGATCGGCTCCGGGCGGGACAGCTGGCGCATCCGGTGACCGGTAACGGACGCCGCCAGTCCTACCAGCACCTGCCCATCCCGCGGATGACGAACACCTTCATCGCACCGGGGGCACACTCGGTCGAGGACATCATCGCCGCCACCCCCCGCGGCCTGTACGCGCGCAAGCTGGGCGCTGGCCAGGTCGACGTGGTCACCGGAGATTTCGTCTTTGCCGTCACCGAGGGCTACCTGATCGAGGCCGGACGGGTAGGACGGCTGGTTCGAGGCGCGACCATCGTGGGCAATGGTCCCCGCGCCCTGCACCGCATCGACATGGTGGGCAACGACCTCAAGCTGGCGCCGGGCACTTGCGGCAAGGACGGCCAGGGCGTCCCGGTATCGGTGGGCCAGCCGACGATTCGCATCAGCGAGCTGACCGTGGGCGGCACGGGCGTCGTCCCGGCGGGCGCGATGAGGCCTTGAGCGCGGCGGGCGGGGACCGGCCCTGATCGCCCTGATCGCCCCGTGAACCCGATCGCCGAGCGCCTTCTCAGCCGTGCCCGGGCCCAGGGTGCCGATGCCGCCGAGGCCTACCTCTCGCGGGGTACCGAGTTCACGGTCAAGGTCTTCAACGGCGAGATCGAGTCGCTGGTCTCGGCTGCCAGCCGCGGCGTCGGCCTGCGCACCTTCTCGGAGCACCGGGTCGGCTTCGCCTACACCTCGGATACCGACGCCGACGCGCTCGATGCTCTGGCGGACGAGGCGCTCCGCAACGGGCGCTACAACCACGCCGAAGAGGCCAACGTCCTGCCCGAGCCGGAGGTGATCGAGGAGCTCTCCGGCCTGTACGCCCCCGACCTGGGCTCCATCGACCCCCAGCGCAAGGTCGAGTTCGCGCTCGAGATGGAACGGGTCGCGACCTCGCTCGACCCACGTGTGCGCCGGGTCAGCGACGTGGTCTACAGCGACGGCGCGGGTCACGTGGAGCTGGCCAACACGCGGGGACTCGACGTCGGGTTCGAACGTACCGTGGCTTACGGAGTGATCGACGCCATCGCGGAGCAGGACTCGGAGCGGCAGTCGGGCTTCGCCTTCACCTACAGCCGCGACCTGGACGGGCTGGACCTGGCAGGCGTCGCCCGCGAGGCGGTGGACAATGCCGTCGGGCTCCTGGGTGGGCGGCGGGTGAGGACGGCGCGCGTCCCGGTCGTCCTGCATCCCGACGCCGGGACCATGATCCTGGGAGTGATGGGAAGCTCGTTCAGCGGCGAGGCCGTGCTCAAGCGCCGCTCACTGCTTGCCGGCAAGCTGGGACAGCCGGTGGCGGCGCCGGCGGTCACGATCGTGGACGACGCGCGCCTGCCAGGCGGCCTGGCGAGCCGTCCCTTCGACGGCGAGGGCGTGCCTGCCCGCCGGATCGAGCTGGTCAAAGACGGCATGCTCCTCGGCTACTTGCAGAACACCTACACCGCCAGGCGCAGCGGCGGTCAGTCGACCGGCAGCGCCGTGCGCTCCTACAAGAGCGTGCCCGAGGTGGGCGTCACGAACCTGGTCCTGCAGCCTGGTACCCAGAAGCGAGACGACATCATCGGTCGGGTCGATGACGGGCTCCACGTCGAGCAGCTGCATGGGCTGAACACCGTCAACCCGGTCTCGGGCGAATTCTCCTTCGGCGTGAGCGGGCACTGGATCCGCGACGGCCGGCTGGCCGAGCCGGTACGCGAGATGACCGTGGCCGGCAACCTGATCGGCGTCCTCAAGCTGATCGTGGGAGTCGCCGACGACCTGCGCTTCCGGTTCGCGGGCGGATTCTGCGGCTGCCCCACGGTCCTGATCGAGGAGCTGGCGATAGGCGGCGACTGAGACGCCTCAGGCCGGGGGCGGCGGGGTCGCGACCAGCGACGTGAATGCCTGGAGCCCGGCCATGACGTCTTCGCGGGTGATGGCATCGCGCCCCTCCTCGACGGCCCGGGCCATGGCCATCACCTGGGCGCTGAAGCTCGCGTAGCTGGTCAGCATGCTGCCCCGAAGGGGATGGATGCGCTCTCCCGTGATCCCGACTTCCACGGCGCCCATCAGCCGGGCGGCGCGCCGGAGCACGGCGTAGGCGCCGCCCCGGGTCAGGCCGATCCGCCGCAGGCGATGGAAGTAAGGCGGTTGTGGCTCAGGCGCGGATTCCAGCTCGGCGAACCGGTCGGCCGCCCGCAGCAGCCGCAGGGTCACACCGTAGATACTGTCGAGCCGCGCCACCCCGGTCCGCTGCTGGGTGTGCCCGTAGTGCCAGAGGATGACGGCGTCGGCAAAGGAGAGGAAGACGTTCCGGTAGAGAGTCTCGCCCAGCAGGGTGGCGGTGAGGGCATTGTGGAGTGCGGCCCGCGCCGTCTGGAAGAGAGGCCGCTCGAACAGGTCGTCGACCGCGCCTGCCCACTGCGGTCGCGCCGCCAGCGAGGCGGCCGCCATCACCGAAAACGCCGGCACCTCGGCCAGGCCCTCGATCGCCGCCGCCATGGAGGCGGTCTCACGCCCGCCGGCTTCGAGCAGGTGGCCGCGTGCCTCGACGATGGCGCCGGTCGGCGCCGCCGCCGTCAACCGGTCGCCTCCAGCGCCGGCCATTCGATCCGGGGGCGCAGCCGGTCCAGGTAGCGGGGATCGAGGGAGATGCGGGGCGCCTCGTAGGCTTCGTCCTTGAAGCCGTGAAAATCAGTGCCCACCGTAGTCGGCAGGCCGTGCCGCCGCGCCAGCTCCTCGTAGACGGAGATCTGCTCCGGCCGGTGTCGCCGGGTGTAGACCTCGAGGGCGTCGAGCAGGGGCAGGCTCTCCTTCATCAGCTCCTGGTCGGGCACCGTCCCCGGGTGCGCGTGCACGGCCAGGCCTCCGGCGGCGTGGATCGCCTCGATCGCCTCCTGGGGCGAAGGCATCGGGGTGTAGACCTCGGTGGGCAGGAAGTCGACCGCCTCCCGGACGCTGCTCCAGGCATCCTTCTCCGACATCAGGCCATGCTGCAGCACCAGCTTGAGGACCGCGCCGGGCATGACCATCGGCTTGTGGGCGAAGGCGTCCAGCCCCAGGGTTCGCGACCAGCCCCTCTCCCGGAGGACCGCGATCCAGGCTTCGGTCTGGCGCCGCAGCACCGCCTGGTTGCGCCCGATCAGGCTCCGGAGCACCGGGTTCTGCATGTCCACCCCGTGGCCGAGGATGTGGCGGAACTGCAGCGGCGGGTAGGTCGTGATCTCGATCGCGGTCACGTAGCCCAGCCCACGGCCGTGCGCCGTCCTCCGGGCGCGCAGCACACCGTAGAAGGAGTCGTGGTCGCTGAGCGCCATCACCTGCACGCCCCCATCGGCGGCGAGATGGGCCACCTCGTCGGGGTCCTTCCACCCGTCGCTGACGGTGGAATGCATGTGGAGATCCGCCAGCATCGCCCTCAGTCTAAGGCTCGCGCCGGGCCCTTTTTGGGATCCGGACGGTTCCCTCCGGAGTGGTGACGGATTTCCGCCCACCTGCCGTTGGGAGTATCAGCAGTCGGCAGACGGTGGGTTGATTCGGGAGAACGAGATGCTCGGGGAAAGTGAACTCATCCGGTTGATCGAAGCCAACGCGTATCCGGCGCGGCTGGTGGACAGCGGCGTCGTCTGGGTGGAGCTGGAGATCGTGGACCCGCGCTCCAAGGCGGTCACCCGCCAGCGCCTCAGCAAGTCGGCCTTCGCCGACCTGATCCTCGACTGGCGTGAGCGCGGCCAGCCGTCCCACTCGCGGGAGCTCGGCTCCGCCCTGCGCACGATCGGGATCGCGGCCTAGCCCGGCGCGACTTTCGGCCATTACAATAGTCGCGTATCGTGCTATCACGCTTTTTGCTAGTCCGGCTGTCCAGCTCGCTTGCTGCGGCCACGCTCGCGGCCTGCGGCTCCGGCACCGCCCTGGCCCCGGCCTCGACCCCCACCCCGGCCCGTCCCGGCCCGGCCATGGTCCAGGTCGAGAACTCGCCCCAGGCCCGTCCCCAATCGGGGCTGCAGCAGGCGGACCTGGTCTTCGAGTACCTGGCCGAAGGAGGGATCACGCGGATGACGGTGATCTACTTCCACCCCGGATCGGGAACCCGGATCGGCCCGGTTCGCAGCGCCAGGCCGGTAACGCTGCGCCTGCAGAAGGCCTATCAGGGGGTGATCTTCTTCAGCGGCGCCAACCAGAAGGTACTGGACCAGATCAAAGCCCAGAACGTTCCCGCCCTCTCCGAAGGGAGCGACGGGGGCCAGTATTTCTTCCGCGAGCCGAGCCGGCAGCCGCCCCACAACCTGTACACGACCGGTGACCGGCTGGCGTCGGGAGTGCGCAGGCACGGCCCCAGCCTCACCTATCAGCCGGCAGCGCCCGGCCAGCCCTCAGCCAGCCCCTCGCCGGCCGCCGCAGCCCGGATCCAGTTCGACCAGACGCCCTTCCACCGGGTGAGCTACAGCTACGCCGCGGCCGACAGCGCCTACCTCTACAGCACGGCCGGCGGTCCGCTGGTCGACCAGTCGACCGGTGGAGGGATCAAGGTCGTGAACGTGATCCTGCTCCAGGTCGCGCACCACGACGCCGGGTTCACGGACGTCGTCGGAGCGCCCGCCCAGGACTTCGACCTGCAGGGCCACGGCCCTGCCGACCTCTTCACCGGCGGGCGCCGTTACTCCATCAGCTGGGACCTGAGCAACCCTGATGCTCCCCTGCGCTTCGTCGATGCGGCTGGCAGGCCGGTACGCCTGCCGGCGGGCCTCACCTGGGTCCACCTCGTCGATCCCGGCACAGCCATAGCCGTGGCCTGAATCGCGCCGCTCGGCGGCCGCGCCCACCGGGTCCTCCTCTACGGCTCTGGACATCGAGGCTTGCGGGTGCTATACCGGCCGGTAGGAAGGCGGTAGCTCGGCCTGCAGGGAGGAGGTGCCCATGCGACAGCGGGTCTCGATGACCATCAACGGCACGAACTACGAGCACGAGGTGGAGCCACGACTGCTCCTCGTTCACTACATCCGGGAACAGGCCGGCCTGACCGGCACTCACGTCGGCTGTGACACCAGCAACTGCGGGGCCTGCACCATCGAGATGGACGGGCACAGCGTCAAGGCCTGCACCGTCTTCGCCGTCCAGGCGAACGGAAGCCAGCTGCTCACCATCGAAGGCCTGGCCCAGGGCACTCAGCTGCATCCACTGCAGCAGGCCTTCTGGGACGAGCACGGGCTGCAGTGCGGTTACTGCACGCCGGGGATGATCATGGCCGCCCGCCAGCTGCTCGCCCGCAATCCCGATCCGACCGAGAAGGAGATCCGGATGGGGATCGAGGGCAACCTGTGCCGCTGCACCGGCTACCACAACATCGTCAAGGCGATCCAGGCGGCGGCCAAGGTGATGGGTGAGGGTGCCGAGCGCAAGGCTCCGGCCACCGCGCCCTCGGCGAGGAGGGACTGACATGGCTGTCTCTCAGATGATCGGAGCCTCGATCAAGCGCCGGGAGGACCCGCAGCTGGTCACCGGCAGCGGCCGCTTCGTCGACGACCTGCCTCAGAACGCCGTGCTGCACCTGCACGTCGTACGCAGCAGCGAGCCCCATGCGCGCATCCTCGCCATCGACACCATCCGGGCCAAGGAGGCGGACGGCGTGGTCGCCATCTTCACCGGCAAGGAGCTGCGCGAGGAGTTCCAGGCCCCGTTGCCGGTGACCGTCACCTTCGTCCCGGAGAAGGCGTATCCGGAGCAGTATCCGATCGCCACCGACAAGGTCCATTACGTGGGCGAGCCGGTGGCTCTGGTCGTGGCCCTGAGCCGCGCGGCCGCGCAGGACGCCGCCGAGCGGATCGAGGTCCGCTACCAGGC
The DNA here is from genome assembly GCA_005881425.1 of Chloroflexota bacterium. Taxonomy (GTDB): domain Bacteria; phylum Chloroflexota; class Dormibacteria; order CF-121; family CF-121; genus CF-120. The sequence goes on along the minus strand of VBIC01000081.1, from coordinate 37,747 downwards.
GCTGCCGGCGGTCACCGACGTCGAGAAGGCGATCCAAAAGGATGCGCCGGTGATCCACGAGAGCCTGGGGTCGAACCTCTCCTACGACGTCAAGCGCGCCGGGGGTGACATCGAGGCGGCCTTCAAGGAGGCCGAGGTCACGATCAGCCAGCGCCTGCAGCAGCAGAGGCTGATCCCCATCGCCATCGAGACCCGCGGCGTCGTCGCCGATTACAAGCCTTTCGCCAACAGCCTCACGCTCTGGTCGTCCACCCAGATCCCCCATTTCGTCAAGGTCTGGCTGGCGGTGATCCTGGGCATCCCCGAGAGCCAGGTCCGCGTGATCGCGCCCGACGTGGGCGGCGGCTTCGGCTCCAAGATCCGGGTCTTTCCGGAAGAGGTCCTGACCGCGCTCGCCTCGCGCCGCCTGGGCCGTCCCGTGAAGTGGATCGAGGACCGCGAGGAGAACATGAGGGCCACCCACCACGGACGCTCGCAGATCTGGGACGTCGAGATCGCAGCCAAACGCGATGGCACCGTCCTGGGCCTGCGCCTCACCCAGTGGCTGGACCTGGGCGCGTACTGCAGCCAGTTCGGCACCTTCATGAGCCTGGGCCTGCTGGTGGCTCCCGGGCCGTACCGGCTCGCGGCGATCGATGGGCGGCTGGTCGGCGTCTTCACCAACCGGACACCCACCGACGCCTACCGCGGCGCCGGCCGGCCGGAAGCGACCTACGTGATCGAGCGGGTGATGGACCTGGTCGCCCAGGAAACCGGGATGGATCCCGCTGACGTCCGCCGCAGGAACCTCGTTACCGGCGCCGAGCAACCGTACACCAGCCTCTTCGGGTTCACCTTCGACTCGGGTGACTACGTCGCCGGCCTGGAGCGAGCGCTCCAGGTGGCAGGCTACGACGATCTCCGCCGGCGGCAGTCCGAGGCCCGCAAGCAGGGACGCTACCTCGGTATCGGGCTGGCTTCCTACCTGGAGATCTGCGGGCTGGGTCCGGCCGCTCCCACCCAGGCCAACACCGGTGTTTCCCTCTGGGGCATGGGCGTGGTCCGGCTGCATTTCACCGGCAAGGCAACGGCCATCACCGGCAGCTCGCCCCACGGCCAGGGTCACGAGACGACCTTCGCCCAGGTGGTGTCCGCCGTCCTGGGCATCCCCGTGGCCGACGTGGACGTGGTCCACGGCGATACGGGCATCGGCCCGATGGGCATGAACACTTACGGCAGCCGCAGCACCGCCCTGGACGCGAGCGCGGTGCACATCTCGGCCACACGCGTCCGGGAGAAGGCGCGCAAGATCGCCGCTCACCTGCTCGAGGCCGCGGAGGACGACGTCGTCTACGAGGACGGCAAGGCGTTCGTCAAGGGCTCGCCCGCGAAGTCCGTGACCATCCAGGAGCTGGCCATGGCAGCCTTTCAGACCAACCGGCTCCCCGCCGGAATGGAAGGCGGTCTGGAGGCCACGACCTTCTTCGATCCCACGAACTTCGTCTGGCCCTTCGGCACTCACGTGGCAGTGGTCGAGGTCGATCCCGAGACCGGCAAGGTGAGCATCGAGCGCTACGTGGCGCTGGACGACTGCGGGACGCGGATCAACCCCATGGTGGTCGACGGCCAGATCCACGGAGGGATCGCCCAGGGCATCGGGCAAGCGCTCTTCGAGGAGGGCGTTTACGGCGAGGACGGCCAGCTTCGGACGGGAACGCTGGTGGACTACCTCGTCCCCAGCGCCGCCGATCTTCCGTTCTTCCAGCTGGAGGAGACCATCACTCCCAGCCCGGTCAACCCGCTGGGAGCCAAGGGGATCGGTGAAGCGGGCACCATCGCCTCGACCGCGGCGCTGATGAACGCGGTGGTCGACGCATTGCAGCCGTTCGGGGTGAAAGACGTGCCCATGCCTGCCAGCCCGGCCAAGCTCTGGCAGCTGATGCATCGCAACGGAGGGAGGAAGGGATGATTCCGGCAGCCTTCGACTACGTCGCTCCCCGCAGCCTGCCCGAGGCGGTCGCCGACCTGGTGAAGCACGGTTCCGAGGCCAAGGTCCTGGCCGGCGGCCACAGCCTGATCCCCCTGATGAAGCTCCGGCTGAGCACGCCCTCGTTCCTGGTGGACATCGGCCGGATCCAGGACCTCAGCTACATTCGCGAGGCCGACTCCCATATCGCTCTGGGCGCGCTCACCACCCATCATGAGATCGAGTTCTCCGAGCTGGTCAAGGCCCGGCTGCCGCTGCTGCAGCAGGCCGCAGCCCAGATCGGCGATGCTCAGGTCCGCAACCGCGGCACCATCGGCGGCGCGGCGGCCCACGCCGATCCGAACGGGGACTTCCCCACCTGCCTGCTCGCGCTCGACGCCGAGCTGATCGCGGTCGGCCCGCGCGGCGAGCGCTCGATCAAGGCCCAGGATTTCTTCGTCGACACCTTCACCTCCGCCCTGGAGCCGGCTGAGATCCTGCGCGAGATCCGGATCCCGCGTCCGCCGTCCGCGTCGAGCGGCACCTACCTCAAGTTCAGCCGGCGCTCTCAGGACTGGGCCATCGTGGCCGTCGCGGCCCAGGTCAGCCTGCGCGAGGGGCGAGTGGAGCGGGTGGCGATCGGGCTCACGGGAATGGGGCCGCGGCCCCTTCGGGCCGCCGCTGCGGAACGGGCCCTGACCGGGAAGGCGGTCGCCCCCGATGCCCTGCGCGAGGCCTCCGCCCAGGCGGCCGACGGCACGCAGCCGCCCGAGGACCTGAACGGGAGTCCCGAGTACCGGCGTCACCTGGCCGCGGTGCTGACCCGCCGGGCGCTGGAGGCGATCACCGGCTCGAAATAAGCCGTTTTTGAAACAGGCGCTCCGAAGACCGGCGGTACTTTCCGCCGGTCTTTCTTCAGCCGCGCAGCGCCGCGGCCAGCAGTTGAGGCAGGCGCAGCCAGTCGCCGCCGGCCTGCAGGGCGGTCAGCGGGGGGCCGATCTGGTGCAGGGTGCGGTGAGAGGCGGAGGTGACGGGCTTGGGAAACGAGGTGATGGGATGGCGGAGCACGGTCTTCTCCACGCCCTCCAGCATCCCGGTGTTGTGGACGAAACCGTGTCCGCTCTGGATCTCGGGCGGCGCCGAGCTGGGGTGGCCGCCCCACGGCGTCCCGATGCCGAAGCCCCAACCGGCCCAGAGGTTGACGGCCACGGTGCCGTAGCGGAGGTCGACGAGCGCCCGCTCCAGGGCGCGGGCGGTCAGGGGGTCGCGCAGGCTTTGAGGTGATATGACGACCGTGGCGCTCAGTGTCCCCCACACCCGTTCGTTGACGAAGCGGACTGCCTCGGCCAGGAAGGCCTCCGCATCACCGGCTTCCAGCGAGGTCTGGGAGAGGACGGAGCAGAAGGGCTCGGTGCGGAAGGCCGCCTCCTCCTCCGAACGCGGATCGAGGTCGGGGAGGATGGTCCAGGGCAGCCCCTCCTTCCCCCTCGCGCCGAGGAGGATGGCGCCGGGGTGTCCCGCCACCAGCGAGCTGAAGCGGTCGGCCGCGCCTGGATAGTAGGCGCGCCGGACAGGCGTTTCCGAGAGGACGGCTTCGATCCCGGAAAGGAGCTCGCGGCCCTGGGACCACGATCGGCCAGTCACGATCAGCTTGTTGGCGTTGCAATTGAAGGACGCGTTGTTGGTCACGCCGCCGGCGATGTGGTCGGCCTGCCAGCGCAGCTGCCGGTCGCTGTAACGGCCGGGCACCACGATCACTGGTGAGACGTTCCCCAGCTCGGAGGTGACCGGCTTGTCCAGCAGCGGTCGGCGCAGCGCCTTACGCCGGTCCTGGTCGGGGCCGGGAGGACCGAAGACGAGCGCGTCGTAAGTCCGCTCGGAGCCGGTGAGGTGCACCTCATCGACGTCCCGGTGAAAGGCGAGATAGGCACCCTCCTCGGCGCCACCGTAGACCACCGCCAGGAAACGCTGGCGGATGGCATCCCGGAAAGCCTCCTCGAGCAGCGGACCGAGGTAGGCGTTGACCGGATGCATCTTGAGCACGCAGACCTTCCCCTCGTTGAAGAGCTTGGTCGCGACGTCGAGCGGCGGTATGGCGTTGACGTTGCCCGCGCCCAGGACCAGCACCACCCGTCCGTCGGGGTGCTCCTCCCGGTAGAAGCGGGCCCGCTCCTCGACCCGGGCCCCCGCCTGCAGATGGACCTCGGCCGACAGCGAGGGCGAGACGGCGCGGTCGAGAGCACTGCGCGGATACGCCTGGACCCGGGGACGGCCGTCGATCGTTTCCCCGATCCGCCCCATCGGCGTGGTGCCCGAACGGGCGATCGAGCGCAGCGTCTGCAGCCACTGGCGCAGGTGGGTCAGGGTGACCACCGGGCCGGAGAGCCACTCTTCGCCCGCGGCCGGGGTCCCTTGCCTGATGCCTTTGGCCGCACAGGCCGCCTCCACGCTACCGCTGGCGATGCGCGCGTAGCCGTCGCGCATCGACCGCGCCAGGCTGACCCGCTGGGACAGGGGAAGTCGCGCGAACGCGGTCGCCCCCTCGCGCAGGCGGGCCAGCGCGGCGTCCATGGCCTGCCGCGATGTCGGTTGGAGCGACTCCACGCAACGTAAGTTACAACCGGGATCGGCGGACCGTCGACGACCTAGAATGGGCCGGATGGAGGGCTTGCCTTTTCAGACGATCGAGGAGCTGGAGGGCGCGCTCAAGGACCACCGCTACGTGGCCGGCCGCGACCTGGCGACGACCATCTTCCTGGCGCTCAAGCTGGACAAGCCTCTGCTGCTGGAAGGCGAGGCGGGGGTGGGGAAGACCGAGGTGGGCAAGGTCCTGTCCGCCATCCTCGAGGGGGAGCTGATCCGTCTGCAATGCTACGAGGGGATCGACATCAACACTGCCGTCTACGAATGGGCCTACGCACGCCAGATGCTGCATATCCGCCTCCTGGAGACGCAGGACGCCGACCGGGCCGCGATGGAGCGCGAGATCTTCAGCCCGGCCTTCCTGGTCAAGCGACCACTGCTCCAGGCGATCGAGCACCGTGGCGCCCGGCCTCCGGTGCTGCTCATCGACGAGATCGACCGTTCCGATGACGAATTCGAGGCCTTCCTGCTGGAGCTGCTCTCCGATTTCCAGATCTCGATTCCGGAGATCGGCACGGTCCGCGCCGAGCGCCCGCCGGCCGTGGTCATCACCTCCAACCGGACCCGCGAGATCCACGACGCGCTGAAGCGGCGCTGCCTCTACTTCTGGATCGACTACCCGACCGTCGAGCGGGAGTACGAGATCGTCCAGGCCAGGATTCCCGAGGTGCCGAGGCGGCTGGCCCGGCAGGTGACCCGCTTCATCGCCGCCACGCGCCAGCTCGACCTCTACAAGCTGCCCGGGATCGCCGAGACGCTCGACTGGACGAGAGCCCTGCTGGCGCTGGGCGAGACCGAGCTGAGTGAGGATGCGGTCTCCGCCACACTGGGTTCGATCGTCAAGTACCAGGAGGACCTGGCCCGCCTGCGTGGAGAGCCAACCCGGGCCCTGCTCAAGGCTGCGGGTGCCTGAGCGCCGCGATCCCTTCACCCGCAACTGGCTTGCGTTCGGCGCCATCCTCCGCGGCCTGGGGTTCGACGCGGGGCCGGTCCGCACGCTGGCCTTCCTGCGCGCCCTGACCCTGCTCGATCTGGAGATGGAGGCCGACGTCCGGACCGCGGTGCGGGCACACTTCGCCCGGCGCAAGGAGGACGGTCCGCTGCTCGACCGCGCACTCCACGCCTTCCTCGGCCGGCTGGACGCTGCCCACCGGTCGGCGGAGTCCGGCGGCGACGACCTGGCCCGCGACAGCGCCCTCGACGGCTGGGCCTCCGCCTCCGTCCGGCAGCTGAGCGTGCTGGATCCCGACGACCCGGCTGCGGAAGACGCGCAGGAGCTGGCCAACGCCAGCTTTTCCGCCGCCGAGCGCCTGCGGCACAAGGACTTCGACACCTTGACCGATGCCGAGCTGGGCGAGATTCGGCGGCTCATCCGCCTGATGCGCATTCCGGCCGGGCTGCGACGGTCGCGCCGCTACCGCCGCGGCGGCAACAGGCGGCTCGACCTGCGCCGCCTGCTGCGCAGCAGCCTCCGTTTCGGTGGGGAACCGCTCCAGTTCTCCTTCCGCCGGCCCCGCCTCAAGCCCCGGCCGCTGGTCCTGATCTGCGACATAAGCGGGTCCATGGAGCGGTACACGCGGGTCCTGCTCAACTTCACCTACGCGATCGAGAACGCGACCGAGCAGGTCGAGGCCTTCGTCTTCGCCACCCGGCTGACGCGGATCACCCGCATGCTCCGCTCGCACGACGCCGAGGCGGCGCTGGACCGGGTCACGGGCGCGGTCACCGACTGGTCAGGGGGGACCCGGATCGGAGAGGCGATCGCCAGCTTCAACCGGCGCTTCGGCCGCCGCGTCCTGGCCCACGGCGCGACCGTGGTCCTGATCAGCGACGGGTGGGACCGGGGGGACCCGGCTCAGCTCCGGGACGCGGTCGCACGCCTTCAGCGCTCCTGCCATCGCCTGATATGGATGAACCCGCTGATGGGCGATCCCGCCTACGAGCCCCTGACCACCGGGCTGCAGGCGGCGCTGCCCTACGTCGACGACTTCCTTCCCTGTCACAACCTGGCCAGCCTGGAGTCGCTGGGCCGGCTGCTGCTCCGGGCGCACGACCGCCGTCCGGTCCGCCGCCAGGCGGCCTGGCCGGTTGGCGCCTGATCCGGTCGGGCTAGACTCATTTTCAGATGCGGGACGTGATCGCGGAGGTCGTCTTATGGCTCAGTGAGGACGATCCGGTGGCCCTGGCCACGGTGATCAGCACCTGGGGCAGCGCTCCCCGGCCGGCCGGATCGCGGATGGCGATCAGTCGCTCCGGCCGGATCGCGGGCTCGGTCAGCGGCGGCTGCCTCGAAGGGGAGGTCTTCGAGCAGGCCCAGCGGGTGCTGAAAGGCGGCGGCGCCGGGCTCTTTCACTATGGGGTGAGCGACGACCTGGCCTGGACCGTGGGTCTCAGCTGCGGGGGCGAGGTCGAGGTGCTGGTGGAACCGCTGACCGAGGTCCACCGCCAGCTGATCGCCGCGCTCACCGAGGAGCGGCCGGTGGTCCTGGAGACCGGCCTGGAGCGGGCGCTCGGCGCCCGGCGCCTGCTGGCGGAGAGCGATCCCCAGGCCCGCGAACTGCTGGCCCGCGAGACGCCGGAGCGGATCGACGGGCGCTTCCTGGAACCCTTCCCGCGTCCGCACGAGCTGATCGTGGTGGGCGGATCGCACGTCGCCATTCCTCTCACGCGGCTGGCCAAGGAGCTGGGCTTCCGGGTGATCGTCATCGACGCCCGGGCCAAGTTCGCCGGCGCCGAACGCTTTCCGCGAGCGGATCGGGTCATCCAGGCCTGGCCCGACGACGCGCTCCGCGACCTGGCCGTCGACGCTTCCAGCTTCATCGTGATCCTGACCCACGATCCCAAGTTCGACGACCCGGCCATCCGCGCCGCCCTTGAAGGAGGCGCCCGCTACGTGGGCGCGATCGGAAGCCGGAAGACGCACCGCGACCGGCTGAAGCGGCTGCAAGCAGCGGGCGTTCCCGCCGAGCGGCTCGAGGCGGTCCACGCGCCGATCGGCCTCGACCTCGGCTCGCAGACCGCCGAGGAGACGGCGCTCGCCATCCTGGCGGAGGTCGTGGCCGTAAGCCACGGGCGCAGCGGCGGCCTGATGCGGGACGCCCTCAGGTCGGCGAGGTGAAAGCCGAAGCGCTCGGTGGCGACGCCCTGACCGCGGAGGCCATCGAGGGCGCGATCCTGGCCCAGACAATTGAGGACCCGGGCGACCACCATCGCGCGCTGCTCCTCAAAGGCCGCCGACTCAGCGCTCAGGACCTCGAGCTGGTGCGCCGGGCGGGCGTGCGCGAGCTCCACGTGGTGCGCATGGATCCCGGCGACGTGCACGAGGACCAGGCGGTCTTCGGGCCGGTGGAGAGCCAGATGCGGCTGGGCGCGGACACCAACGGCATCCTCCAGATCGACGTGGAGGCGCTGAACGCCTTGAACGCCATCGACGACGTCTCCATCTTCACTCTCTTCGACGGCCAGCTGGTCTCCCAGGGAAAGACGGTGGCCGGGGTCAAGGTCACGCCTTTCGTCGTCGCCGAAGTGCGGCTGCGCCAGGCGGAAAGGGTCGCCGGCCCCTCTGGCGGCGTCGTGCGCGTCCTGAGATTTCGCTCCATGCGGGTAGCGGTGCTGGTGCGCGAGCGTCTGGACGCCGCGCAGCGGCAGCGCTTCCAGGAGTCGATCGAGATGAAGGTCGCCTGGTTCGGCTCGAGGGTGCAGGCGATCCGCTACGTCGCCGACGATCCGGCGCAGGTGGCGGAGGCGCTCGCGGGACTGGCCCAAGACGCGGACCTGGTCCTGACCGCGGGTGCCAACGCGACCGATCCCCTGGATCCGACGCTGCTGGCGCTCTCCCGGATCGGTGCCCGGATGGAGAGGCAGGGCGCCCCCGCGCATCCGGGGAGTGCTGTCTGGCTGGCCTACCTCGGGGAGATGCCGATCTTCGGCGTGGCCGCCTGCGGCATGTTCTCCAAGGCAACCGTGCTCGACCTGCTCCTGCCCCGCCTGTTCAGCGGCGTCAGGCTTTCGGCGAGAGACTTCGCCGGCCTGGGCCACGGTGGCCTGCTCTCTCGCGACATGGCCTTCCGCTTTCCGCCCTACGGCGGCTGGGATAGGCTGGACGGGTGATCATCACCACCAGCTTCGAGGTGGCCGCGCCTCTGGCGGCCGTCTGGTCGCAGGTGCTCGACGTCCCCACAATCGCGCACTGCGTCCCCGGCGCCGAGCTGACCGAGGTCGTCGATGACCGGACCTACGCCGGCAAGATCGAGGTCAAGCTGGGACCGATCGCGGTCGCCTATCGGGGCCGGCTGCGCATCGAGGCGGTCGACGACGCGGCTCACGAGGTGCGCCTGCGCGCGGAGGGTAATGAGTCCCGGGGTCGGGGCGGCGCCTCGGCCACGGTCACCGCCAGCCTGCGCGAGGTCGACGGCAGGACCGCCGTCACCATGGCCTCCGACGTCGCCGTCACCGGGATCGTGGCTCAGTTCGGCCGGTCCGCCATCATGCAGGAGGTCGCCCAGCGGATGGCCCAGCGGTTCGCCAGCTGCCTGGAGCAGGAGCTGAGGACCTCGCCCACCGAGTGATCGCCGGCGTGCTGCTCGCCGCCGGGCAGGCGACCCGCTACGGCAGGCCCAAGCTGCTGGAACGCTTCAGGGGTGAGAGCCTCCTGCGCCGGGCGGCCCACACCTTCAGCGAGGCCGGTTGCTCCCCGCTGGTCGTGGTGCTGCCGCCGTCTCTCGATCTGCGCGGGGAGCTGGATGGGATTCCCGCCCTGCTCACGGAGAATCCGCATCCCGAGCGGGGCCTCGCCCGTTCCATCGCGCTCGGGCTCGAGGCCCTGCCCGAGCAGACCCAGGCCGTCCTGATCGGCGTCGCCGACCAGCCGCTCCTGGACGCGGCGGCGGTTCGGACCCTGATCCAGGCCTTCAGACCCGGCCGGATCGTGGCCCCGCGCTACGGCACGGTCGCCGGAAATCCGCGTATCTACGACCGGCGCTTCTTTTCCGAGCTGCGGCGGCTGTCGGGCGACCGAGGAGCCCAGGTCCTCGCCCTTCGCCACCCGGATGCCGTCGACGAGGTGCCGCTGCCGGCGCGCTATGGCCTCGACATCGACACCCCGCAGGACTGGTCCGGGCTCGACGAGCGCCCGCCCTAGCCGGCGCTCTCGAGCTCGGACGGGCGGGGTTCGGCTTCCTCGAGGACCCGGCCGAAGCGGTCCACCAGGGACGCGTCCCACTGCTGGCCGGCGCCCTGCCGGAGCACCTGGAGGGCGCCCTTGGCTGACCGCCGCTGGCGGTACGGGCGCTGGCTGGTCAGAGCCACGAAGGCGTCTGCCACGGCCACGATCCTGGCGAAGAGCGGGATCCGGTCGCCCGCCAGGCCGTCGGGGTAGCCCGATCCGTCGACGCGCTCGTGGTGATGGCGGACCGCCGGGAGGACGCTGTCCGCTTCGGGGATCGCCTGAAGCAGCCGCTCTCCCGCCTCGGCGTGCTGCATCACCTGGCTGAACTCACCCTCGTCCAGCGGACCGGGCTTGGCCAGGATGCTGTCGGGGACGATGACCATGCCGAGATCGTGGAGGAGAGCCGCCTTGTATAGGGAGGTCAGGTCGCCTTCGCCCAGGCCGACGGCGGACCCCAGCTGGGTGGCCCAGTGCGCGATCCGCTCCGCCTGGCCGCCGGTGACCGGGGTCCGATCGTCCAGAGCCCGGGACAACGAGACCACCACGCCCTCGAGCTCGGTGAGCCGCCGCCGCAGCCGCCGGACCTCGATTCGGGCGCCGATCAGCGCGGCGATGGCTCCCCGCTGCAGCGGCTTGAAGGCGACATCGTCGGCGCCCGCCGCCCGGGCACGCTCCTGCCCCCGCAGATCGTCCTCCTCCAGCATCAGGATGACGGGAATGGTGCCTGTGGCGCGAGCCTGCTTGATCGCCCGGCAGAGCTCGGTGCCGTCCATGTCGGGAAGGCTGGCCTCGCAGAGGATCAGGTCGATCGATCGAGCCGGCAACAGCCGCAGGGCGGTCGCGCCGTCAGGGGCCAGGAGCGAGGCCAGGCCGGCAGCGCCGGCCGCGTTCCGAATTCCCTCCGCATCGGACTCCCCACTCACCACGAGCACGGTTGCCGGCTCGTGAGCCGGCGGCTCGGGTAGGGGTCCTTTCATTCGCCCCTGGGCACACCCACCAGGCCGGGGAGCTGTTTGAAGTCCCGCTCCGAGGCCATCCGCAGAAACGCGAAGGCCCGGTCCACCTCGCCGCGCTGGCGCAGCACCTCGCTGTAGAGGGAGCAGACGTGAGCCAGCTTGGCCAGCGCCTCACGCTGGTCGAGCTGGCGCAGCGACCGCCTGAAGAGGCGCTCCGCCAGCTTGTGCCGGCCCAGGCCGAAGAGGGCGCGGGCTTCGTAGGCGCCGGCCACCGCCTCGCGAACGTGGTCCTCGACGGCGTGGGCCGCCTCTCTACCCTCGCGAGCGTAGGGCAGGGCCGATTGGAAGTCTCCTTCCAGGAGAGCGTACCGGGCCAGCTCTGCCGCGGTTACCGCCACCGCCATGCTGTCGTGTATCTGCCGGGCCCGTAAGAGGCAGCGCGTCTGATAGTCGGTCGCTTCCTCGACCCGGCCGGCGGCGAAATGCACGTCGCCCAGGTTGTTCAGGATCCGGTTGGCGATCTGCTCGTGCCCGATCCGGCGATGCAGGTCGAGGGCGCGGTTGCAATGCTCGACCGCGCGCTCGAGCTGCCCGGCTTCTCGGGCCAGGATGCCGAGCGCCATGTGTGCGTTGGCGATGCGGAAGAGGCTTTCCGAATCGGTCGCAGCCATGAGGGCCAGCTGGGCGTGCTCCATCGCTCGGTCGGCCTGCCCCAGCGTCGACTCCACCCGGCTCAGGTTGACCAGGACGCGCGGCCGCAACGCCGGCTCGGCATGACGGCACCGGTCCAGCCACTCGAGCGCGCGGAGATTGGCCTCGATGGCCGCGTTGAACCGTTCTCGCAGCTCCAGCACGGTCCCGATTTCGACCCAGATCGCGGCGTTGAGCTCGAGGTCGTCCGGCGGCGCGGTGGCGGCCGCCGTCTGGTAGGCCTTGAGCGCGGAATCCGCCTCGCCCATGGCGTCCAGGGCGGTGCCGCGAATCCGGTGCAGGTTGGCCCGCTCCGAGGCTGACGTGGCCAGGCTGACGGCCTCCTCGGCCAGCTCGACCGCGCGGGCCGGCTCTCCGGCCTTGACGGCCAGCTCGGCGCTCTTGGCCAGATAGGTGAGGTCGGTCGAACGGTGCTCGCCGACCAGGTCGTCCAGGGCCAGCCCCAGCCGGTCGGCGATGATCTGAAGCTTCGGCAGCGAGGGCATGGCCCGGTTGCGCTCCACCTGGCAGATGAAGCCCTTGGTCACGATCCCCCGGGCCAGCTGGGCCTGGGTGAGCCCGCGGGCCTGGCGTGCCTCCCGGATACGCTCGCCGACCGAATTCAAGGCCGCCCCCATCGAATTCAGGAGTGCCCCCCGAATAACGAGTTCAATGCTGCCCGATAAGTATAGCTTTACTCACCTCGGTTGCGGAAAGTATATTGACAGCAACTGACAGCGGGTGCTAACGTCTGACCCGCGAGGGCTGGCACCCGTTCTGAAAAGGAGGGTGCCGTGTATCGATTCGTCGCGCTCATCGCAAGCGTCGTCGCCGCCGTCCTGGCCGTAGCTGACATCTGGCCGGGCCCTCGTTAGATGGTTCCGGGGGGCTTCGATGGAGCGCCTGCAGCGGGCGGGCGCTCCACTTTCATCTCAGGGGGAGGCGGACGGCCTGGCGGAGGGGGCCGGCGAGGCGCCCGGGGTGCCTTCCAGCGACTGGAGCTGGGCCAGGATGGAGCCGATCTGCGCGATCTCGCCGGCATAGGCAGCCAGGTCGCCCCGCTTGAGGTCAGCCTGGGCCGCCTGGTAGTGCTGGTTCGCCTGGGCCACCAGGCTGGCGACGGTTCCCGTGGGCGGCGAGGACGGCCCGGTAGGGCCGGTCGAGACCGTCACCGGCGCGCCGAACAGTGAGGCGAGCGCCTGGTCCAGGGTGTTTTCCATGGCCACCTGCTGCCCGGTCGCGACGATCACCTTCTTGAGCTGCGGGATCTGCACGTTCTGCGCCACCAGGTAGATGGGCTCGACGTAGAGCAGGGAGTTCTCGATGGGCAGGACCAGGAGGTTGCCGCGAACGATGCTCGACCCCGACTGGTTGAGCAGGCTGAACTGAGACTTGATCGCCGGCGCCTGGTCGATGTTCGACTCCACCTGCTGTGGCCCCACGATCAGGCTGTCTTTGGGAAAGCGGAAATCGAGCAGGTGGCCGTAGTCGGGCGGGTCGGACCGAGCCACCAGGTAGGCGATCATGTTGTTCCGGGTGTAGGGCGTGTAAGGCAGGATGGTGAAGAACTGCGGCTGGGAGTCGCCGGGCAGCCGCATGATCACGTAGAAGGGCCGGATGGCGACCGGCTGGCCGGTCTGCTGCTGGGTCTCGGTGGCCACATTCCACAGGTCCTCCTTGTTGTAGAAGACGTTGGGGTCTTGCATGTGGTACTGCTGGAACATCTGCGCCTGAGCGCTGAAGAGGTCGCGCGGGTAGCGGATGTGGGCCCGGAGTGAGCTGGGCATGCGCCCGATCGGCTGCAGCAGCCTGGGGAAGATCGCCGAGTAGGTGCGGATGATGGGATCGCGCGGATCGGCCACGTAGAGGGTGGTGGCTCCCGAGTAGGCGTCGACCACCGCCTTGACCGAGTTGCGTATGTAGTTCTGTCCGGCGAGCTCCGGGAAGGCCGCATCTGCCGCCGAGGTCTGGCTGTAGGGATAGTGATCGCTGCTGGTGTAGGCATCCTGGATCCAGTAAAGGTGGCCGCCCGCAACCACGATGTACGGGTCCTGGTCCAGCTGGAGGAAGGGCGCCAGAGCGGAGATGCGGTCCTGGACCCCGCGGCGGAAGAGGACCTGGGTCTGGGACGACAGCTGGTCGCTGATCAGGATGTTGAAATCGCCGAAGCGCACGGCGAAGGCGAGGTGGCGCAGGCCGGAGCTGAGGGCTACGCCGGTCGACCCGGTCCAGTGCGTGTACTTGTCGGTGGCCGCCGGGTAGTCGAACTCGGGCGTCCTGGAGTCTGCCAGGACGTAGTCGCTCGAGTTCCGGCCGAAGTAGATGCCGGGCTGGGTCACGATCGGCACCCCGCTGGGCGGTATGTTCTGCAGCGTCAGCACGGGGTTGCCCTGATCGGTGGCCTGGTTGGCGCGGACCGCGGCCACCCCGTCGCCGTGCGTGTACTGCAGCTTCAGGTTGACCCAGCTCTGAGCGTTCGACGACAGTCCGGGGGTATTGAGCTCGCGGGCCGCGAGCAGGAACTGGAGGTAGCGGCCGTCGATGGTGTAGCGGTCGACCGCGATCTGTGAGAAGTTGTAGTAGGGACGCAGACCCTGCAGGGCCTCGAGCGTCTGGGGGAGGGCCAGCTGTGGGTCCCACAACCGGGCGTTCTCCACGGTCGCCGGGTTGGCGGCAACCTGGGCCGCGGTGACCGCGGCCTGAGGCGAGAAGGGGCGATCGTCGATTCCCGACAGGCCAAAGGCCTGGCGCGTTCCCGCGATCTCGTTGGCGATGTAGGGAGCCTCCTTGTGCAGCTCGTCGGGCGCGACCTGGATCCGCTGCACGAATCCGGGATAGACGACCAGGACCAGGAAGGCAGCCGCCAGCCAGGCGGCGAGCGCGGTGGGCAGCGGCGCGAACCGGGCTGGTCCGGCGTTGGCGGCCAGGGCGATCGCGATCAGGGCCAGGAGCGCGGTCATGATCCAGTAGCCGGGGATCCGGGCCGTGACGTCGGTGTAGCCGGCGCCGAACACGAACCCACGGCGGCTGAGCAGCAGCTCGTAGAGGTCGAGCCGGTAGTTGACCGCGATCAGGGCGGCGAAGGCCGCGGCGAGCAGGGTCAGGTGGCGCATCGCCCTGGCGGTCAGCACCAGGCTCTGCATCCCGGTCCGGTAGGCGTAGAGCGCCGCCGAGATCAGCGCCATCACTATCGAGACCCCGAGCAACCATCCCCAGATGAACCGGTAAAAGGGCAGGGAGAAGACGTAGAACGCGACGTCCTGGTGCCAGACCGGGTCCGAGGTCCCAAAGGGGACCTGCTTGAAGTAGGAAAGGATGGTCTGCCACTGCCCGGCGGCGATCCTGCCGAAGATCAGGCCCAGGAGGAAGACGCCCAGCAGAGAGAGGATCGAGCTGGGCGAGGTCAGAAGCCGCTGCCGGATTCCGATGGTCGAGAGCCGCCGTCCCGAGCCGAGCGCGACCAGGACGTTGGCCGCGCCCACCACCCAGAAGATCGCGGCGAAGAGGAAGAAGGCCAACAGCTGGGTCCAGAATCGAGTCGTGAAGACGTTCGCGTAGCCCAGGGCGCGGAACCAGAGCCAGTCGGTGTAGAAGCTGGCCAGGGGCTGAACCAGGAACACGAGCAGGAGCGCCCCGGCCGCGATCAGGGCCCAGAAGACGGTGCGGCGGGGCAGGCGCAGGGTTGGAAAACCGGGCTCCACGGGCAACCGGCCGAAGGGGGATTCGCCGTCGAAGAAGCCACGGGGAGGAACGCGCCGGCTCATGTGCTCCTCGATCCGGAGCAGGCGGTTGTACTTGGCCACCCGCTCCGACCTGGAGGGGGCTCCGGTCTTGATCTGGCCCGCTCCGGTGGCGACCGCCAGGTCGGCGATGAAGGTGTCCTCCGTCTCCCCGGATCGGTGGGAGATGACCGTCCGGTAGCCAGCCCGGCGGGCGGTATCCATCGTCTCCAGCGTCTCGGTCAGGGTCCCGATCTGGTTCAGCTTGATCAGTATGCCGTTCGCGACCGCCGACTCGATGCCTCGCCGCAGCCGGACGACGTTGGTGACGAAGAGGTCGTCACCGACCAGCTGGAGCTGGTCGCCAAGCCGCTGCGTCATCCGGCGCCAGCCCTCCCAGTCGTCCTCGGCGAGCCCATCCTCGAGCGAGACCACAGGATAGCGCCGGGACCAGTCAGCCCAAAGCTCGATCATCTGGCCGCTGTCCAGGCTGCGGCCCTCTCCCGCGAGAACGTAGCGGTCGTCACGGTAGAGCTCGCTGGTGGCGGGGTCGAGGGCCAGCGCCACCTCCTCGCCTGGGACGTGGCCGCTGCGCTCGATCGCTTCCTGGATCAGGACCACGGCCTCCTCGCTCGCAGGCAGCTCCGGCGCGAACCCGCCCTCGTCGCCCTGGCCGGCATTGAGCTTCCTCTCGTGAAGGATCGACTTCAGAGCGTGGAAGACCTCAGCCCCCCAGCGCAGGCCCTCGCGGAAGCTGGGCGCGCCGGCCGGTACGACCATGAACTCCTGAAAGTCGACCCTGGTGTCGGCGTGCCGGCCCCCGTTGAGGATGTTCATCATCGGCACCGGCAGGCTGAGCTCGTCGCCGGACGCGAGGTGACGGTAGAGGGGGCGACCCGCCGCAGCGGCCGCGGCCCGGGCGGTGGCGAGAGAGACTCCGAGGATCGCGTTGGCTCCCAGCCGTTCCTTGTTCGCCGTCCCGTCCAGCGCGATCAGACGCTCGTCCACGGCCCGCTGGTCCATGGCGTCCAGGCCTCGCAGCGCGGGCGCGATCTCCTGGCGGACGTTCTTCGTCGCGTTAAGGACGCCCTTGCCGCCATAGCGCTCCCGATCGCCGTCACGGAGCTCGACCGCCTCGTGGGCGCCGGTCGATGCGCCGGAGGGGACGGCGGCACTCCCGCGGATCCCTCCGGCCAGCTCGACGTCGACCTCGACCGTCGGGTTGCCTCTCGAGTCCAGGACCTCGCGCGCCTCGATCCTCTCGATGGCCGGCATCAGGGGCGCCTGCCCCCTGGCCACGCGGTGGCGGGGCGGCCTTCAGAGGTCGGAATCCAGCTCGTCACCACCCTCCTCGTCACCATTATCCGCCGCCGCGGACTCCATCTCGTCGACGGTCTCGTCGAAATCACCGCCGAGCTCGTCGTCCCCCATCCCCTCGCCCATACGTTTGGCCCAGCGGGCGACGCTCCGGGGATCGTTCTCGTCCACCCCGGCCATCTGGGCAGAGTCGCTGAGCGCCTCCATCCGGGAATCCTCGGAGAGCACCTGCGAGGTGCGCGAGATGAGCCGGGTCAGCCGGCGACTTCCGCAGCCGGGGCAGGCCGGCGAGGCCTCCACCGCCGCCAGGCTGCGGAAGAAAATGGCGGGCCGGGCCCTGCAATCGGGGCAGCGATATTCGTAGATCGGCACCAGAGAAGCATACGAGCGGGTCCGGTCGGCCGGGGAGCCGCGTTCGCGCCGAGCCCGCGCTAGACTTGAGCCGTGGAGGGCCAGACGCCGGATCCGTCGGGCGCTCAGCTGCGTTCCGCGGTCCGCGAAGGCTTCACGATCCTGCTCGGCGCAGCCGCCTGGGCCTTCGACCAGGGTGACCGCCTCATCGACCGCTGGCTGGAGCAGGGCGAACTCAGCCGGACACAGGGACGGCGCCGATTCGACGATCTCCGCCGGCGCACGGCGGAGGGCATGCGCAACGCGACTGCCGCCATGCCCATCGCCACCCGGGAACAGATCGAGAGCCTGGAACGCCGGATCGACGAGCTGACACGGCAGGTCGAGGCCCTGCGCTCCGACGGGGCGCCTGCGGGCGGCGAGCTGCCGCCGGCGCGGCCCCGAATCAGCTAGTCGCCGCCCCCTCCGCCACCGCCGTGGCCGTGGCCATGGCCGCCGCCCCCGCCCTCGCCGACCGCGATCGGAGCCGGCGGCGGCTGGTTGGGCGCCGTTCCCGGCAGCAGATAGGCGGTGTAGCCGTCGACGGGGCTGAACCAGCTGTCCGGCGCGCCCTGGAGCGCAGCCACCATGAATCCGTGGAAGATGGGCGCCGCGCCGGTGATGCCGGTCACGCCCTGCATCGGGCTGTGATCGGCGTTCCCCACCCAGACGGCCACCGCCAGATCGGGCGTGTAGCCCACGGTCAGGTTGTCTCGGAAGTCGCTGGTCGTCCCTGTCTTGGCTGCGGCGTGATGGCCGGGGATGACCAGGGCGCCGCTCCGTCCGAACTCCATCTGCCGGTTGCGATCTTCGGAGAGCATGCTGGTCATGATGAAGCTCGCCTGCGCAGACACGGCCGCCCGGCTGCGGCTGCGGGGATCGTCAGCGAAGAGCGTCTGCCCATCGTGGGCGGTAACCCGCAGGATGGCCTGCGGCCGCCGGTAGGTGCCCTGGGCGGCCAGCGTTCCGGCGCCCGCCGCCATGTCCAGCAGGGGCACCTCGTATCCGCCCAGCGTCAGGCTCGGCTGGTATGAGGCGGGTGCGCCGTCCAGGGTCGTAACTCCCATCCGGCGCGCCGCGTCGACCACCTGAGGGATCCCGGTCATGACCTCGACCTTGACCGCCGGGACGTTGAGCGAGTTGCCCAGGGCGAACGGAATCGGCTGCCAGCCGTGGTAGGAGCCGTCGTAATTGTGGGGCTGGTAGAAAGAGCCGTCGGAGAGCGGAACCCGGACAGGCGCGTCCAGGATCCAGGAGCCCATGGTGATCTTGCCCGACTCTATGCCGGCGGTGTAGGTGAAGATCTTGAACGCCGAACCCGGCTGGCGGGGGACGAGCGCCATGTCGTACTGGCCGCCGGGCACGTCCAGGCCGGCCGAACCCACCATCGCCAGAACACCGCCGGTCCTGGGATCGATCGCCACCAGGGAGCCGTCGCTGACGTGGTGGGCGCGCAGCGCCTCGACCTGGGAGCGGACCTGCTGCTCGGCTATCGCCTGCAGACGCCAGTCCAGGGAGGTGACCACGGTCAGCCCGCCCTGCTGGACCAGCCCGTCACCATAGGTCCGCTCCAGCTGGCCGGCCACCCAGCGCACGAAGTGAGGCGCCTTCGCGTCCGGCGCCGCGGAGAGCCGCTGCAGGCGCAGGGGCTGAGCGAAGGCGGCCGCGGCCTGCGCCTGGGTCAGCTGATGGGCCCGGACCATCGCCGCCAGCACCGTGCGCTGGCGGTTCTTGGCGCCCCCCAAGTTGACGTAGGGATCCAGGTCCGAGGGGGCGGCCGGCAGTCCGGCAAGGAAGGAGGCCTGCGCCGTCGAGAGATCGGCCGCGTGCGTTCCGAAGTAGGTCTCGGCCGCCGCCTCCACGCCATAGGACTCGTTGCCGTAGTAGACCCGGTTCAGGTAGGCCTCCAGGATCTGGGACTTGGAGTAACGGTGCTCGAGCTCCACCGCGAGGATCGCCTCGTCGAGCTTGCGCAGGATCGACCGGTCACTGGAAAGGTAGACGTTCTTGGCCAGCTGCTGGGTGATGGTGCTGCCGCCCTGGGCGATCCGGCCCTGGAAGAGGTCCTGGCCGGCCGCCCGCAGGATGCTGAGCAGGTCGATCCCGCCGTGGCGGTAGAAGTCGTGGTCCTCGACCGCGATCGTGGCCCGCTGCATGCCGGGCGCCACCTGCGAGATTGGAACCAGGTGGCGCCGCTCGCTGCCCTGGTGGATCTCGGCCAGCAGCACCCGACCGGTCCGGTCGTAGATCCGGGTCGACAGCGGCAGCCGGGCGCTGGAGAGGTTGGAGGTGGTGGGGAGCCCGGCCCAGACATAGAGCGAGCCAGGCAGGAGGACCAGCACGAGCGCTGCGGCCAGGGCGGCCAGCAGGATCCAGGGCCTGCCCAAGCGTGCGCCGCAGGCGGCACAGAAGCGGCTGTCGCCCGGCATCCGGGCCCGGCAGGCCCGGCAAGTTGCCCAGCGTCTCAATATAACGTTAGATTATAGCGAGAGCGTCTGCACCTGCGCTCCGAGCACGCCCCGCAGGTGGGCGAGAGCGAATTCCTGCACGCTGTCATGGGGGTGTCCCGGACCGTCGAAGGTCTCGACCCCCTCCCTCACGACCACCACCTGGTAGTCGCGATTGCGCAGGTCGGCCACGGTGTGCATGACGCAGATGTCGGTGCAGACCCCGACCACGGTCACGGTCTGGGGCGCAAGCCGGCGAAGCCGGTCCTCCAGGTCGGTCTCAAAGAAGCCGGAGTAGCGGCGCTTGCGGATCAGGTGGCCGCGGAGAACCAGGTCCTGGAGCTCGTCCACCACCTCAGCCTCATGGGTTCCCCGGACGCAATGGACGGGGAACACCTCGAACTCCCGGTCGTGGGGGTCGTGCGTGTCGGCCAGGAAGATCAGGGCGTCGTCAGCCTGCAGGCGCCGCTCCAGGATGCGGCGGATGCGGGGGATCGCCCCGGCGCAATGGGGGGAGGCCAGGTTTCCCTCCTTGCAGAAGCCGTTCAGGACGTCCACGACGATGGTCACGTCAGGCAACGCCGCGCCCTTCAGTCGACCGCCTGGAGGCGGGGATTCGGACGGTAGCGGCGTCCTGTCTTGGCCACCGGCCGGCCTTCGACCATGACCACGTCGGCGGTGTAGTCGTACGATCCCTGGAAGAAGGCGCTGCCCACGCCGTAGGCATCGACCGGGACCTGCTCCCGCTCGAAGCGCTCGATCTTCTGGACGTTGAAGCCGCCGCTGGCCACGATCTTCACCCGCTCGAAGCCTTCCCGGTCCAGCGCCCTGCGCACCAGCCGGCAGAGCTGGGCGTTCACGCCCCGCGGATCGAAGTCGCCCATGATCTGCTGGACGCTCTGGTCGACCATGGTCTCGGAGGTGTCCAGGCGCACTCCCCAGAGCCGGGTGCCCAGCGCCCTGGCCACCTCCAGCGAGGTGCGGACGCTGTCGTTCTCGAAGTCCACCAGCACCACCAGGTTGACGCTCGGATCGACATACTCGGCGTATTTGCGGGCCGCCAGCACGGTGTCGCCGCCGTAGGTCGCGATCAGCGCGTGGGGCACCGTGCCCACCCCCTTGCCGCCCCACCAGGACGCCTGGGCGTCGGTGGAGACGCCGATCGCTCCGGACACGTGCGCCGCGTAGCCGTCACCCGTCTGCACCAGGTGATGGTCGTGGCGGGCCGGAAAAAAGATGATCTGCTTTCCGTTGGCGGCCTCGACCACGCGCCGCACGTTGGTCGCCACCTTGGTCCGGCGGCTGAGCACGCCGAGGTAGACCGTCTCGAGGCGGGCGAAGAGGGAGTAGTCGCCTTCGACCGTCATGGCCGTCTCCCAGGGTGCGATCTCGTCGCCGTCGTAGAGGGCATGCACCCGCAGCTGGGAGAAGTCCTCGGAGCAGAGCTTGAGGATCGCGATCGCCTCGTCCGTCCCGCCCACCACCGCCTGCTGCTTCTGGAAGACCTGCATCAGCACCCGCGGGTGGCGCCGGTCGGCGCGCAGCACGTCGACGGTGCGGTTGAAATAGACGTCCGAGTAGTAGCCCTCGCGGATCCGGTCTACCGGGAGCCGGAAGACCGATGGGTCGAGCCGGGGACGGCGCGGCGGGACGCTCTCCCGCAGCGGCTGCGTCGCCATTTGTGCCTGAGCTTAGCAGCGCCTGCGGCTCCAAGGGCCGCCCGCGGCGAAGCCGACGGGCACGCGCGCGCAGCGCGCATCTTTAGCGGGGGGATCGGCGTGCACCGGCACGCCGATGCGGCCGGGTCAAGGCCGGAGAGGGAGCTTGTCGACCGGTGCCTTGACGCGGCCGCAAGGTGGGGGGCGCAGCCCCCCACATGAGTACCGGACTCGAAGCCGTGAGCTAACTTGCGCCGATCTTTCGATAGCGCAAATAGCGCTCTTCGAGGAGCTGGTCGATCGGGAGAGCCTCGACCGCGCCGAGATGCCGGCGCAGGGCCGCGCCGGCGGCATCCGCGGCCGCGCCGTAGTCAGTGTGCGCCCCGCCCGGCGGCTCGGGCACGATCTCGTCGACCAGCCCCAGCCGCTGCAGGTCCCGGGCAGTCAGCTTCAGGGCCTCGGCTGCCTCCAGCTTGCGGCTGATGTCCCGCCAGAGGATCGAGGCGCAGGTCTCCGGGGGCGCCACGCTGTAGATCGAGTGCTCCATCATGAGCAGCCGGTCACCCACGCCGATCCCCAGCGCGCCGCCACTCCCGCCCTCCCCGATGACCAGCGACACGATCGGGACGCGGGCCTGCGAGAAGGCCAGCAGGTTGTCGGCGATCGCCCAGGCGATCCCCCTTTCCTCGGCGCCCGCTCCGGGGAAGGCCGCGGGCGTGTCCACCAGGGCCACCACCGGGAACCCGAATTTCTCCGCCTGCCCGACCAGCCGGAGCGCCTTGCGGTATCCCTCGGGATTGGCCATGCCGAAGTTGCGCATCGCCCGCTCGGCGGTGTTGCGCCCCTTCTGCTGGGCGACCACCATCACCGTTCGGCCATCCAGGATTGCCGGACCGCCGATGATCGCGTGGTCGTCTCCGAACAGGCGGTCTCCGTGCAGCTCGAAGAAATCGCTGAAGAGCGCGTGGATGTAGTCGAGAGCGTAGGGCCGGTCGGGATGCCGTGCGAGCTCGACCTGGGCCCAGGTGGCAAGCGCGGCGGCGGAAGCCTGGGTCATCCGCCGGCGGCAGCCCTGGCGGCTACGCCGTTGCGCGGCTGCAGCTCGACCACGCCTGCCGAGGCCGCGTGCGTGTAGAGCTCGAGCAGCCGCTTGAGGACGGTGGGCAGCTCGGGGCGCGGCACGACCAGGTCGATGAGGCCGTGCTTGACCAGGAACTCGGCGGTCTGGAAGCCTTCGGGCAGCGTTTCGTAGGTCGCCTGCTGGATGACGCGGGGGCCGGCGAAGCCGATCATGGCTCCCGGCTCGGCGAGGGTGACGTCCGCCAGCGCGGCGAAGCTGGCGGTGACTCCGCCCATCGTGGGATCGGTGAGGAGGGAGATGTAGGCCAGCCCGGCCGCGCCGTGGCGACCGATGGCCGCGGCGGTCTTGGCCATCTGCATCAGGGAAAGCATCCCTTCCTGCATCCGCGCCCCGCCCGAGGAGGAGACGATCAGCAAGGGAAGGCGCCGGTGGGTGGCACGCTCGATGCCGTTGGTGATCTTCTCACCCGTCGCCGCCCCCATGCTTCCGCCCATGAAGGCGAAGTCGAGGCAGACGATCACCAGCCGCCTGTGGGCGATCGACGCCTCGCCCCACACCGCCGCCTCGTTGACGCCGGAGTTGCGGCGGGTCTGCTCGAGGCGAGGCGGCTCGAGTAGGGCTGCGCGTCCCGGAACCCGAGCACGTCGCGTGCGGTCAGGTCCTGGTCCTCCTCCTGGAAGGATTGGGGATCGGCCAGCATGGCGATGCGCTCGTAAGCGCGCAGCCGGAAGTGATAGCCGCACCGGTAGCAGACGCGCAGGGTGGCATTGAGCCGCGCCGGCTCGAGCGCAGTGTCGCATTTGGGGCAGGTGAGGCGATCGATCTCCTCTCCCAGCCCGGCTCGCGGGGAGGGCAGCGCGACGTACTTCGGCTTGGGCCGGAACATCCGTCAGTTGGGGGCGGCCCCGCCGCCCTCCCATTGCAGGACGCAGGCGCCCCAGGTCAGGCCTGCCCCGAAGCCCACCAGCACGATGAAGTCGCCGGCGGCGACGCGGCCGGCGTCGATCGCTTCGCGCAGCGCCAGCGGGATCGAGGCGGTGGAGGTGTTGCCGTACTGGGCGATGTTGTTGACCATGACCTCGGGAGCCACTCCCAGACGTTTGGCGGCGGCTTCGATGATGCGCGCGTTGGCCTGGTGAGGCACGATCAGGCTCACGTCCTCCAGGGCCACGCCGGCCTTCTCCAGCGCCTCCAGGGTGGCCTGGGCCAGGATCTCGGTGGCGAAGCGGAAGACCTTGCGGCCGTCCATGTGGATCTCGGGCCGGCCGGGGCCCTCGGGGGTGGGTGCCCCGGGCGCCACGTAGATCAGGTCGCCTCCCTGGCCGTCCGAGCCCAGCACGCAGGACCGGATGCCGGCTCCGTCGGAGCTGGGTCCGACGACGACCGCGCCGGCGCCGTCTCCGAAGACGACACAGGTTCCGCGGTCCTTGAAGTTGACGATCTTGGTCAGGGTTTCGGTGCCGATCACCAATGCCTGCCGGGCTTCGCCGCTGCCCACGAACTGATCGGCGACGCTCAGCCCATAAAGGAAGCCGCTGCAGGCTGCCTGGATGTCGAAGGCTGGGCCGCGCGCCGAAAGGCGCTCCTGGACCCGCGCCGCGCAGGAGGGGAAGGTCGAGTCGGGTGTCGAGGTGCTCAGGACTATGAGATCGGTGTCCTGCGGGCGCAGGCCGGCCCTCGAGAGCGCGTCCTCCGCGGCCATCACGGCCAGGTCGGTGGCGCCTTCGTTCGGAGCGGCGATGCGGCGCTCCAGGATGCCGGTTCGTTCACGAATCCAGGTGGCCGAAGTTTCGACCATGCGCTCGAGATCGGCGTTGGTCAGGACACCCTGGGGAACGTGCGTGCCGACAGCCTTGATGCTGGTCAGCATGGGTCCTCCCGCCTGCAGAGTCTGAACAGTATATACCGGGCATTCACCCCTGGTTACGCCCCGGCCACGGGAGGCGGCGGGAGGAGCCCGACCGAGTTTAACCGGCGCCGGCCGCGGGTATATCGCCGGCAGGAAATCGTCGTACAGAAAGGAGGAGGTGTTTCGCGATATGAGCAGCACGATCCGCTGGTCCCCGGTGAGTGACCTGATGTCGCTGCACAACGCCATGGACCGCCTCTTCTCCGACTCGTTCGGGTTCCCGGGGTCGACCCGGTCGGTGAACGCCGTCGGAGAGGGGTACCTGCCGCTGGACGTGTACCAGACCGATAAGGAATGGGTGGTCCGCGCTTCGGTCCCCGGCGTCGATCCGAATGCGGTCGAGGTGACGTTCGACAGCGGCGTGATCACGATCAAGGGGGAGATCAAGCTTCCCGAGGGGACGCGCCCGGAGAGCTACTGGCTGCGCGAGAACTACTATGGCAAGTTCAGCCGCCAGATCAGCCTTCCCGAAGACGCGCTCGGCGATCAGGCCAAGGCGCAGTTCTACAACGGGGTGCTGACGCTCACGGTTCCCAAGGCGCAGCCGGCCAAGCCCAAGTCGGTGAAGATTCCGATCAGCGGCGCCCAGAGCAACGGCGAGCCTCGTCAGATCGAGACCGCGGCTACGGCCAGGAAGTAACGAACCGCCGACCGGGTGAAGCCGCCCCCTTGGGGGCGGCTTTCCCATGTCAGGCGGGCCGAACCGTCACCTGCAGCCGGCGCTCCCTGGGGCCGTCGAACTCGGCGAAGTAGATTCCCTGCCAGCGGCCCAGGCTGAGCCGCCCGTCCCGGACCGGAACCAGCTGCGACGCCCCCACCAGGATCGCCTTGATGTGAGCGGCTGCGTTGTCCTCGTTGTGCCGGTAGTCGCCCTTCCAGGGCACCAGCCGATCGAGGGTCGCGATCACGTCCTCGAGCACCCCCGGGTCTGCGTTCTCGTTGATCAGCACCCCGGCGGTGGTGTGCGGGACGAAGACCAGGCAGACGCCCTCGCGGACGCCGCTCGAGGCGACTCGCTCCTCGACCGCCGCGGTCACGTCCCGCAGTTCGCTGTGGCGGCCCGTCCGCACCACCACCTCCTGCGTCATCGGCCCGTCATCCATGCCGGGAATGGTATCCAGCCCGGGTCCGGACGCGAGTCGACGCATCGGGTGGCGACCCTATCGCGTCCCGGGCCGGTGGACGCCGAATCCACCCGGTTGCTATCCTCATTGCCGTGCGCGGTGTCCTGCTGGCGATCAAGGCCGACCTCGGCTGCCTGCTGGTCTCGCTGCTCTTCCTGATCATCATGGCGTCCACCATCGTCTTCGCCACCATCCTGACGCCACCCGCCCACAACCCTTACGTCTGATGGTCGGCCTCCGCCGTCTGGCCGAGGACAGCCGTGAGATCTCGAGGCGGAGCTTCTTCGCCATCCTGGGCTGGCTGGCGTTCCTCGCCGCCTCGCTGGCCGCCTGCGTGGAGGCGGTGCGATTCGGTTATCCGAACGCCACCTATGAGGAGCCCTCGCTGTTCAAGGCGGGCCTGGCCTCGGAATACGGGGTCGGCAGCACGACCGTGCTGATCGACAAGCGGGTGGTGATCAACCGCGACCCCGACGGCATCTATGCCTTCAACCTGATCTGCACTCACCTGGGCTGCACGCCCCGCTACTTCACCGATGTCACCTCGGACCTGGTCGCAAAAGGAATCGGCGGTTTGCGCGATCCACTGACCGGACAATCGGCCTCTCCGGCCAACCCGGCGGTGCAGGGCTTCAAGTGCCCCTGCCACGGCAGCCGGTACTTCCGCGACTCGGTAAACTTCTATGGGCCGGCGCCCAGGCCCATGGACCACATCCAGGTCCAGAAGGGGCGCGACGGGCACCTGCTCCTCGACCGGCACAGCTTCGTGGACCTGACCACCCGGCTCAAAGTCTGATCGGCCAGCTCTCAGGGGAAACCGGATGAAAATGATCGGCGCGGCCATCGACGAGATCTACTCGGTCCTGGCCCAGATGGTGAGCTCGCTGTTCCGGCACGGCCTGCCCCTCACCGACAAGATCGCGGCCAGAACGGCGCTGACCAACTTCGTCCTCCACATCCATCCGGTCCGGGTCCGCCGCTCCTGGATCCGGATGTCCTACACCCTCTGCCTGGGCGGCCTCTCCTTCTTCCTCTTCATCGTCCTGACCGTGACCGGCCTGTACCTGATGTTCTATTACGTCCCCGCCACCAGCCATGCCTACCAGGACATGCGCGACCTGCAGTTCGTGGTCACCTTCGGCGGCGTGATCCGCAACATGCACCGCTGGGCGGCCCACGCCATGGTGATCACCGTCTGGCTGCACATGGCCCGAGTCTTCCTGACGGGCGCGTACAAGAAGCCGCGCGAGTTCAACTGGGCGATCGGGACTTTCCTGCTCCTGATCACCCTGCTCCTCAGCTTCAGCGGCTACCTGCTGCCCTGGGACCAGCTATCGATCTGGGCCGTGACCGTGGGCACCAACATGGCCAAGTACGCTCCGATCGCCGGCCCCTATACGCGCTACCTGATGCTGGGCGGACGCGCCGTCGGTGACGCCACGCTGCTGCGCTTCTACGTGGCCCACGTGGTCGGGCTGCCCCTGATCGGCTTCCTCCTGATGGTCGTCCACTTCTGGCGGGTCCGCAAGGACGGTTTCAGCGGGGGGCTCTGACCCGGCATGGCCACCGGCGCCCGCGAACGCCTCGATGCCCGCGACCGGGTGGAGGCCCGCCGCCGGGGGCTGAGCGAGCCGCCGCTCCAGCTTCGCGACGACAGCGAAGACGAGATGATCGTCTCCTTCCCCGAGTTCGTCTTCAAGGAGTTCATCGCTATGGTGGCGATGACCGTCTTCCTGCTGGTCGTCTCCATCTGGCTCCAGGCACCGCTGCTGGGGAAAGCCAATCCCGCGATGACCCCCAACCCGTCGAAGGCGCCCTGGTACTTCCTGGGACTGCAGGAGCTCCTGGCGCGCTTCCCACCGCTGATGGCCGGAGTCGCCTTCCCCACCTTCGTCATCGTGCTCATGATCCTGGTGCCCTATCTGGACCGCAACCCGAGCCGGCGCCCGTCCGAGCGCAAGCTGGCCATCTTCCTCTTCGCCCTCTACGCCGTGATCACCGTCGGCCTGGTGCTGGTCGGCACCTTCTTCCGGGGCCACGAGTTCAACTTCGACTGGGGATGGGTGCTGGGCAATGAGAGCTGAGGGCGCGGCCTGATGCTGGGCCGGGCCTTCCTTGCGGTCGGCATCCTCTTCGTCGCCTTGCTGGCGTTCGCCTTCTACCAGGACTTCAACCGGCCCTACGTCCCGATCCAGCAGCAGTACGCGGCGCGCTACGGCGCCGATTTCAGCGTCGGTGACATCCAGCAGCTTTTCCCCAAGGTGCAGGTCAACGGCAACTTCCAGGTGGAGCGCTGCATCACCTGCCATGTGCCGGACGCGGTCAAGATCGGACCGCAGGAGGCGGCCCGCAGGCTGGGCGCCAACCATCCGGCGGTCATCAACGATGCCGTGTTCGCGAAGTACGGCCAGGACACGCTCATCTGCCGGCCGGCCAGCGCAGCGGCGGCGGCCGGGGCCAGCCCGTCGCCCGCCGCCCCCGCCGCCTCGGCTTCGGCCGCGGCCGCGGCCGCGAGCCCATCGCCCGCCGCCTCGCCGTCGGCGTCCCGTGCCAGTCCATCCCCGGGCGCGTCGCCCGCCGCGGCCGCTCCCGGCGCCGGCAGCGTCCCGCTCCAGTGCCAGGATCCGAAGGCCATGCCCTACTACGTGCTCGACGTCAACGGCCACGCGGTCACCGATCCGGCCACCGGCAAGCCCGAGGTGGCGCAGTTGACCGGCTTCCTCCCCAGCCAGTACAAGGGCCTGGGCATCGACGAGACGGGCTGCGTCATCTGCCACAACGGCAACCGCCAGGCGACCACCGAAGCCGGGGCGCACCAGAACCTGGTGCCCAACCCCTTCGCCGTCTACCAGAACGCGCCCCAGCTCTACGAGAACAGCTGCGCCCAGTGCCACGGGGCCACCGGCGAAGGCCTCAAGGGGCCGCCGCTGGACGATCAGAATCGGCTGGGATTCTTCAACGACGACTACTATCACCGCTGCATCTTCGCCGGCAATCTCGGCTCCGAGCACCTGGGTTCGATCATGCCGCCCTGGGGGCTGAAGCATCTGATGTCCAACTCGCAGATAGACCTGCTGGTCCACTGGATTCGACTCTGGCAGCAGTACACCAGCCTGCCATGAGACGCCAGGCGATTCGCAACCTGATCGGCACGCTCGTGGCCTTCGTGATCCTGGCCGCGCTCACCTTCGCCGTGATCTTCGGCGAGTACACGCTGGACCTGTTCAAGGCCCACAAGGCCGGTGGCTGAGCCATGATCGACCTGCTGGTCCGCCTCCTCAACTTCAGCCGCGATCCGGGCCTGGGCGACTTCGTCTTCGTCCTGATCTGGGCCGCCGCCACGCTGCTGCTGGTGGCTTACTACTGCTACCGGATGACGCAGCGATAATGCTGGCCGATCGAGTGGTCGAACCGGAAACGCGTCCCTCACCGGCGCCTCGCCGCCGGCCCGGCCTGGCGGCGGCCAGCTGGTTGAGCCTGATCCCGGGCCTCGGCCAGCTCTACAACCGGCAGCCTCGCAAGGCGATCACCTTCCTCGGTGCCGTCAGCGGCCTGTTCTTCGTCAGCGTCAACGTGCCCGCCCTGACGGACGCGTTACTGGTCTGGTGGCGGCCTCGGGGAGGGCCGGCCGTGGTGCTCTCGCTGGCGGTCCAGATCTTCTCGCTGTTCCTCTTCACCGGCTTCTTCCTGGGCGCGCTGGCCCTCTGGTACGCGGCCCTGCACGACGCCCGTTTGGTGGCCAGGCTGCGCCGGGGTGAGCCGGTGCGCGAAGGCCGCTGGTGGTTCTTTCACCGATGATCGCCGCAGGCGCGCTGCTGGCGGCGGTTCAGCCTGTCGACGTCAGTCCACTGGACTGCGCGGGACCGGATGCCTGCCGGATCCTCTCGGTCTATCAGTTCGTCTTCTGGATGGCGATGTTCGTCCTGGTCGTGGTCGGCGGGCTGATCCTGTACGCTGCGATCCGCTTCCGCCGGCGGGACGACCGGGAGCCGCCGCAGGTGCATGGCAACTCCCGGCTCGAGTTCGCCTGGACCGCCCTGCCCTTCGTGATGCTGATCTTCATCTTCGGGCTGACCTTCAGCAGCATGGACTTCGTCCGCAACGGCCCGACGGCCGACATGACGATCAAGGTCATCGCCCAGCAGTTCGCCTTCCAGTACCAGTACCCGAACGGAAAGCGACGCTCCGACCTGACCATCCCGACCGGCAGGGTGGTCCGCCTGGAGGTCACGAGCAAGGATGTCCTGCACGCCTTCTGGGTTCCGCGCCTGGGCGGGCAGGTCTACGCCATCCCGGGCCAGACCAACCATGGCTGGATCGAGGCCAGCCAGCCCGGCACCTACCTCGGTGAGTGCAATGAGCTCTGTGGCCGGGGCCATGCCCTGATGCAGATCCAGGTCATCGCCATGACCTCAGGCCAGTACGACAGCTGGTACGCGGCGATGAAGTAGCATGCGAACCATTCCACCGCGGCATTCCAAGAGGACCAGGGACTGATGGCAGCGATCGCACTCCCGGCAGCGGCCAGCCGTGCACCCGGAGCCGGCGTAGTCGAG
This sequence comes from Chloroflexota bacterium, assembly GCA_005881425.1. GTDB lineage: Bacteria > Chloroflexota > Dormibacteria > CF-121 > CF-121 > CF-120. The sequence continues at coordinate 8,145 of VBIC01000081.1, read as the reverse complement.
TGGCTGACGACCACCGATCACAAGAAGATCGGCGCTCTCTACCTGTACACCACCTTCCTCTTCTTCCTGGCGGGCGGGATCTTCGCACTGCTCATGCGCACCCAGCTGGCCGCGCCGAACAACACCTTCCTCAACCCCCAGACCTACAACGAGCTGATGACGCTGCACGGGACGACGATGATCTTCCTCTGGATCATCCCCGTCTTCAGCGGCCTCGGCAACTACTTCGTCCCGCTCATGATCGGGGCCCGCGACATGGCCTTCCCGCGGATCAACGCCTTTGCCTTCTGGCTGATCCCCCTGGGGGGCCTCACGATGTACGCCGGGCTCCTGACCCAGACCGGCGCCGCCGCAGCCGGCTGGACCGGCTACGTTCCCCTGACCGAGAAGGCCTTCTCCCCCGGGCTGGGGCAGGACCTGTGGATCCTCGGACTCCACATCCTCGGCATCTCGTCGATCATGGGCGCGATCAACTTCCTGGTCACCATCCACAACATGCGCGCCCCGGGCATGAGCTGGTTCCGGCTGCCGCTTTTCGTCTGGTCGGTGGAGGTCACGGCCGGCCTGGTGCTCCTGGCCAGCCCATTCCTGGCCGGTGTCCTCGCCATGGTGCTGATGGATAGGCAGCTGGGGACGACCTTCTTCACCCACGGCTCGGACCCCCTTCTCTATCAGTTCATCTTCTGGTTCTACTCGCACCCCGCGGTCTACATCATGATCGTGCCCGCCTTCGGCGTCGTCTCCGAGATCATTCCGGTTTTCGCCCGCAAGCCGATCTTTGGCTACCGGGCGATGGCGTTCTCCATGGCCGCCATCGGCGTGCTCGGCTTCATGGTCTTCGCCCACCACATGTTCACCACCGGCCTGCCTCTGGCCCTCCAGGAATTCTTCATGTTCACCACGATGATGATCGCGGTCCCCTCGGGGGTGAAGGTCCTGAACTGGCTGGCCACGCTCTGGGGCGGGTCGATCAAGTACACGACGGCGATGCTGTTCGCCGTTGCCTTCGTGCTCCAGTTCCTGGTAGGAGGTGTGGACGGCGTCTTCATGGCCTCGCTGGCAGTCGACTACGAGATCCACGCCACCTACTGGGTCGTGTCTCACATCCATTACGTGCTCTTCGGAGGCAGCGTCTTCGGCTTCTTCGCCGGGATGTACTACTGGTTCCCCAAGATGACCGGGCGCTACCTCGATGAGGCGCTCGGCAAGCTGCACTTCTGGGTCCTGCTGATCGGCTTCAACATGACCTTCATGCCCATGCACTTCCTGGGCTTGCTGGGGATGCCACGCCGGATCGCGACCTATCACTCGAACCGGATCGGTTGGGCCGACTGGAACTGGGTGGTCACCATCGGTGCCTTCACCATCGCTGCCGGGATCCTGCTCTTCATCGTCAACCTCCTGATCAGCCTCTGGGCGGGTCGCCGCGCCCCGGCGGATCCCTGGATGGGCAACACGCTGGAATGGGCGACGGCGTCGCCGCCACCCGCGCACAACTTCGACACCGTTCCCACCGTGCGTAGCGCCAGGCCGCTCCGCGACTTAAGGCGCGCGGCCGCGGAACGCGCGTCCTGACCCGGCTTCCATGATGCGCACCCTGCGGGTGCTGTCCCTGGCCGGGGCGGCGGCCGCCTACGGTGCGGTCGTTCTGGGCGGGGTGGTGCGTGTCTCGGGCTCGGGGCTGGGCTGTCCGGACTGGCCGCTCTGCCACGGCCACCTGCTCCCGCCGCTCGATCTCCATCCCATCATCGAGTACTCCCATCGAACCACCGCGTCGCTGACCAGCGTGCTGCTGGTCTCGACCGCGCTCGCCGCCTGGCTGCTTGGCCGCCGCCGCCCCGACCTGCGCTGGCCGGCGACCATTGCCCTGCTCCTGCTCGGGCTTCAGGTCGCGCTCGGCGCGATCGCCGTGCTGCTCCAGCTGCCTCCCACCGTGGTCCTGGTCCATCTGGCCACGGCGCAGGCGCTGCTGGGGGCCGCCTGTGTCACCGCCGTCGCCGCTGTCCTGCCCCTGCCCGAGGAGGGCGCACTCGACCGGCCGAGCCTGCGCTCCGCGCGACGGGCGGCGGGGGCGGCCTACCTTCTGATCCTCAGCGGCTCGTTGGTCGTGGAAAGCGGCGCCAGCGCGGCCTGCACCGGCTGGCCCCTGTGCGGCGCAGGGCTGACCCTGTCCTTCGACCGCCTGCCTCTGATCCAGCTGGCGCACCGAGGCCTGGCCGCGCTCCTGGCAGCCGTCATCGTCGTCTCCCTGTTGACGGTCCTGGGCCGGCTCGGGCGCTCGCGTCGGGTGCGGCTTTGGGTCGCCCTGACCCTGGCCGCCCTGGCCTTCCAGGTCGCGGTCGGTGCGGCGGTCGTTCTCCTGGCACTGCCCGCAGCGCTGCGCGGCCTGCACCTGGCGCTGGCGACTGCTGTCTGGGTCGGGACCGTGACGCTGAGCGTGATGGCCTCACGCCTTCCGTCAGCGCCCCTGGCCGACAGGAGCGGGGCCCCGGCCCGCGGCGGAGTGGGCCGGCTCTTCCGCGACGTGGCGCTCGACTACCTCAGCCTGACCAAGCCGCGCATCATCCCGCTCCTGCTGGTGACCGCTCTGGGCAGCATGATGATCGCCGCCCGGGGCTGGCCCTCCACACGGCTGGTCCTGCTGACTCTGCTCGGCGGAGCCCTGGCCGCGGCCGGCGCCGGCGCCATCAACTGCTGGATCGACCGCGACGTCGACGCCGCGATGCTGCGAACCCGTCGGCGGCCCATCCCCGACGGCCGGATCACGCCCGAGCACGGCCTCGCCTTCGGTATCGCCCTGGGAGTCATCGCCTTCCTGATCCTGGCCTTCGGCGTCAACGTGCTGGCGGCGACGCTGGCCCTGAGCGCGCTTCTCTTCTACGTGCTGGTTTACACGGCATGGTTGAAACGGTCGACGGCCCAGAACATCGTGATCGGCGGCGCCGCAGGCGCCATGCCGCCGCTGGTGGGCTGGGCGGCCGTGACCCACTCGCTCGATCTGACCGCTCTCTATCTCTTCGCCATCGTCTTCTTCTGGACACCGCCCCATTTCTGGGCGCTCGCGCTCTGGCTCAAGGGCGACTACGCGCGGGCGCGAATCCCGATGCTGCCGGTGGTCGTGCCGGAGCGGGAGGCCAGGCGCCTGATCCTCTGGTACACGCTGGTCCTGGTCGCCCTCAGCATGATGCTCTTCGCGACCCGCGCGCTCGGCTATCTCTACCTGGCCGGCGCGGTTGTGCTTGGCGCGGGATTCGTGGCCTTCGCCCTGGCCAACCTGATCGACCGGCGCCGCCGCTTCGCGCGGCCGCTGTTCGACTACTCGCTCGCCTACCTGGCCGTCCTGTTCGGCGTCATGGTCGCTGATCGGCTCATCGCATGAAAGACGAGGAGGTCCTGTGAAACGAAGTGAAGCGCGCGCCAACGTTCGCCTCGGATCACTGATGTTCGTGGTCGCAGTCCTGATGCTGGCCGCCTCGATCCTGTGGGCCGTCATCTACGTGGGCTTCACCAAGTGAGCGAGCGTGATCCCGAATCCCATGTCACGCATGAGGAGGAGATCCACCTTCCCGGCCCCAGCTGGTGGCCGCTGATGCTGGCGGTCGGGATCGCCCTGACTCTGACCGGGCTCGTCATCAGTCCCGTGATGCTGGCAGTCGGCGCGCTGACCGGCGTCTGTGCCCTCGCGCTCTGGATCAGGGACGCGCGCCGTGAATATCGTGCGCTCCACGATTGAGTCTTGGGCCAGGCCGGCAGAGGGCGCCCCGGCGGCTGGTGCGGGTCGGGCTGCGACCTGATTTCCGGCGCGCGGCCGCCCCACCGTTTGACCCTGAAAGCGGGTCGTCCGTAGACTCATGGAGGAGCTTCAGCGAAAGGAGGCAAAGGTGAGCGTGTGGAAGATGGCCGCTGCCCTGGGCTGTGCCCTGCTGCTGGCCGCCTGCGGCGGTAGTCCGGACAACACGACCGGTGGCGGCGGCGGGGGCGGGTGCAACGCCAGCAGCGCCGCCTCGGCGACCGCGGCCCAGATGGTGAAGATCGTTGCCGATCCCAACACGATCGGAGCCTTCGATCCCAAGTCGGTGAGCATCAAGGCCGGCCAGGCTGTCGAGTGGGACTGGCAGGACGCCTCCAGCTCGCACACCGTCACCGCCGACAACGGCAGCTTCGATTCGGGGCTGTGCTCGCAGGGGACCAAGTTCGTCCAGACCTTCAGCACGGCCGGGACTTTCGCCTACAAGTGCACCATCCACTCGGGCATGCAGGGGACGGTGACCGTAACCTAGTCCGGCTGCTCCGCGCCTGGGCGTGCGCGTCGACGGTTCTGGTCCTGGCTGCCTGCTGGGGAACGCCCCGGCCGGACGACGCCGCGATCGCCCGCGATTACCAGCAGCACCACTCGCAGGTGGAGGTCACCGCCGAGGGCACGGTGGTCCGTGTCCTGGCCGACTCCGGCGGTCCCGCCGGAGCTCACGAGCGTTTCGTCGTCCGCCTGGATGCCTTCAGCGTCACGGTGCTGATCGACCACAACCTGAGCCTCGGGCGGCGGGTGCCGGTCCAGGTGGGTGACCGGGTGATCGTCCACGGCGAGTACATCTGGAACGCGCAGGGCGGTCTCATCCACTTCACCCACCACGATCCCCAGGGCACCCACGAGGGTGGCTTCATCGAGGACGGCGGCCGGACCTACGACTGAGGCAGGTCCGTCCTGACGTGTCGCACCGCCCCGGCCACCAGCCGGAGCGGGCTGCCGTCGTCGAGCCGGACCACGAGGGCGCCGTCCTCCAGCAGGTCCTGCGCGGTCCCGACCCGCTCGGTTGTACCGTCCTCGAAGGCCAGGCGCCGGCCCATCATCGAGGTGCGCGCCAGCCAGGCCCGGCGCACCCAGGCAGGACCGGACAGGGCGGCCTGCTGCAGCCCTCCGGCGATGGCTTCGAGGATGCCGGCCAGGAGCGGCTCGCGGGCCACGGTACGGCCCAGCTCGCTATTGAGGCAGGTCGCCCTGGCCCCATCCTCCAGGCCGGAGGGCGCTGCCCTGACGTTGACCCCGATGCCGACCACGGCCGTGGGCCCGGGCGGGCGCTGGACCAGGATCCCGGCCAGCTTGCGGCCCCCGGCCATGACGTCGTTGGGCCACTCGAGCTCCGCCCTGAGCCCGCAGCTGGACTCGATCCCCTGGACCACGGCGATGCCTGCCAGCAGGGGGGTGAGGGGCAGCAGCGCGGGCGGCGGCTGCAGAAGGATCGAGACCAGGAGGGAGCTCCCCGGCCGCGCGGTCCAGGTTCCGCCCCGGCGCCCGCGGCCCGTGCGCTGGAAATCGGTGCTCACCACCAGGCCCGGGCCGTGGCCGCCAAGGGCCGCCTCCTCGGCCAGGTCCTGGGTGCTCGAACACTCGGCCAGGTGGCGGATCGACCAGGGGATGGCCGAAGCCTCGAGCCGGGCCTTCACCGCCTCCACGTCGAGCGGTCTGAACTCGATCTCCTTGACCAATTGCGGCTTTGAAAGTACAGTAATCACTCGGCACAGCTATGACCAGGGCGTCCGGAACGGGGAAGATGATCGAGCAGACCTCGGTCCAGATTTCTGCGCTCCGTGAGCGATGGCATCTCGAGCGCGAGCAGCGCTATGCCCGCCGGAATCGAATCCGCCAGATCGACGGGCTACTCGACGAGCTGGAGTTGCTCAACATCGCCGAGGAGACCCAGCTCACCCCTGAACTGTCCTCGCGGGTGCACGAGCTGGCGGCCGAGATGGAGCATCCGCTCGGAGCCAGGGCCCCCGACGACCTCGGGATCGCAGAGGCGATGGACGCCCTCTACGACCTCCAGGACGGCCTGATGCTCACCCTGGAAGGCGCCGAGGATGACGAAGAGTAGCAGGACTCCTCACAAATAGTCCTCCGCAGCCCTCAAGCCAGGGATTCGACGACGAGCGCGATACCCTGGCCGACGCCGATGCACATGGTTGCCAGGCCGTAGCGTCCGCCCCGGCGCGCCAGCTCGTGGACCAGGGTGGTGAGGATGCGGGCGCCGCTGGCTCCCAGCGGATGGCCGAGTGCGATGGCGCCGCCGTTGGGGTTGACCCGGGCAGGATCGAGATCGAGACCGCGAACGCAGGCGATCGCCTGGGAGGCGAAGGCCTCGTTGATCTCGACCACGTCCAGATCGGCCGGCTTCAGCCCGGCACGGGCCAGCGCCTTACGGCTGGCGGGGATCGGGCCGAGGCCCATCAGGGCCGGCTCGACACCCGCGCTGGCGGCGGAGACCACCCGGGCCAGCGGCTTGCGGCCCAGGGCCTGGGCCCGGCCGGCGGAGGCCAGCAGCAGGCAGGCTGCGCCGTCATTGAGGGGGGATGAGTTGCCGGCCGTCACCGTCCCCTCGGCTTCGAAGGCCGGTTTGAGCGCCGCCAGCTTCTCCAGAGTCGTGTCCCGCCTGGGTCCCTCGTCCCGCAGCACCGCCTCGCCGGCGGGGCGCGGAACCGGCTCCAGCTCCTCCTGGAAGTGACAGGCGTCCTGCGCCGCGACCGCGCGGTGGTGGCTCTGCAGCGCGAAGCGATCCTGCTCCTCACGTGTGATTCCCCCCCGCCGGGCCACCGCCTCGGCGGTCTGACCCAGGCTCAGGGTGTGTTCTTCCGCCATGCGTGGGTTGACCATCCGCCATCCCAGGGCGCTGTCGTATAGCGTCTGCGGCCCGCGCTCGAAGCCGCGGCTGGGCTTGGGCAGGATGAAGGGCGCCCGTGTCATCGACTCGACTCCGCCGGCCAGGAAGAGCTCACCGTTTGCGGTCTCGATCTCGCGTACGGCCGAGATCACGGCCTGCAGGCCGGATCCGCAGAGGCGGTTGATGGTGGCCCCAGGCACCGTCACCGGCAGTCCCGCGAGCAGGACCGCCATCCGGGCGACGTTGCGATTGTCCTCGCCGGCCTGGTTGGCGTCGCCGAAGAAGACGTCCTCGATGCTCTCCGGGTCCAGGCGATTGCGGCCGACCACGGCTCGTATGACGAGGGCGGCGAGGTCGTCCGGCCGGTGGTCCTGCAGGGCGCCGCCGTAGCGTCCGATCGGCGTCCGGACGGCGTCGACGATCACGGCCCGCTCCACGTAGACGATGGTAGCGGGCGCAAGGCGCCGAAGGAACGAGATTAGAATTCACGGTGCGATGCAGCGCTTCGATGACGTCAATCTGGTCGCCGATCCGGTCCACGGCTACATCAAGATCACCAAGCAGGGGCGAGGCCGCAGCGGCGCCTCGGAGCAGGATCTCCTCGATCATCCCTGGCTCCAGCGCCTGCGGCGGATTCACCAGCTGCAGTCCGCCTGGTGGGTGTTTCCGGGGGCGGAGCATTCGCGCTTTCAGCACGCTCTGGGGGCCATGCATCTGGCCGGCGACTGGGCCCGGCGCCTCGACCGCGATCTCCGTGGACTCGACCCCGCGGCGCCGTCCCCGGCCTGTGTCGAGGAGACGGTCCGGGTCGCCGGTCTCCTCCACGATGCCGGCCACGGACCCTTCGGCCACTTCTTCGACCAGAACTACCTGGACCGCTACGGCATCGACCACGAGGCTGTCGGTCGGGCCCTCATTCTCGGCCCCCTGCGGCAAGCGATCGAGGCTCTGGAGGCGAGCCCGGGCGGGCCCTTCGAAGCCGGCGAGCGGGTGGATCCCCGCTGGGTGGCGGAGCTGATCGCCAGGCACCCGCTGGACGGTCCCCCTCCGCCGGCCTGGGTCCGTCTCCTCAAGCCGGTGCTCAACGGCCTTTACACCGCCGACAATCTGGACTACGTGGCCCGCGACGCCTACATGTGCGGGGTCAGAGCCGGGCCGGTCGACCTCCAGCGGCTGCTGCACTACTCGTTCCTCGACGGCTCCGGAATGGTGCTGCACCAGCACGCGGCCCAGGCGCTGCACATGTTTCTGAACGCACGGCTCTACCTCTACAACAACATCTACTATCACCGCACGGTTCGACGTATCGACCTCCACATGCGGGAGATCTTCGGGGAGACGGTGGAGCTGTTGCTGGCAGGCAATCCCCTGGACGATCTGGAGCGATATCGTGAGCTGACCGACTGGTCGCTGATCGAGACCGTGGATCGATGGCAGGAGGAGGGAGGCCGCAGGGGGGAACTGGGCCGCGAGTGGACGCGGATCGTGCGAC
>VBIC01000126.1 GCA_005881425.1 Chloroflexota bacterium | reverse complement strand
AGGGCGATATAGGGGTTGGCGCTCGAGTCGCAGGACTTGAGCTCGACGTTGGTCGACTCCGCCTCGTGGCCCCAGAAGGTGGAAGCCACGCGCAGGGCGCCCTCGCGGTTGTCGGGTCCCCAGGCCCGATAAGCGCTGGCCCACATCTGCGGCTGGAGCCGGCGATAGGAGTTGACGCAGGCGCAGGTGAGCGCCAGCAGCCCTGGCAGGTGCTCCATGATCCCCGCCATGAACTGGCGGGCCAGGGCGGACAGGCCATACTGTCCGCTCTCGTCGTGGAAGCGGTTGACGGTGCGGGCGCGGTTCCAGCCCGAGAAATGCAGGTGGCATCCGTTGCCCGCCTGGTCGCCCCAGGGCTTGGGCGCGAACGAGGCATAGAGACCGTGCCTGAGCGCCACGCCGCGCACCGTCTCCCGATAGAGGATGTGGCGGTCGGCCGCCTGGAGCGCCGGCGCGTGCCGGATGGAGAGCTCCTGCTGGCCCCAGCCCAGCTCCGCGTAGTACTGCTGCACCGGGAGGCCCTGCAATTCCAGGGCCTCGACGATCTCCAGGATGACCTCGGCGGCGCTGTTCATGCCGTAGGTCGTGAAGCACCCGCTTCGATCGATCGGTTGATAGAGGTCGCCGTCCTTGCGGGCCAGCGACCACTCCGGCTCGAATGCCGCGACCAGGCTCAGGTCCCGCTCGGCCGCCTTCTCGATCATTCGCTTGAGGAAGGTGCGGCCGTAGGCGGGGTAGGGCTGGCCGTCGAGGCTGACCAGGTCGACCAGGACGACGCCGGTTTTGGGCGCGTAGGGTGCGATGGTGAAGGTGGTCGGGTCGGGGACCAATCGGATCTCTCCGACCGGTCCCATCCCCTCCACGGAGGCCAGGTGATCGAGCATGGTGAAGGCCTGCATCGCCACCGTCAGGCCGATCCCGGTCTCCAGCCGCTCCTCCAGGGAAGCCATCCCGCTGGCCTTGCCCCGGATGATGCCATCGCTGTCGCAGTAGAGAAAGCGGACGAGCTTGAGGCCAGAGGCCTCGGCCCGCGCCACGATCTCGCCCCGCTGGGCGGCGGCGTCGCTCGCCGTCTGGGGGCGCTGGATCGTGGTCGCCATCAGGCCTTCCCGGCGGTCGCCAGCGCCCGCCGGGCCTGGTTGAGGCCCATCAGGTACACGACCACGGCTACGACCAGCGAGACCACGGCGACGCCGCCCACGATCAGGAGCCAGTCGCGGTTCCCGATCAGCGCGACGTTCCAGGACCCGGTCAGCGTGACCCAGATCCCGACCGCGCTGGCGATGGCCCCGACCACCGAGGCCAGGACGAAGACTCCCACCGGGGCAAGCTGCTCCCGCCTGAACTCCTCCGGGTACTTGGACCGGATGATCAGGACGTCGGCGAAGAGCATGACCATGGACAGGCACCAGATCACGGTCACGGCGGCCTGCAGCACGATGTAGATCTGGGTGCCGAGGTTGATGTTTCCCGCCAGTCCGAAGAGGAAGAAGGTGATGGCGGTGACGATCGTGGTCAGGACCGCCTGCACCAGCACCGCGTTCTGGGGCACCTTGTTGGCGTTGACCCTGCCCACGAAGGCCGGCAGCCGCCGGTCCAGGCCGCTGACGAAGAGCAGCCGGGCAAAGGAATAGTTGTAGACAGTGGTGTTGAACATGAAGAAGGCGATCAGGATCAGCGTGACGATCCAGGCGATCGGCGTCCCCAGCGCCATCTGCACCGCCTGCAGGATGGCGTAGGTCGAGTTGGCCTGGTTCTGCGGGACCACCACCATGGCGCCGAAGGTGAGGAGCAGGTAGGCGGCCATGACCACGATCGAGCCCCAGAAGAGATAGCTCGTGATGGCGCGGCGCTCCCTGATCTCGACGCCCATGTTCAGCGGCACCTCGATCCCGAGCAGGGCCAGGATGACCAGGCCGTAAAAGGTTGCGTTGCCTCCTGTGAGGGCGAACGACGACGCCGCGAAGCTGTTGGCCGCCTTGTGTCCGCTGATCAGCCAGGTGATCCCCGCCAGGGCGACCGCGGCAATGGCCGCGCCGTAGACGACGAACACGGTGTTGACCATGTTCTGGGTCACGCGAAAGCGCATGATCGAGAGCACGGTCGAGAACCAGATGACCGCCAGGATGACCAGACCCTGCTGCCAGGACTCGCTGAGCCAGTTCTGGTTCTGAGTCGTGCCCAGGAACTGGAGCATGGTCATCACCAGGTCACCGGTTGCCACCATGACCAGCACCCCGGGCCACCAGGCGCAGAAGCCGGCGAAGAAGCCGAAGAAGCTGCCCAGGGCCTTGTGCGTCCAGACGTAGATGGACCCCTCGCCCGGGAACATCAGCCCCAGCTGGCCGGTGACGATCGCGCCCGGGATGAGGAAGGTGATGAAGCCGATGATCCAGTAGACGAATCCCGCCGCTCCGGCGGCCTGGATGACCGACCCCTGGTTGGCGAAGAGGACGATGGCGACGAAGATGGCGACCATGTCGAACGGCCCGAGTACCTTGGGCAGGATGCCGCCGGCGATCCGCTCCGAGAGCAGCTCGCCCGAGCGTGGCGGCGCGGCAGTCGTGCTGGCCATGCTTCCCTCCTTCTTTTGGCTTCTACCTAACCGCCCCCAGGCGACCCTTGTCAAGTCCCACTAGGATGCGTTGGATGCGCTGGTGGTTTCGGGGCCGGCTCTGGGGTCACCACGACTTCCTCAGGCTATGGCTCAGCCAGTGGATCGACATGTTCGGAGGCCAGGTGGTCGATCTCGCCCTGCCCACCCTCGCCATCCTCCAGCTCCACGCCGGTCCGGCCCAGGTGGGGGTCCTGGTCGGGTTGGAGTTCGTGGGCTTTCCGGTGCTCGGTCTGGTGGCGGGCGTCTGGGCCGATCGCCTGCCGCGACGGCCGATCATGATCGCGGCCAACGTGGGCCCGATCCTCGCCTACGCCTCCCTGCCGGCAGCGTTCGTGCTGCATGTCCTGACCATGGGCCAGCTTTACGCGGTCGCGCTCCTGGCCAGCGTCTTCAACGTCTTCTACGAGGTCGCCTACCAGTCCTATCTTCCCTCCCTGGTCGAGCGCCGCGACCTGCTGGAGGCGAACCAGAAGCTGGAGGTCAGCCACTCAGCCTCGCACACCTTCGGGCCGGGGCTGGGAGGCCTGATCATCCAGTTGATCGGATCCGCCTGGGCGATGCTGAGCGCGGTGGTCGCGCTGCTGATCTCGACCGCGGCGCTGGCCGCCATCCGCCACCCGGAGCCGCGCGGCCGGGTGGCCGCAGGGGAGCCGGCGCTTCCGGCCACGTTCTGGGCCGAGCTGCGGGAAGGGATCGGCTCGGTCCGCTCCAACGACGTCCTGCGCGGCCTGGCCGGCTGCGACGCCACCATGACCTTCGGCACCAACATGATGGCGGCGGTCTGGCTTCTCTTCGCCTACCGGCAGCTGCGCCTGACGCCGGCCCAGGTGGGCCTGGTCCTTACCGTCGGCGCTCTTGGCTTCGTCCCCGGGGCGCTGACCGCGACCGTGCTGGCGCGAAAGCTCGGACTCGGCCGCGCCCTGGTGCTGTCCCCGCTGGTCTCGGCCTTCGGAATCCTGCTCATGCCCGCAGCCGTGCTCGGTCCGCCGCTGGCCGTCCTGAGCGCCGCCTGGTTGCTGATCTACACACCATCGCCCCTGTTCGAGATCAACCAGGTCAGCCTTCGCCAGGCGGTGACGCCCGATCGCGTCCAGGGCCGTATGAACGCGACCATCCGCACGCTGGTCTGGTCGACGGTGCCGGTCGGTGCCGTGATCGGCGGCCTGCTGGCCTCCTCGATCGGCGTCCCCCGGACAGTCCTGATCGCAGGCGTCATCACTCTCGCGTCGCCGCTCTGGCTTCTGGCCGGTCCGGTCGCCTCTCTGCGCGCCCATCCTGAGCCGGCCGGCGCCTGACCAGGGCGGCCAGGGCTCCGGCGCCGCAGGCGGCGATGACGGCGGCCATAGGCAGCGCCGACCTGCTGCCCGCGATACCCACCAGCGGAGCCGCGACGGCGGCGATGCCGCTCTGGATCACGCCCAGCAGCGCCGAGCCGGTGCCGGCGGCCTCGGGGTGCCGCGAGAGAGCCAGCGCCGTGGCGTTGGGAATCACGAAGCCGACGCTCGAGACCAGCAGGAAGAGCGGTGGGAGGACAGCGGGCAGACCGAGCCCTCCGAGCAGGACCACGGCCAGCAGGGCGCAGCCCGCCGCCGCGTTCAAGGACACGCCCAGGGCCAGCAGCCGGCCCGGGGCTATGTGGCTGACCAGGCTGCCGTTGATCTGGCTGGCCAGCATGAAGCCGAAGGCGTTGAGGCCGAAGAACAGGCTGAAGAGCTGCGGCGACGCCCGGTAGATCCCTTCCAGCACGAAGGGAGAGCCGGCGATGTAGGCGAACATGGCGCCAAACCCGAGTGCTCCGGTCAGAGCGTAGAGGAGGAAGGGAGTGTCGCCCGCCAGGCCGCGAAAGGTGCGCAGCACGCCGGCGAGATCACCCCCGCGCCGCCGCTCCTCACCCAGGGTTTCGGGAAGGGCTGACGCGGCCGCGATCCAGAGCAGCGCCGTGATCAGGGACAGCATCAGGAAGATGCCGCGCCAGGAGGTGAATCGCAGCAGCTGGCCGCCCAGCACCGGCGCCAGGATGGGGGCCAGCCCCATCACCAGGACCAGGCGCGAGAAATAGCGGGCGGCGGCCACTCCCTCGTAGAGGTCGCGGACGACGGCTCGGGCGATGACGATGCCCGCGCCGCCGCCGAGCCCCTGGAGCAGGCGGAGCACGGCCAGGAGGGGGGCGGAGGGTGCGAGCGCGCACAGGAGGGAGGTGACCACGTAGGCCGCGACGCCGGCGAGCAGCGGACGCCGGCGGCCAAGGGTGTCGCTGAAGGGCCCCCCGATCACCTGGCCCGCAGCCAGCCCCACCAGGCAGCCGGTGAGGGTGAGCTGTATCAGCGACTCGCTCGCGCTCAGCTCCCGTCCGATCGCGGGCAGCGCCGGCAGGTACATGTCGATGGAGAGCGGGCCGAAGGCGGTCAGCCCTCCCAGGATGACGAACATGCGGGCCCGGGCCGGCAGCGTCATCGAGGCTGTTGCCATCTGGAGCTGAGAGTACGCTTGCGGCGTGCGCCGGATCGGCCTCGCGCTCACGATCGTGCTCGCGGCCGGATG
>VBIC01000205.1 GCA_005881425.1 Chloroflexota bacterium | reverse complement strand
GCATCCACTACGGCCAGCAGGACCTCAACGACCTGGCCGCGATCGCGGACACCCTGGCCCAGAAGGACCAGGACCTGAAGCAGGTCATCAACTCGCTGTCCGTGGTCACCGACGAGCTGTCCCGCTCCGACCGCCGCGACCAGCTGGGCGCGCTGATCAGGAACACCGACGCCCTCATGAAGACGCTGGCCGACCAGGACGTGCAGCTGCAGCGGGCCCTGGTGGAGACCGACCTCGCCCTCAGCCGCACCAACGCCGCCCTCTACGGCACCGGCGGCAACCTCAACAGCATCAACGTGTCGCTGGGCACCACCGTCCACGACATCAGCGGCCTCACCAACGACCTGGGCACCGGCCTGGACAGCCTGCTGCCCAACCTGGACACCTTCATCAAGGGCATCCAGGAGGGCCCCGTGGTGTTCGGCGGCATGGACCCCAACGGGACCGGCTACGCGACCCGGATCAGCGTGGTGGCCGGCAACGGCACCGTGGGCGCCCCCAACCCGATCGGGGGCCGGCCGGCAGCGCCCAGCGGACCGCTGCCGGGGGTGCCGGGGCTGGTCAGCGCCGACTCACTGAGCGGAGCCCATGAGAGGCAAGAAGAACCTGCCGGTCTTCATCGGCTACGCGCTGATCAGCCTGGTCGTGTTCGGCTACCTGGCCACCCAGATGGGCGGCGAGTTCTTCATGCAGAGCGCCTACCACGTGAAGGCGGTGTTCGCCACCGGCGCCCAGCTGGTCAGCAACGACGACGTCACCATCTCCGGCCTGCGCGTGGGCAAGGTGGAGTCGCTGGGGCCGGCCGACGGCGGCGGCGCGGCGGCCACCCTGCTCCTCCACACCCAGTACGCCCCCCTCTTCAAGGACGCGCGTGCGGTGATCAAGGCCAAGAACCTGCTCGGTGAGACCTACGTGGAGCTCAACCGCGGCGCCTCGGCGTCCGGGCCGATGCCCGACGGCGGCAGCATCGGGCGCGCGAACACGCTGACACCGGTCGAGATCGACCGCATCCTGGACACGCTGGACCAGAGCACGCGCGACCGCCTGGTGCTGGTCATCAACACCCTGGGCCAGGCCGTGGCCGGCAACGGCAGCGCCATGAACGCCTCGGCCGGCGACCTGCGCCAGCTGGCCCAGGCGCTGCAGAAGATCGCGCTCACGGTGGCCTCCAGCTCGACGCAGCTGGACTCCCTGATCAGCGGCCTGACCAAGGTGATGCAGACGCTGGCCGCCTGGCATGCCGAGTTCCGGGCCATGATCACGGACTGGGACCGCCTGATGAAGGCGCTGGCGGCGCGCGAGGCGGCGCTCCAGGGCACGTTCCAGCACAACGACCAGGTGATGGCGATCTTCGCCCAGGCTCTCAGCGGCCCGGCCGCCACCGACCTCCACCAGGCGATCGCGGAAGGCCCGGGCGCCCTCGACCACTCCGATCACTACCTGACCGACGGCCAGCAGGTGTTTCCGCGGCTGGCCCAGAACAGCGACAGCATCGCGGCGCTCTTCTACGAGCTGGCCTCGGTGATGAGCGGCATCGACCCCAAGACCGGCCAGCACATGTGGCGGGTGACCCCGGTCGTGGACGCCAAGGCGGACGCCAGCGTCCCCTGCAACCCCTACCTGCAGACCTGCGACGTGCTGGGCCGGCCGAAGGCGACGCCATGAGGGGACGCACCATCGCCAACGTCGGCATGGTCGCGGCCTTCACCGCAGTGTGCCTGGCCGGCATCTCGTTCCTCGCGATCGGCCTCGGCCTCGAGGTCCCGGGCAAGGGCGGCTGGCGCCTGAACGCCGACTTCCTGGCCGCCGAAGGGGTGGTCCCGGAGGCGGACGTGGCCCTCAACGGGGTCAAGGTGGGGCGCGTGGTGGCGATCACCGGCCACCCCGGCAGCGCGACGGTGACGATGGCGATCAACGGCGACGTCCGCCTGCGCCAGGACGTCAAGGCCATGGCCCGGCCCAAGACCCAGCTGGGCGAGAAGTTCGTC
>VBIC01000125.1 GCA_005881425.1 Chloroflexota bacterium | reverse complement strand
GTCAGATGATGGCCCAGGCCAGCGACAAGACAGACGACGTCATCTACGCGGACATCGACGCCGGAGCGATCGAGAAGCTGCGTAACCAGTGGGGGTTCTTCCGGGACCGGCGGCCGGACCTCTACGGCGCGATCACGACCTGACCATTAAACAAGTCGAAGCCGTCTCCGAGCTCTCTCCCTCTACGAGCGCTAGCGGCCGCGGCGCCGTTCGGTATGCTGGCTGAGGAGATGACGACGCCGGCCAGGATCCCCGACCAGCTGCTCGACCTCTTCCAGGAGCCGGCGCTGGGCCATGTCTCCTACCTCAACGGCAAGGGCCAGATCGTGACCTTTCCCATGTGGGTCGACTTCGACGGCGAGCACGTGCTGACCAGCTCGCCGGTCGGATCGCGCAAGGGCAAGAGGCTGCGCGAAGGCGCGCAGGTCTCGGTCTCGATCGTGAGCCCCAAGAATCCCTGGCATTGGGTCTCCATCAGCGGCCACGTGGTCGACGTCAAGCCGGACGAGAACCTGGCCTTCATCGACCGCATGGCGCAGCGCTACATGGGCACCGCCTATCAGCGCCGCACCCCGCGCGAGATCTTCACCATCGCGATCGACCGGGTCAGTCCGACCCAGTCCTGGGGCTAGGAAGGCCCGGTCGGCCCGACCGCCCTATCCCGCGACGCCGGCCAGCTCGCGGCTCGGGGTCGGCCTGGGATTGAAGCGATCCCGCTTCAGCATCCGCCCGTGGCCCTGGGGACCGACGAACCTGCCGTCCTCGACCAGGACCGTGCCCCGGCTGAGCACGGTGACCGGCCGGCCGGTGACCTGTGTGCCCTCGTAAGGGTTGTAGTCGACCCGCATGTGCATGGCCGCGGCGCTGATCTGGCCCTTGAGGTTGGGGTCGAAGACCATCAGGTCGGCATCGCTGCCCACCGCGATCGTACCTTTGCGCGGGAAGACTCCGAACATCCGGGCTGGGGCGGTGGCGACCACGTCGACGAAGCGGTTGAGGCTGATCCGCCCGGGCAGGACGCCGCCGTTGTAGAGCAGCATCAGCCGGGTCTCGATCCCCGGCATCCCGTTCGGGATCTTGCTGAAGTCGTCGCGCCCGGCCTGCTTCTGCTCACGGTAGGTGAAGGTGCCGTGGTCGGTGGAGACCACCTGCAGGTCGTTGCCCGCGATCCCCTTCCAGAGCTCGCCCTGGTTCCAGGCTTCGCGAACCGGCGGGCTGCACACGTACTTGGCGCCTTCGAAGCCCGGCTCCTCAAGGTTCTGGTCGGAGAGAAACAAATACTGGGGGCAGGTCTCGGCGTAAACCGGAAGGCCGCGATCGCGCGCGGCCTTCACCTGGTTGAGCGCGTCGGCACAGCTGAGGTGGACGATGTAGAGCGGGGCCCTGGCCATCTCGGCCAGCGCGATGGCGCGCCCGGTCGCCTCGCCTTCCGCCGTCGTCGGCCGGGTCAGGCCGTGGTATTTCGGAGCCGTGTGCCCGGCGGCCAGCGCTTGCTTGACCAGGACGTCGATCGCCCCGCCGTTCTCCGCGTGCATGCAGATCAGGCCGCCGTTCTCCGCCGTCCTGAGCAGGCCCCGGAAGATGCTGGCGTCGTCGAGCATGAACGCGCCCGGATAGGCCATGAACAGCTTGAAGCTGGTGACGCCCAGGTCGACCAGGCGATCCATCTCGTGAAGTGCCGGCTCGGGCAGGTCGGTGGCGATCATGTGGAAGCCGTAGTCGATCACCGCCTTGCCCTCGGCCTTCTTGATCCAGGCCTCGAGGCCTTCGCGCAGCGCCTGGCCCCGGTACTGGATGGCGAAGTCGATGATGCTGGTGGTGCCGCCGAAGGCGGCCGCCACGGTGCCGGTCTGGAAGTCGTCGGACGTGCTCGTGCCCATGAAGGGCATGTCGAGGTGAGTGTGGACGTCGACCCCGCCTGGCATCACGTACTTCCCGCCGGCATCGATCACGCGGTCCGCACCCGGATCCTCAGGAATGCGGCTGCCGATCAGCGCGATCGTCTCGTCCTCGATCAGCAGGTCGGCACGGTAGGTCTCGTTGGCGGTGACGATCGTGCCGTTGCGGACCAGGGTCTTCATCGCGTCCTCGAGGATAGAAACGCCTTCAAGGGCTGTCAATGTTCGCTTCGGCCAGAGCCCGTGCGCGGCCGTTGACGCTTCGCACAGGATCGAGGGCGGTGATTGCGCCCGCGGCGGCCGGCCTGCCACCATGGCGCCATGTGGGCCCGCTGGGTGCTGGCGATCGGGCTGGGCTCGCTCCTGCTCTACGTCGGGGTGGTCCACGGCCTGGTCCGGCGGGACATCAGCCGCTCCAGCTCGCGCGGACCGGCCCACGTCACCGGCGCGCGGGCCGCGGTGGCTGGGACCGCGATCGGGGTCGCCGGGCTGGCGCTGATCGCCCTGGGCGCGATGACCGCACTCTCCTGGCACGCCCAGATCCTCTTCTACGGGCTCTGGGCGGTCGCCGGCCTGGGGGCTGTGACCTTCTTCCTCTACGCGCGCAGCGTGTAACCTGAGGTGGTATTCAACCCTGATGCGAACGGGCATGATCGAGGAGAACCGATGAGCCTGAGCGCGCGGCTGAGCCGGCTGAAGGTGGTCCTGGCCATCCTGGTGGCGGCGATAGGCATCGGCCTGGCGTCCTGCGGAGGCGGGTCAGGCGGGAACCAGCCCGGGGCCAGCCCGTCGGGCAGCGGTGGCGGTAGCGGCTGGGCCTAGTGAGCCGCTGAGACACGCGCCGGGCAGCTGAGCCGATCTCCGTACCCCTCTACCTGGGGCTGGTCGTCGCCTCGATCGGCGGACCGGCCGCCCTGGCCGCGCTCTTCGTTCCCTCGGCGTTGGGCGGCGCCAGGAGCTCGAGCGGGCTGGTCACCGCCCTCGCCACGCTCCTCTTCCTGCTGCCGCTGAGCATCTGGCTCCGCTACAGCCGACGCATCGTCTCGGCGGGTGGGCTCTACGCTTTCGTCGAAGCCGCCGCCGGTACGCTCCTCGCCCGGATCCAGGCCGCCCTCTGGATCCTCAGCTACGCCCTGTACCTCGTCTACACCGGTCCCTACATCGTGTACGAGCTCCTTCCGGCGGCCTTTCCGGGGATCACGCCCTACCAGCCGGCGCTGGTCGTGCTCCTGGCCCTGCTGGTCGCGACGATCCTGATGAGCACGCTGACCGTCACTCTCCTGGTCGTCGCCGTGGTCGCGCTGGCTCAAGTGGTGGTGACGATCGCCCTGGCGCTTGCCAGCCTGGCGCGCTACGGGGCGCCGGTCGGCGCCTTCACCGGGCATGGAGATTTCCCCGCGGTCGCGTCGGCAACCGCCGGGGTCTCCCTCCTTTATATATGCGCCAGCCTGCCGCTCTTCCTGGGCGGCGAGGTCGGGGGTGGCTCACGCCGGGTCCGCGACGGGCTGGGCTGGGGCTTTGCGGCCGTGGCTGCGCTGGTGAGCCTGGCCGCCATTCCGATCGCCGCCGCACCTTCTGCCCTGCTCCAGACGCCCGTGCCCGGGGTGGCGCTGGCCGGCGCCCTGGCCGGCCAGGGCTTCAAGACCCTGGTCGGGATCGCGGCCGCCGTCAGCGCGCTGGGCCTGATCCTGGCCGAGTTCCTGGCGCTCAGCCGCCTCCTCTCCGTCCTGACGCGCCGGCCGCCGGAGCTGCTGGTGCGGGCGCTCGCCGCCCTGCTTGTCGTCGCCAGCCTGGTCGTGCTCATCGACCCCAGCCGGGTCTATCCCCTGCTGCTCCGGCCCTCGCTGATCGCGCTCTGGCTCTCCCAGCTGATGGTGGTCGCGGTCTACCCCTGGTTTGAGGCCCGCCATGGCAGGCTCGGGTTGGGAGACGTGGGCCTTGCCGCCGGGAGCAGCGCGCTGATGCTCTACGGGCTCTACTCCTCCGCCGTCAACCCGCTCGGAACTTGAATGCCGGAGCGGGAGCGGCGGCAAGCCATCGCTTGCGGAAGCTTATGCACACAATCCTTTCGCAGTTGAAGTCACAAATCGCTACAATCGAGCGGCAGGAAGGGCAAATTTCGTGCAGCTCTATTCCGTCAGTGAGGAACAGCGTCGCCCCAGGCGGCCGGAGATCGGCAGCAACATCCACGCCCGCCGGCTGCTCCGGGGCCTCACCCTTCAGGACCTGGCCGACGAAACCGGCGTCAGCCGGGCCATGATCTCCGAGATCGAGCGCGGCAGCAAGAACCCGACCGTCCGCATCGCCCTGCAGCTGGCGGCCGGCCTGGGCTGCACCGTCTCCGAGCTGCTCGGGGAGCGGAGGCGCGACCAGGACAGCGCCCTCGTGCTCCGGCGAGAGCAGCACCGGATCCTGCTCGAGCCCGGATCGGGCGTCGAGAGACACGTGCTCTCGGCCGCCTTCGACCGTCGCGGGATCACGGTCGCCCAGTACGTGATCCCGGCGCGGCAGATGACGGGCGCCTTCCCCTCCCACCCGCCGGGGACCTGGGCCCACCTGACTGTCCTTCAGGGCACCCTGGATTGCTGCCTCGACGGCGGCAAGGGTGACATTCGGCTGCGGGAGGGCGACTCGGTCGAATTCCGGGCCGACGTCGCTTACGGCTTCAAGAACCCGGGACGGCGTCCCTGCGAGCTCTTGCTGATCCTGGACGCCGGCGCCAGGCCCCTCCTATCCGACATGGGCTAGTCCGCGCAGCAGCTCCTGGATCCCGTTCAGGGCGCCACGGCGTGGCATACGGACGTAAACCTGGTCGCCCTGGACCTCGACCGGGTAGCAGCGCAGCCGGCGGCCGGGCCGGCCGATCGCCTCACCGGTGCGGAGGTCGTAGTGCCAGTGATGGCGAGGGCAGGTCACGGTCCAGTTGACCACGCTCCCCCGGCAGATCGGACCACCCTCGTGCAGACAGCGGTTGTCGACGGCGCGAAACTCGCCCTTGACATTGAAGAGCGCCACCTCGCGGCCGTCGTGCCCCAGGAGCACGCCTCTGCCCTCGGGCAAGTCCTGGACCCGGCCGGCCAGCACCATCGCGTCCGTCATCTCCGTGGATTTCAGTAGAGTCCATCACCCGCGTCTTGCGATAGGCCGGAATCGGCCGACTTGAGGCCGATCTCTCCCTCCTCCTTCAGGGACGGGAGATCGTCAAACGATCGAGGATTCCGGGTGCGGCTCGCGGCGCTGATATGATGGGTTTTCTTCGCTCGATCGACCAGTCAATGGACCGCGACGCGACACGTCAGGGGGCAGATTGGCTTGTGCCGTAGTCGTTGACGTTCACGCTGGCCAGCCGTTATCCGGGTCGTGACCGGTGTGCCACATAGAGTGGGATCGGCGCGCCGCCCGGTAAAGGCGAGCTCGGCGGAGCCTGTTCCATCGGGCCCGCCGGGTAGCAGCCTGCGCGTGGTGCTGGTCACCAACCGGCCCGCGATCGAGGCCTGGCTGTCCGCCGTCCCGCAGGTGGGAAGCTCGATCGTGCTGGACAGCCTGCCCCTGCGCGGCGAGGCGATCAGGGGAGCGGCCGCCGTCGCCAGGGCCGCGGTTGCCGTGGTCGATTCCGAGGCCGCACCGCTCGAGGCGGTCGAGATCTGCCGGGAGCTCGTCCACCTGCGTCCGGACCTGCCGATCGCAGCCTTTTTCTGCTGCACGAGAGGCCTCACGCCCTGGCATCTCGAGGCGCTGTGGGAAGCGTCGGCTGGGCGCTCCTGAGGCTGGCCCACGGGCAGACCTCGGTGCACCTCCAGCTCCGCAGAGGTGCCGCGACCTCGCCTGCCAGCCTTCGCAGCTCTCCCGGGCCGGACGCGGAAGGCGTGCGCCTGGGAACGACCGACGCGAGCGTGCTCAGCAAGCTGGCCCAGGGGTTGTCCGACCGGGAGATCGCCTCGCGGCTTCATCGCAGCCCGCACACCATCAAGCACTACGTGGAGCGATTGCGGGAGGCGGTCGGCGCCCGCAACCGGATCGAGCTGGCGGCCTGGGCCGGCCGCCACGGATTCGATCAGCCGTCCTCGTCCTCGGTCGCCGACGTGCTGGCCTGAAAGGCCGCGTCAGCACCCCCTGACCTAGGCGGACTGGCCTAGGCAGAGGCTGCCGCCCGGCGCACCTAAAGACAGGTCGCCGAAGCCCGCTGGAAAGCGCCGCAACGAGCGTCAAGCTGATATGCAGGTCGCCCGTTCCCGCCGGGACCGCAAGTTCGCCCTGGCGGCCGTCGTAGCCGGCGCCCTCCTGCTGGCCTTCGCCGCCTGCATCGAGCTCAGGCTGGGCGGGATCACGCTCACCGAACGGATCGATGACCTGGGGGAGGCGGTGGCGGCGCTGGGGGCCAGCGCCGTCTGCGCGGTGGCCGCCTGGCGGCGTGCCGGACGGTCGCGCCTGGGCTGGGCTCTGATCGGGACGATGTGCCTCTCCTGGGGCGTCGGAGAGCTGATCTGGTCCTACTACGAGATCGGCCTGGGCCACGAGGTGCCCTTCCCTTCGCTGGCCGACGTCGCATACCTGGCCGCGGTCCCGTTCGCGGCGCTGGGAGTGTTCGTCTTCACCGTCGGTAAGCCTAACGCCGTCTCCCGTTCGGCTACCGTCCTGGATGGGTCGATCATGGCCGGCTCGCTCCTCCTGGTCAGCTGGGTGACCGTGCTGGGATCCGTTTACCAGCCTGGATCCGAGAGCCTCTTCGCCCTGGTCATCTCGCTCGCTTATCCGATCGGCGACGTCGTGGTCCTGACCATGGTGCTGCTGCTGGTCGGGCGCGTCTCGCCGTCGGACCGCTGGCCGCTCTCCCTCCTCGCCGCCGGCCTGGCCGCCAACCTGCTCTCCGACAGCGTCTTCACCTACCTGACCGCCCAGAGCGGCTACGGGCCGGCGCAGTTGATCGACGCCGGATGGGTCGCCGGCTTTCTCTTGATCGCTCTGGCCGCCTTCCGGGCCTTCCAGGACCGGGACGTGCCCGCCCGCGCGGCCGAGACAGGCGCCAGCCCCTTGAGGCTCTTCGTCCTTCCCTACCTCCCGCTCGCCGCCGGAGTCGCCGCCATCGGCATCCGCAACCTGGTCAGCGGCTCGATCGACGCCTTCCTCTTCTGGGACACGATGGCCGTCGCCCTGCTCGTCATCGTGCGCCAGTTCATCGTCCTCAAGGACAACCTGACGCTCACCGCCAGGTTGCGCCGGCAGACGGCAGCGCTCGCCGAACGTGAGGAGCATCTGCGCTCGCTGATCGAGCACTCGACGGATGTCGCCACGCTCGTCGACCGTGAGGGCTTGATCCGGTTCCAGAGCACGTCCGTGGAGCGGATCTTCGCCTACGCTCCGGGCGAGCTGGTGGGACACCCTTTCATCGAGCTGGTCCACCCGGCGGATCAGCAGCGGCTGCTCAATGGCCTGGCCCAGGCCATGAAGGCCTCGGCACACCCCACCTCGGTCGACCTCCGCGTCCGGCACAAGCTCGGCAGCTGGTCTCCATGCGAGGTGACGATCACCAACCTCCTCTTGCTGCCCAGCGTCGAGAGCCTGGTGCTCAACATCCACGACATCGCCGAGCGCAAGCAGCTCGAGGAGCGCGTCGCCCACCAGGCCAGCCACGATCCTCTGACGAATCTGCCCAACCGGGCGACCTTCCGCGACCGTCTCGACCGGGCCCTGACCGCGTCGCCAGCCTCCCGCCTCGGTGTTGCGCTGCTTTTCGTGGACGTCGACGACTTCACGCTGGTCAACACGGCTCACGGCCACGAGGTGGGCGACGAGGTCCTGGCCGCGGTGGGAGCGCGCTTGCAGCAGCAGGTCCGGCCCGAGGACCTGGTCGCCCGCTGGGCCGGCGACGAGTTCGCCGTCCTGCTCCATGGAGTATCCACGGACGAGACCGCGACGCGGGTGGCGACGCGAATCTTCGAGCAGTTCGGGGCGCCCTTCCTGGTGGGCCGCGCGTCGATCCGGGTTGGGGTCAGCATGGGAGGGTCCCGCGGCATCCCGGGCGAGCTGACCGCGGAGCAGCTGGTCAAGGACGCGGATCTCGCCCTGCGCGTGGCCAAGGCGGGAAAGGCCCGCTGGGAATGGTACGCGCCCGGCATGACGGTGCCGGCCACGGCAAGCGACGCCGCCTGACCGCTGGGTATTGGCGCCCAGGTACACGCACTTGACAGCGAATGCCACAGTGAGTCTATATAAATACGTCATCGCGGTAATATCGGATGTCCTGATACTGTAGAGCTACCGTTAGGTGGGGCGAGGGGCTACAGAGAGCGGAATCAACCGACGGGAGGTGGCTAGGGCGGCCGGGGCCGACCAATCTCATTGGGGAACGACGCGCGTCAACGCTGTTATTCGCACGAAGGAGCAAAGCGATGCGACACCGAGTCTTCGGCACCCTACTCGCCCTCGCCGTGCCGCTGTCTTTCGCCGCGACTGCACCGGTACGGGTTGCGGCCGATACCGGCCAGGTTGCGACCATCGACGGCACCATTGTTTACGGCAACGCCATCGGGCTCACGGTCTATTCCGTGCCCGCCCCCCAGACGATCGACGTTTCTGCCGCCGCATCGAGCCTCGACCTGGTGCCCGATCCGGTCGGCGCCACCTCCATGAGCATGAAGCGCACGCTCTGGTCCTATGAGGCGGCGCTCGGCAACGCCCGGGTTCGGACGTGGAGCTACGACGCGACCGGGCAGACCTCGGTCACACCCACCGGCCAGGACTGCGTCCCGACGCTGACCGATGGCGGCGGCGTCACGGGAAACGGCCGGGGCGTGGCCTTTGATCCTGTCACCGCCGACCTCTGGATCTCCCGCCTCACCATCTTTGCCGGCGACGGCAAGCTGCACCTGATCGTGCCGCCGAACGTCGACAATACGTGCCCCGAAGTCAAGACGCTTGCGGTCCACAGCCAGGACGGCAAGCCTATCCAGGACGACTTCGGCGCGCTCGACGTCGATCCCATGTCGAAGCACGTCTGGGCGGCGGGATACAAGCCGGTCAGCAGCGGGGGCGTGAAGAAGAGTTACGTGTACCTCGTCAACCGCAACAACGGGCTCGTGATCCAATCGTGCTGGGTTCCCTTCCGCGATGGCGGCGTCGGCAACGGCACGCTCTCGGCGATGCGCATCCCGCCCGGCCAGAACGACCCCTTCGGCGGGTCCGGAAACTACCTGCTCACGGATGCCGGCGAGGATTTGACCGTCCCCAACAGCGTAGAGGTGATCGACCAGGCCGATTGCCATAACGGCCAGCAAGCTCCGTCGCTCGGCGAGCTGCCCAAGGGCCACGGCATCGACGGTCTCGACTACGAATGGAACGGATCAACCTCCAATGACGTCTTCACCTCCTGGTACAACGACGGCGGCCCCGTGCCGGACTTCACCACCAATCACGTCGTCGGCTCCAACACCTTCTCCGAAGTCGAAGACATCTCGATGTGCGGCTATCGCGCCACCTTTGTGACGACGCCCGGCAGCGAGGGCAACGACTTCTGCCCCTATCCGTAAACCGTTCGGCCAGAACGGCGTCGAGAGAGCCGGGCCCCCCGGCTCTCTCGTTTTATTCGGCAGGTGGAGCGAAGAGCTACCGGTCGAGGCGGAAGACCGGGTGATCGGGCGCGATCCGGCGCAGGTCCTCCTCCGGCGAGTCGGCCCCCACCCCGCCGAAGAAGATGCCCACCTCCACCTTCCATCGCTTCAGGTAAGCGCGCAGGATGGGGGCTTTCTCGGCATCGGGCACCTCTAACGCGTGGAAGGGTTCGGACCTCCGTCCCAGGAGCAGCTCGCCGCTGCCGGCGACCCGCAGGTTGCGCACCCATTGCGTATGTCCCCTCGGCGCCACCAGGTACCGGACACCCTGCAGCACCAGGAGGTTGACCGGAGTGCAGCGGCGCTCGCCCGACGTCCGGCCGCGCACGCAGAGGACGCGCGAGCCCATGACGCTGAAGCCCAGCCTGGTCAGTCCGGCGAGGATGGGGTTGAAGACGTTCTTGGTGAACCAGCCTGGTCGCTGGAAACGCGGTTTCGCGTCGCGCGCCGCGGAATCGGCCACCTCTTGTCACTCTACTCTCGCGATCAGGTTGTTCATGTAGCCTGAAGCCCGCCATGCTGATCCTCATGAAGGCGGACGCGCCACCCGACCAGGTGAACGCCGTCATGGAGAAAGTGCGGGAGCACGGCTTTCGTCCGCTCGAGCTTCCCGGCCAGGAGCGGACGGCCATCGGCGTCCTGGGCAGCAATCCGATCCAGCTTCGTGACCTGGTGCTCTCCCTTCCCGGCGTCGCCGACGCGGTCCCCGTCAGCAAGCCCTTCAAGCTCGTCAGCCGGGAATTCCATCCTCAGTCCAGCGTGGTGACGGTACGTGACCGGAGCTTCGGTCCTCCCCACTTCCAGGTCATCGCCGGTCCCTGCAGCGTGGAGAGCGAGGCCCAGCTGATGGCCGCGGCGGAGGCGGTGAAGGCAGCCGGCGCCACCCTCCTCCGGGGCGGCGCCTTCAAGCCGAGAACCTCGCCCTACAGCTTCCGCGGGCTTGGTGAGGCTGGCCTCGAGCTCCTGGCAAAGGCGCGCGATGCGCTCGGACTTCCGATCGTGACCGAGGTCCTGACCACCGAAGAGGTGCCGCTCGTAGCCGGTTATGCCGACCTGCTCCAGGTGGGGGCGCGCAACTGCCAGAACTTCGGCCTTCTCGAAGCCGTCGGACGGACACGCAAGCCGATCCTGCTCAAGCGGGGCATGTCCAACACCATCGAGGAATGGCTGCTCAGCGCCGAGTACATCGTCGGCCAGGGTAACGACGACGTGATCCTCTGCGAGCGAGGCATCCGCACCTTCGAGGGCTTCACCCGAAACACGCTCGACCTGGGCGCCGTCCCGGTGGTCAAAGAGCTGAGCCACCTGCCCGTGATCGTCGACCCGAGCCACGGCAGCGGGCACTGGTGGATGGTGCCTCCGCTGGCTCGGGCAGCGGCCGCGGTGGGCGCCGACGGCCTGCTGATCGAGGTCCACCCCGCCCCCGACGAGGCCCTCTCCGACGGAGCCCAGTCGCTCAACCCGGTCAAGTTCCAGCACCTGATGAGGGAACTGGCGCCGCTGCTCGACACCCTCGGCATCCGGCTGGGCTGATCCAACCGGAGGCTCCACGGTCCGGCCGGCTCGTGCCATCCTTACCGCATGTCAAGCATCTTCACGCCCGTCATCCATCCCTGGATCGCCCTGCGCAAGAAGGAACGGCCGGTACGGGTCGCCGACCTGATGAAACGGGGGGACAACCCCATCGCCCGCTTCAACACCTGGCTGGCGGTCAGAGTCACTACCGCGGTCGGCACCATGTGGTGCGCCTACGCCTTCGGCCTCCTGGCCGTGGTCTCCCTCCCCGCCGCGATCGCCTCCCGCAACCCGGTGATCCTGGTCTCCTGGGTCAGCCAGACCTTCCTCCAGCTGGTCCTGCTCAGCATCATCATCGTGGGCCAGAACGTGCAGGCTGCGGCCAGCGACCGGCGCGCCGAGGCCACCTACCAGGACGCCGACGCGGTCCTGCACACGGCGATGCAGATTCAGGACCACCTGGCCGCCCAGGACACCGAGATCGAGAAGCTGCTGGCCTCGGTCAGGGCGCTTCGCGGCGCCGGCGCCCCCTAGCCGGCGAGGAGGGCTCCATGGCTTCCCAATCCTCGTCGCGCCTCCCGGATCTCAACCAGGTGGGCGCCTTCCTGCAGGCCCTGGGCCTTCGCTTCGACGTCATAGAGCCAACCCGTGTCGTGGCCACCATGATGCTCGGCCCTGAGCATCACACCCCTTGGGGAGTGGTGCACGGCGGCGTCTATACCACGGCCATCGAGAGCGTCGCCAGCGTGGGCGCCTCCCTGGCGGTCGTCGAGCGCGGACAGTTCGCGGTCGGGCTCAACAACAGCACCGACTTCCTCCGCCCGCTGGGAGGCGGCGAGGTGAGGGTCACAGCCGAGGCCGTCCATCAGGGCCAGACCCAGCAGCTGTGGCAGGTGACTGTCACCCGCTCGGACGGCAAGATGGTCGCTCGCGGCCAGGTGCGGCTGCAGAACGTCGACCTGCCCCGGGCCGGCGCCTCCCCGGTCAGGTGACCGCTGCCGCCACGCTGGGGGCCTCGACCCGAAAGTCCGAAGGCAGGGCCTTGGTCGCCCGCTCCTCCTCGAGGCGGGACAGCAGGTCCTCGAGCCTGACGTTCTGCTCCTGCGGGCCGTGCCGCGGCCGGATCGACACCGTCCCGGCTGCGGCCTCCCGAGCGCCGACGATGAGCATGTAGCTGGCCTTGCGGCTCTGAGCCTGTTTGATCTTCTCCCGCATGTCGAGCCCACGGTCATCGACCTCGACCCGAAAGCCTCGCTCGCTCAGCGCGGCGCCGATTTCGCGCGAGCGCTCGTTCTGCTCGGGCTTGATCGGGATCACCACCACCTGGAGCCAGGAGAGCCAGAGCGGGAAGTTGCCAGCGTAGTGCTCGATCAGGCCGCCGACGAACCGCTCCAGGCTGCCGTACAGGACCCGGTGGATCATCACCGCCCGCTCCCTCTCCCCCTTCTCGGTCACGTAGGTGACGTCGAAACGGTCGGGCAGGTTTAGGTCGATCTGGATCGTCGGACCCTGCCACTCGCGCCCGATCGCGTCGCGCATCTTGATGTCGATCTTGGGGGCGTAGAAGACGCCGCCGCCTTGATCGAGCCGGTATTGCACGCCACGGCGCTCGAGCGCCTCCCGGAGCGCGCTCTCGGCCCGGTCCCACATCTCGTCCGTGCCCAGCCGCTTGGCGGGCCGGGTCGAGAGATAGATGACCGGATCGGTGTAGCCGAACACCCGCATGAACTCCATGGCCAGCTCGAAGACCTTGCCGATCTCGGCCTGGGCATCGGCCCAGGAGCAGAAGATGTGCGAATCGTCCTGGGTGAAACCTCGTACGCGCAGCATCCCGTGCAGCGTTCCGCTTCGCTCGTATCGATAGACCGTGCCCAGCTCGCCGATCCGGAGCGGAAGCTCGCGATAGGAGCGCAGGCGCGACTGGAATACCTTGATGTGGCCGGGGCAGTTCATGGGCTTGATCCAGAACCGCTGGTGCTCCTCCAGCTCCAGGGGCCCGTACATGTTCTCGCCGTATTTCTCGATGTGGCCCGAGCGCTGGTAGATGCGCTCGCTGGCGATGTGCGGGGTGTAGACGAGGGTGTAGCCGCGGTCGTGGTGGACTCGCCGCCACCAGGCCTCGAGCTCCTCGCGAACGGCGGAGAGATTGGGCAGCCAGAGGACCAGGCCCGAGCCTATCTCCTCGTCGATGTCGAATAGCTCCAGCTCCTTGCCCAGCTTGCGATGGTCGCGCCGCTCCACCTCGGCCAGGTGCGCCAGGTAGAGGTCCAGGTCCGCCTGCGAGAGCCAGGCGGTGCCGTAGATCCGCTGCAGCATCGGCTTCTTTTCGTCACCGCGCCAGTAGGCTCCGGCGATGCTCATCAGCTTGAAGGCCCTGATCTCGCCCGTGCGCCCCAGGTGCGGTCCCTTGCAGAGGTCGACGAAGTCCGCGTGCTGGTAGGTGGAGACCTGGCCGCCCTCGGCGCCCTCCTCGGGATCGAAACCCTCGATCAGCTCGACCTTGTAGGGCTGTCGGCGCTCGCGGAAGTAACGGAGTCCCTCCTCCCGGGACATCGTCTCGCGCTGGAAAGAGGCGTTCAGCCCGACCACCTCCCGCATCCGGGCTTCGATCTGCGCCAGGTCCTCGGGAGTGAGGGCGCGGGAGAGCTCGAAGTCGTAGTAGAAGCCGTCCTTGATGGCCGGGCCGATCCCGAGCTTTGCCTCGGGAAAGAGATCGAGCACCGCGCCGGCCATGACGTGCGCGGCGGAGTGGCGGAGCGGGATCAGCTCCTCATCACTCTTGCCGCGCTCCACCTTCGGCATGGGGCGCATCTTAGCAACCACCTTCAGCTCCCTCGGGGGAGCCTGGCCGCGGCGTCGCGCAGGGCGGTCAGCTCCTCCAGGCTCAGCTCCAGCAGCTGGCGTGGAGGGAGGTAGACGCCTTCGATCTGGCGCTGCTTGACCCGCGCCCCCTTGGGAGTCAGCGCCACCAGCCGGGCCCGCCGGTCGTGGGGATGGGGCCGGCGCCGGGCCAGGCCCCGGCTCTCCAGGCGGTCGACGATCCAGGTCGCGGTCGAGGCGTCGCAGCGCCACTCCGCCGCCAGCTCGCCCATGGTGCGGCCCGTCTTGACGCCCAGGCTGGAC
>VBIC01000074.1:9012-14774 GCA_005881425.1 Chloroflexota bacterium | reverse complement strand
GCCTTCTGGTTTCTCTCGTTGGATGGACGAGACTTCGAGTAGTCATCGACCAGCCTTAAACGCTGCGCATTCTGCACAGTCCATAGCCTGCTTCAAAGAATTGCGAAACGGGTAGGTTGATGGTGGAGATAGGTTCGCACGTGCCACACCCGTCCTCGTATCAAGCGGGCACGCGGTTTTCGCGCAGGTGGCTCACTGCGCTGGAGATCTTGTTCGTTGGCATCACGTCGCTGGCTATCGTCGGTGTGGTCTGGGCCGACGAGACGTACCTTCTTAACTTTCGTGAAGTACCCACTAGCGATGGGCTATTTACAGCGGCGAGTGGTGCCGACTCTGGACCGAATGAGTCAGTGTTCCTTTGCCCTGAGTCCAATGGCGATGTCCGCGGCGCAATGAATTTCTTCGTGCCACCCAAGGGCGACGTACTATTCAGACTTCCGTCCCGCGTCGAGGATATTCGACTGAACGCTCGGCTTGATTCCTCGTTTGATCCAACTCATCCAAGCTGTGACGGTCGCCGACTCTCGCCGTGGATGGCCGTCGGCGCTGTCTCCGGCCCGATAACTTACTTACAGTCGCCAGACTTCGTCAACATGGATACCGACCCAGGTTTACTAGTTCACCTCCCGATTTCTCAAGGAACCGTGGATCAAGGACCGGGCGAAAGCTGGCTGCTGCACGGAAAGGGCATAGGGGGCTCGGCCTGGATCAGCTTTAGATGGAAGGATGGCTCCGGTCGACCGACATTCGCCGAGCGCACATTACATATCGACTTCCGGCCAAGAATTCCATTCGGCAACCTACTCCCTGTTGGTAGCGACTTTAGTATGCCTTCATCAGTTTTTGTCTTTTTGCCTCACTCGGCACAGCTGACCACAGCGAACGGCCTCGCCTACATTGGTGATAATGGCGATCTGCTTCAGGTTGAAGCACAGCCTCCTTTGACCAGCGACGCGATTGATTTCGAGTGGGTCGACCGGACTGCAGAAAGCACCAAAGACTATTGGCTGCTTGTTTCTGGAGTTGCCATTGGCCTATTGGGCAGCATTGTGGCAGGCGTAGCGTTCGGTCCACCTCGCTGGATGCGTCGCAATTAGGCATTACCTGTCCAACTGATTGCAACGACGTTAAGGCTCATCGCCAACACGGCACGTCCGTGAAACGGAGCACGACTTCGTGCCTAGCCTCACTCGCGCCATGCGTCATGAGGCTGCGACTTCGAAGGTACACTGACAAGCGATGATCTTCCTCCGCCGCATGTACGCGATCACCGCGGGCAATCGCGGAACGCTGGCGGTGGCGATCGCGGGCAGCGTGCTCTACACCGCGCTGACGGTGGTACCGGCGCTGATCCTGCGCCAGATCCTGACCGCCCTGGTCAGGGGCACGGCGACCACCTCCCTCGTCGTCGCGCTGGGCGCGCTGACCCTGGTCGTGACCGCGCTCATGGGGGCCATGCGCTACCTCGAGGGCGCCTTCGGCCACCTGGGCGCCTTCCAGGTGCTGCATCGCGTGCGCCTCACGGCTTACGAGCACCTGCAGCGGCTCTCGATGGGCTACCACACGCGCCAGCAATCGGGGATCCAGGCCGCTCGCTTGATCGGCGACGTCGAGGCCATCGAGGGCTTCACCGCCCACGCCATGATCGGCCTGATCGTCGCCATCATCGTGCCCATCCTGCTCGGCATCGTGATGCTGGCCATCAACTGGAGGCTGGCCCTGGTCGCGCTTCTCCCGCTTCCGGTCATCGTGCTCCTGGTCTTCGGCTTCCGGGGCGCGGTGGCGCGCGGCTTCGCCGTCTACCGCGACCTGATCGGCCGCCTCAACGGGAAGATGGTCGACCACATCCAGGGGGTCGGCGTGCTCACCGCCTTCGGAGCCCAGCGGGCCGCGCAGCGGGAGGCCGAGGCGATGAGTGAGGAGCTGAAGAGGGCCGCGGTCCGGGTCAATCTCCTGCACACCGGTTTCTTCGCTTCCGTGGAGGGGCTGGCGGCGATCCCGACGGCGCTGGTCATCGCCGTCGGCGGGCTGCTGGCGGTCGACCACGTGGTCTCAGTTCCCGACCTGGTGCTCTTCCTCTTTCTCACCACCCAGCTCTACCGCCCGATCACCGACCTCAACCGGCAGATCGAACAGTTCCGCAACGCTCAGGCGGCCGCCGACCGGGTCTTTGCCGTGCTCGAGGCGCCGATCGAGGTCGAGGAGCGTGAGGGAGCGGTGCGGCCGGCGCGCCCCGCCTACGACCTCGCCCTGGACCACGTCACCTTCGCCTACGAGCGTGGGCGTCCGGTGCTGCACGATGTCACCATGCGCGTGTCAAGCGGGGAGGTGCTGGCGCTGGTCGGGCCGAGCGGGGCCGGCAAGACCACCATCGCCAACCTGATCGCCCGCTTCTGGGATCCGCAGCAGGGCACCGTCCGCCTCGGCGGCCAGGATCTCCGGGACCTGCCGCTCGACTTCGTCCACCAGAGCATCGCCCTGGTCCTGCAGGACGTCTTCCTCTTCAACGACACGGTGGCGGCGAACATCCGGATCGCGAACCCGCAGGCCGGCGAGGCCGAGGTCGAGCGCGCGGCCCGCGCCGCCTACGCCCACGACTTCGTCATGGACCTGCCGCACGGCTACGACACGATCCTGGGCGAGCGGGGCGTCCGTCTCTCGGGCGGGCAGAAACAGCGGATCTCGATCGCCCGAGCCCTGCTGCGCGACGCACCCATCCTGATCCTCGACGAGGCCACCTCCTCGGTGGACCCGGAGGCGGAGCACCTGATCCAGGCCGCTCTGGCCCGCCTGGTGTCCGATCGCACCGTGCTCGTCATAGCCCACCGGCTGTCCACCATCCGGCAGGCGCGGGAGATCGTTGTCCTCGATCGGGGCCGGGTCGTCCAGCGCGGGCGTCACGAGGACCTGGTCGAGCAGCCCGGCCTCTACGCCAACCTCTATCGGGCCCAGCAGATGGCGCGCCGCTGGGACGTCACCAGCGGCGCCGAGGCGGTCCAGGCCGACGTCCCCGCCTCGTAACTCGAGCGCGCGTTCGGTCAGGTCGGTAGGACCGCCGGCGCGCTCCCCTGGATGTCCAGCTGGGCCAGGAAGGACTGCTCGGGCCGGGCCCGCACGTCTGACAGGACACGACCGTCCTTGAGCCGGATCACCCGATCGGTCTGCGCCGCGATGTCCATGTCGTGGGTCACGATCACGAAGGCCGTCCCGTGCTCGCGGTTGATCCGGCGCATCAGGGCCACCAGCTGCTGGCTCGTCTCGCTGTCCACCTCACCGGTGGGCTCGTCGCCCAGCACCAGGCTCGGCGTGTTGATCAGCGAGCGGGCGATGGCCACCCGCTGCTGTTCGCCGCCTGACATCTGGTCGGGCCGGTGATGGATCCGGTGTTCCAGGCCGACCTCCTCCAGCAGTGACTGGGCCCGCTCCCTGCCGCCTCTGCGGTTCTTGTGGTAGCGCAGCGGCAGCATCACGTTCTCCAGGGCGTTGAGCCCGGGCAGGAGGTTGAACTCCTGGAAGATGAAACCGATCGTCCTGCCGCGCAGGTCGGCGCGAGCGCCGTCGCTGAGCGTCCGCGTGTCGCTCCCGTCGAGGCGGAAGATGCCGTCGGTGGGCCGCAGCAGCAGCCCCCGGCAGTCGAGCATCGTCGTCTTTCCGCTCCCCGAGCGGCCGACGATGGCGACGAACTCGCCCTTCTCCACCTGGAGCGTGACGCCGTCCAGCGCCCTCACGACGCTCTGTCCCTGCTTGTAGTGCTTCGTCAGGTTCTCGATCTCGATGTATGCCATGGTTTGATTCCTCCTTACGCCGCGCGCAAAGCCCGGACCGGATCCATCCGCGCGGCGCGGAAGGCGGGGATGATACCGGCGGCGGCGCCCAGCCCGATCGAGAAGACCAGGGAGAGGACGACGAGCCGCCAGGTCAGCAGGAAGAGACCCAGGTTCGGGTTGCCCAGGTTGACCAGGCTGGTGACGCCCCAGCCGAGGAACAGCCCGATCGCGCCGCCGATGAATCCGATCATGACCGCCTCCAGCAGGAACTCGCGGAGGATGTGGCCCATGCGAGCCCCGACCGCCTTCTTGAGGCCGATCTCGCGGACGCGCTCGCCCACCGCCATCAGCATGGTGTTGATCACCGACAGGCCCCCGACGATGAGCGCGATCAGAGCGGCGCCGGTCGTGATCGCGGTGAAGATCGCGCCGCCCGCGTTGAAGCTCGCCACCAGCTGGCTCGGCTTCGTCGCTTTGACACCGGTGACCTGGGCATTGATCGTGTCCGCCAGCTTGTCCAGGTCCACGCCCGGCTTGCCGTAGGCGGTGATGCTCTGGGTCAGCCTGGTGGTGTCGACCGAGCTCCGGATTGCCGCCGGCAGGCTCTCGCTGAGCAGCATCTGGGCATCGGCAACGCTGACGAAGGCCCCCGTGTCGGGAGCGGTCTGCGTCTTGTTCAGGATGCCCGCCACGGTGAAGGTGTGATTCACGAAGTCAGGCCTGGCGTCCTTGGGCCGAACGGGAAGATCGATCGAATCGCCGGCCTTCTTCTTGAACTCGCTCGCGAAGTCGGATCCGAGGATGACCTCGCCCTGCGAAGAAGGGGAGAGCTCACGGCCCGAAGCCAGGCTCGTGTGGAAGCTGCCGTAGGAGTTCTCCCCTGGACTCGTGCTGTAGATCGTGTCGGGAATGCCGAGGACGATGACGTTGGTACCGCCCGGTTTCGCCGTGACGCTGATCCCGGCGAACGCGGCCGCGACCCCATCGACGGCGGCGACCTCGTCCACCTTGCTGATCGGCATGAAGCCGCTGCCGAAACCGGCGCTCGAGGAATCGTCCGCGATCTGGATATTCGATCCAAAGTACGTGGCGCCGCCGGCCAGCAGGGCGTTGAACTTCTCCGCCAGGGAGCCCATGGTGACGAGCGCCAGGACGCCGATGACGATGCCGGAAATGGTCAGAAAGTTGCGCAGCTTGCGCCGCGTCAGGTTGCGGATGATCTCCATGAGTCCCTCCTCGATGCTGACGGCCGGTCTCCTACTGGTCTACGCACCAACCCTATCGCCGGTTACCGGCAAATTCCAGCCGCGGACTCACCCTTGAAGGTGACAAAGGTCATATGCCTAAACTGGCTGCGATGGGGGTCGCAACGGATTCCCGGCTGTCCCGGCTCTTCTACCTGGGGCCGTTCATCACCATGATGGATCGGTATTGCATCGCGCCCATGCTGATCCCGATCGCGCTCAGCCTGCGGGTCCCATTCAGCGCCGCCGCCGGCGTCGCCACCTGGTACTACCTGGCCTACGGCCTGATGCCGCCAGTCTATGGCGTGCTCTCCGACCGGTTCGGGCGCGTCCGCATCATCCGCGGCGCACTGGCGGGGGTCGCGGTTTCCGACACCCTGGCGGCGCTTGCTCCGACCCTGACGGCGCTGCTGGTCGCCCGGGCCGCCACCGGCGCCATCGCCTGCGGGGTGCTGCCGCTCAGCCTGGTCTACCTTGGCGATCGCTTCCCCTTCGCGGTGCGCCAGCAGGCCATCGCCGACCTCCTGGTCTGGGTCGCGCTCGGCACCACCGCCGGCACCGTGGGCGCCGGGCTGATCACGCATGTCGCCACCTGGCGCCTGGTCTTCCTGGTCCCGGCCGCGCTGGCCGCGACCCTGGCCCTGCTGCTTCGGGATCTTCCCGAGTCGCTCGCCGGGCCGGCCACCGCCGAGCCCCTGGCCCAGGTGCGCGAGGTCTTCACCCGTCCCTGGGCGCTTCTCCTCTTCGGGCT
>VBIC01000074.1:0-8927 GCA_005881425.1 Chloroflexota bacterium | reverse complement strand
TCCTCGGCACCCGGGCTTTCCGCGGCGTCGCCCGCCTGGTCGCGCCTCCGCTGATCCTGGCCCTGGGAGCCTGCCTGATGATGGGCGGACTGCTGCTCGCCGCGCGGGCCCAGGTGGCGGCCTCTATCCTGGTGGCCAGCCTGCTGGTGGGCGGCGCCTATGCCTTCATGCACTCGACCATGCAGACCTGGGCCACCGACATCGTGCCCGAAGCCCGCGGGACGGCCGCCACCCTCTTCGTGATGTTCGTCTTCATCGGTGCCTCGATCGCGACCTCGAGCATGGCCGGCCTGGCCGGTTCCCATCGCTTCACCAGCCTCTTCATGATTGGGGCCGCGGTCACGACGCCCCTGCTGGTGGTGGGGACGATCGCCCGCTGGCGCTATCCGGGCTCGCAGCCGGCCACGCCCGCTGTCTCGGCATGATTGGCGGGGGAGCGCGCCGATGAGACTGCTCATGTTCAGCCAGGGCCACGAGCGCCGCCTGGGAGCCCTCCGCGAGGGGGATTCCGGTGAGGTCGTCGACGTCCTCGAGCTGGCCCGCAGCCTGGGCTCCGAGCCGCCGGCCAGAGATGTCCGGACCCTGATCGAAGGCGGCGAGCTGGCGCTCAACCGGCTGCGGGAGCTGGTCTCCTCTCGAAAGGCTTCAGGTCCCACGATCGTCCGCAGGCTGGCCGGACTGCACCTGCTGCCCCCGCTCGACCCGCCGGCCGGCAACGTGCTCGCCATCGGACGCAACTACCGGAGCCACGCGGCGGAGAGCGCCCGCGCCTGGGGCGAGCCGCTCAAGCCCCCGACCGTCTTCACCAAAGGCCAGCTCTCGGTGACCGGTCCTTACGACGACATAGTGATCGACCCTGCCGTCAGCCAGCAGATCGATTGGGAGGTGGAGCTGGGAGTGGTGCTTGGACGCCGCGGCATCAACGTCAAGCCCGCGGACGCGATGCGGCACGTGTTCGGCTACACGGTGATCAACGACGTCAGCGCCCGCGACATCCAGAACGGGTGGGGAGGCCAGTACTTCAAGGGCAAGAGCCTCGACCGTTCATCGCCGGTGGGTCCGTGGGTGGTGACCGCGGACGAGATCCGGGACCCGCAGCAGCTGCGGCTACGGCTGCGGGTCAACGGCGAGGTCAAGCAGGATGGCAACACCGCCGACATGATCTATCCGGTGGCCGACCTGATCGCCTGGCTCTCGATCGGCATGAGCCTGGTGCCCGGCAACCTGATCGCCAGCGGGACCCCGGACGGCGTGGGGTTCGCCCGCACGCCGCCGGAGTTCCTTGAGCCCGGCGACACGATGGAGTCGGAGGTGGAGGGAATCGGCTCCCTCCGCAACCGCATCGTCGCCGCGGCTTCGCGCGCCTAGCGCGGCTTCATCTTGAGCAGGCCGAATGCCGCACCCTGCGGGTCGCGCACGATCCCGAAGCGCCCGCCCGGGAAGTCCATCGGCGCCAGCATCTCCTCCGCCCCCTCCTTGCGCGCCTTCTTGAAGGCGCCGTCGACGTCGTCGACCCCGAAGTAGACGATCCAGTAGCTTGGCACCTGCGCCGGCACCATCGAGTTCATCTCCGTGCCACCGGCGATGCTCTCTCCGCCGAGCTGGAACTCGGTGTAGGGCGGCGCGCCTTCGCCCATCTCGCTCTTCTTCGCCGTCCAGCCGAAGGTCGCGGCATAGAAGGGGATCGCCTTCTCGATCCCGCGGGCGTTGAGCTCGGCCCAGGCGAAGGTGTTGGGCGCGCCGCTCGGGAGCACGCCGGCCATCCTACCCGGCTGCCAGGCCGAGATGATGGCGCCGGTCGGGTCCTGGAAAGTCGCCATGACGCCCTGGTCGCCGACCGAAAAGGGCGGAGCTATCACCGTGCCGCCGGCGGCCTCGACCTTCCCCGCCAGCGCCTTGGCATCCTCGGTTCCGATGTAGATGCTCCACGCGGTCGGAGCCTGGGGTGACATCTTGGGTCCGATCCCGGCCACCGCCCGGTCGCCGACGTTGGCCATCGCGTAGCCGCCGTACTGAGGGTCGGGGTTGACCTCCACCTTCCAGCCGAACAGCTTGGCGTAGAACTCACGCGACGCCGCGGCGTCGTCGCTCGAGAGATCGACCCATACCGGCTTGTTCGCCACCGCCGTCTTCGTATCTGCCATTCCTGCCTCCTTGAGCCCTCCCATTGTGGCACCGAAGGCCGTGGCCCGTGTCACACGGTTTCCTCGGCCATGCGCTTGAGGTAGGCATTGCGACCCAAGAGCAGGCGCGTCATATAGCGCCGAAGGAAGAGCGCATCGGCAATTCTGCCGATGGCTCCGAACGGCGTCCGGTACTCGAAGACGTCGATCATGCGCGTGCCCGCGTCGACCGGCTCGAAGGTGTGCAGGTGGCGCACCGACTCGAAGGGGCCGTCGACCATCTCGTCGACGAACCGCCGGGGCCGGTCGAACTCGGTGATGCGCGAGGTCAGTCGCCGCTCCATCCCCAGATGGCGGGCGGCCCAGGTGACCTGCT
The DNA here is from genome assembly GCA_005881425.1 of Chloroflexota bacterium. Taxonomy (GTDB): domain Bacteria; phylum Chloroflexota; class Dormibacteria; order CF-121; family CF-121; genus CF-120. Next base: position 6,428 of record VBIC01000074.1, on the reverse strand, counting down.
CGCCCGGACCCAGCAGGCCGGCCGTGACGCCGGCGACCGCACGCTCACCCGAGGCCGCCGTCGAGCGCTGGTGCAGGTCGACGTCGCGCGCCAGGTCGAAGCAGCGCTCGGGCGGGGCCGCGATCACGGTTTCCAGATGGATCATGGCCACCTCGTGCTCGAGGCGCCCTGCCCCTCGCAGCGCCAGCGTCCATCCCAGGATCCCCATAAGGGAGAAGGCGACGGCATTGAGGTCGCCATGGACGAGCGCCATGGTCGGGATGTCGAGGGCTGGGAGGGTGGGGAAGACGCGGCTCAGCGCGTAGTCGACGCCCAGCAGCATGGGGACCACGACCGCGGCCGAAGAGAGGCGCAGCAGCCAGCGGGACCCGCGATGGCCAATCCCCGGTGCGACGGCAACGGCGCTCAGGGCGGCGGTGGTCAGAACGCCGGCCGCCAGCACGATCGGGCCCGCGATGGTGAAGAGCGCCGAGGAGGTCGCGATCCCGGCCGCGGTCAATGGAGTCCCGGCCACGAGCAGCAGCGCCGCCGCCTCGGCCGCGAGGGCCAGGCGACCGGGACGGCCGGAGAGCGCCTCCAGGGTCAGCGCGCCCATCAGCGTGGCGGCGAAGCCCGCGTAGTGGAAATGCACCCCGGTCAGTTCCACGATCGCCGGGCTGAAGCCCATCGGCCGCAGCCCCAGCCGCGAAGCCACGAGCCACGCGGCGCCGATGCCGAGGTAGACGAGCGCCGCCGCCGGGGCGAGGTGCGCCGTCCGCGGCGTGCGTGTCTCGACCAGCTCGAGCGCTATCGCCCCCGCAATCCACCCTGCCGGAAGGATGAAGGCGACCACCACCGCCAGCGCGCCCACCGGTTGGGCCAGGCGGGCAACGCACAGGACCCGGAGCGCCAGCCTGCCCTGCAGCGGAACCAGCCGCATCCCGAGCGGCACCACGACGAGTACCCCCAGCAGCAGAAGCAGGTCGATCAGGGTCAGGCGTCCGGCCAGCGCGGCGCCCATCATCGCCCCTGTGCGCCGGCGACAGCGCGGCGGTAGTGCCGGTCGAGCTCCGAAGCGTATCGCCGGCCCAGCTCCGCCTGGTGCGCCCTGGCCCATTCGCTGAGCCGGGTCGGGCAGGTGGGCGGTTCCTTCGAAACGAGCAGCTCGGCCATCAGGCCGCGGATCTCGGCGCCGGTCAGCACCATGTCGCGGACCATCAGCCCGACCAGCCGCGTCCCGGCGAGCGCGAGGGCGGGGGGTAGGTGGATCAGCGAAGTGTGCAGTTCCATCGCCTCCCGCAGCATCCCGACCAGCTCCTCGAAGGTGAAGATTTCAGGGCCGGCCGCGTCCCGGACCACGTTGTCGGTCGAGAACCCCGCGTCGGCGACGACATCCGCGTAGTCCTCGACGAAGACCGGCTGCAAGCGGTAGCCGCCATCGCCGGGGATGCCGAAGACCGGGAGGTGGCGCAGGAACCAGGAGATGTTGTTGATCAGCACGTCGCCGTGGCCGAAGAGCAGGGTTGGCCTGACGATCGCGTAAGAGAGTCCGCTGGCGCGCACCGCCTCCTCCAGGCGGGCCTTGCCGCGGTAATAGGGGAGATCGGAGTCGGCGGGGTTCGCGATGCTGACGTGCACGATCCGCCGCACACCGGCGGCCTTCGCCGCCTCGATCAGCGTCTGCGTGTTGCCCACCGCCTGGGCGAAGCTGGCCGGGCCGTGGGTGGAGCGGACCCAGTAGGTGTTGTAGAGGGTGTCCACGCCGCGCAGGGCGGCGTTGAGGGCGCCCGGATCGGCGAAGTCGAACGGGAAGGCCTCGATCTCACCGCTCAGCGGGCTGGTCGGGTCCGGGTGGTTGGTCAGCGTGCGCACCTGCCTGCCGCGGGCCAGCAGCCGCGGCGCCACGAACCGTCCCGTGTAGCTGAAGGCGCCGGTCACCAGGTCCAGCTGGCTCACGACCGCTCTCCGGTCCAGGTGGTCGAACGCAGGACCGCATCTGCGACGTCTGCCAGCTGCCGTCCGGCGCCGAAGAGGGCGTCAGCGCGGCGGCGGTTGCCGTCCAGGTGGGTGACCGTCTCGATTCCGACGTAGAAGGCGACGGCGGCGAAGGCGAGGTCGTGGACCGGGAGGAACGCTTCCAGCACCGTGCCTCCCACGACCCGAGCCAGCACCTCCTCGGCGAAGGCGATCCAGGGCTCCATCCGGGCGACGACCTGCGGGCGCAGCTCGGGCTCGAACGAAGCGCCCGCCACCATCTCCTGGACCGCGGTGATGTGCCCGCTCTGGACGTCCTCTTGATAGAGGGCGGCCATGGCCTCCACCAGCTGGGCCACGGTCGACACGCCCTCCAGCCCGGCCCGGTAGCGCACCAGGCGCTGCAGGCTGGTCGCCTCGAGCGCCTCCAGCAGCAGCTGGCGCACGCTGCCGAAGTGATAGAAGACGAGTGCCTGGTTGAGCCCGGCGGCAGCCGCGATGTTGCGCGCGGTCGCCCCGTGAAAACCGCGCTCCTTGAGGGTCCGCAGGGCGGCCTGGACCAGTCGCTCCCGCGTCATACCCGCCGGTTTGAGCACTTGCTTTAAGCCCATGCTCAAATAATAGTTCAAAGAACCCCGCCTGGACCAGCCGTGGCCAGGCTGTTACCGGGCTGGCTTGACAGAATGTTGTACTTCTACAACAATACGAGCGATGACCCCAGCGGGACAGGATAGTGATGCCTCAGGGGCTGGTCCACGACCGCTCTACAACCGGATCGCCGTCCTGCGCGCCGAAAGGGGTCTCTCCCGGCAGCAGCTGGCCCAGGCCGTCGGCGTCAACTACCAGACGGTCGGCTACATCGAACGGGGCGAGTACAACCCCAGCCTCGACCTCGCCTTTCGCCTGGCCGAGGTCTTCGGGCTCCCAATAGAGGCCATCTTCTCCCGCCAACCGATGCGTCCCATCAGCCAGGAGCTCTACGGATCACGCCTTCAGGAAGGAAGTGGCTCATGATCGCTTCCAGCGTTCGACGGCTGCGCCCAGTCCTTCGCCCCCCGGCCTCGTGGCCGTTCGCCGTCTTTATCCTGGTCCTCCTCATCCTGGTTGGCGCCTCGGCCACACGGATCCCTCTGAGCGTCGCCTTCGCCGCCTACGCGCTCTTCGTCGCCTTCACCATCCGCACCGTACGTCGCCTTCCGGTCGAACCCGGCATCTGGCTTGGACGGCGGGCCGTCCGGCGCGGGCTGGTCGCCCTGATCGCCCTGGTCTGTCTCGACTTCGCCATCGGGCCGGCTCTCCTCTCCGGCGCCGGAGCGCTCCTCTTCCTGCTGTTGGTTCTCTGCGACGTCGCCCTGGGGCGAGCGACGAGCCGGATCGCGTCGGCCAGGGAGGACGCCGTCGACGAGCGCCAGGAAGCCCTGCGAAACCGAGCCTTCCGCGCCGCCTACGCAGTCTTCGCCCTGGCCATCGGCGGCAGCGTCTTGATCGCCTACGTCTGGAGCCCGGACAGCCGAGCCTGGATGGCGACCCGGCTCAGCGGCGGTGCGATCCTGGTCTTCCTCCAGCTGCTCTTCTTCCTCCCGGCCATGACCGTGGCCTGGATGGAGCCTGACCGGCTCGGCGACGAGCCGGCTCCGGCGCGAGCACGCCGGGGCCTCGAACGCCTCGCCATGGGGATGGTGGGAGCGGCCGTGTTGCTGCCGATCGTCCTTTCACTGACCTTGCTGGGCCCTTTCCGAACGGTCGAGCACGTCGAGCCGATCGTGGGCATGCCTCATGGCAGCTGCCAGTACTTCCACGCCGAAAAGCAGGTCGGAATCCTCTTCGGCGCGACTCAGGCCCTGAACGCGGTCGCATGCTCGGACGGGATCAGGGCCGAGGAGGCGTGGGGCCTTAACTCCAGCGATTGCCTCCCGTCCTCCGCCGTCTTCGTCGAGGTGCTGTCGACGCGCTGCTCACGAACCACCGATTCCAACGGGACCCTGCGCTTCGTGTACTCGGCTCGCGTGCGGTCGTCCCTCTTACCCTTCCTCAGCCGGGACATGGTCCTGAACCTCGAGCTGGCCCGCGACGGCCGGGTGGTGCGCTTCCCATGAGCGTCGACCAGCGTCTGGTCCTGGCCCTCCTGGCGGTCTGGCTACTCCTCATCGCACCCTATCCCGTCTCCCTCGACGGTTGGGCCGTCACGCTGGTCCTGGCCCTGCTCACGCTCGACGTCGTCCTCGGGATGCGCACCGGCTGGCTCGCCTTCGCCCGCGGAGGCCGGCTCGACGAGCGGGAGGCGGCTCTGCGCGACCGCGCCTTCAGGCTCGCCTTCCGGCTGGCCGCGCTGGGCATCGCGACTATGCTCGTGACCGGCTATCTCTCAGCCATCGTCGGGTTCTTCGTCGAGCACCAGCCTTCGCCCGTCGGCCCGCCCAACCCGATCGGCGCGCGCGGGATCGCCGCCCTCCTCGAGCTGCTGGCCATCGCTCCGACCGCCGTCATCGCCTGGCTCCAGCCACGCCCGGTGCAGCAGCCGGCCAGCAGCTGGCGGCTCGGCTGGCTGCCGCTGCTGGTCGTGCCGTTCAGCGCGCTGCTCTGGCTGCTCGCAGTCAACGCCCTTCCGCCACGGTCAGCCCTGGCGCACCGGGTGCCGGGAGGCCTGAGCATGGCGGATGCGACCTGCGGCGACTTCACCGCCCGCCGCGAGACCGGGTTCGGTTTCGGCGGCGCGATCCGCCTCCAGGTGGCGGTGTGCTGGAACGGCCACCAGGCCTTCGCGGTCGGAGATACTACGCTGCCTGCGCCCGCCAGCCTGCCGGCCGAAGAGCACGCCGGTTTCCGTATGGATCCCGGGCTCACCAACTGCCGCCCGCAGTCCGGCGACAGCGACTTCGGCCGCATCACGCAGGGCTGCACCGAGACCATCGACCAGGACGGGACGATGCACTACCAGGTGAGGGGACGGGTGTGGCCGGCAGCCGGTGGCCTGGGCGCGCGCTACCTCCGCCTCGAGCTCACGGTCACGCGCGACGGCCGTATCGTGAATTTCGGGTAGGCCACCCTGGGTGAGGCCTGACAGGGGAGCTTCCCCCCATTGCTCGTTGCGGCCTATCAAGAGGCCCGGTCACAATGTGGGGCAAGGAGGGGCAATATGAACCCACTACCCGAAGACCATCTCGACGTGCTCTTCGTCAGCGAGGACGCGGACCTGGCCGAGATGTACCGCATGAAGCTCGAGCTGGACGGCTATCTCGTCCGCACGGTGCGCCAGGACGAGGACTGGCCTGTGGAGGGCTGGCGCCCCGACATCGCTTATCTCGACGTGGACGATGGGCAGGGCATGGGTGTGCGGGGACACCGCAGGCTGCGAGCGGATTCGACCATGTACGACGTCCCGGCGGTCATCCTCTCCAGGCTGGGCCCGGGCGAGCTTGCCGAGCGCGGCTTCCTTCCCGGCCCGCAGGACTATCTGGTCGCCATCAGCGAGCCCTTCCAGCTGACCCCGGCGATCGACCGGCTGAGCCAGGGACTGGCCATCCCCGCGGCAGCCCGGGAATAGCTTCCGGCGCCGCCGGGTTGTCCTTATCGGAATGCCCGCGATAAGCGTCGAAAACGTGCTCGCCCTGGCGCGCATCCCCGATCCGGATCGCGGCCTGACGCTGGATCGGCCGGTGGTGGCCATTACCACCGCGCCGAAAGGCCTGGAAGGTGAGGGCTTTCCGGTTCGGCGCGCCTTCTACGGAGTGGACCAGCGCCATCTCGATCCCTTCATTCACATGGACCAGATGGGTGAGGTCGAGTACGGTCCGGGCGAGCCGAAGGGAACCGCCTGGCACCCGCACCGCGGGTTCGAGACCGTGACCTACATGATCGACGGCACCTTCCAGCACCGTGATTCGACGGGCGGAGGCGGCCTGATAACCAACGGCGCCACCCAGTGGATGACGGCGGGCGCCGGAATCCTTCATATCGAGCGGCCGCCCGAGGAGCTGATCTCGAGCGGCGGGCTCTTCCACGGCATTCAGCTCTGGGTCAACCTGCCGGCGTCGATGAAGTGGACCCCTCCTCGCTATCAGGACATCGAGGCGTCAAAGGTCACCCTCCTCTCCTCGCACGACGGCGGGGCGCTGGTTCGCGTGATCGCGGGCGACGTGGCCGGCCATCCTGGCCCGGGCATCACCCACACTCCGATCGCGATGGTGCACGCGACGCTGACGCCGGGCGCCGAGCTGCGCCTGCCCTGGCAGCCCGATTTCAACGGACTCGTCTACGTCCTCGCCGGCCGGGGCACGGTCGGTCCGAGCAGGGCTCCGATCTCCACGGGGCAGCTGGCGGCCTTCGGCGCCGGCGACGTGATCGGCGTGACCGCGGACCTGGCCCAGGAGACGCGCTCGCCCAGCCTGGAGGTCCTGATCCTGGGCGGTCGTCCGATCGGCGAGCCGGTGGCCTGGTACGGCCCATTCGTCATGAATACCCATGCCGAGCTGGCT
>VBIC01000073.1 GCA_005881425.1 Chloroflexota bacterium | reverse complement strand
CGGGAGCCCGCTCTGCGCCGGTAAGCGCCCTCGCTCCACGACAGGCACCTTCGATTTTCTCCCGGGGGCGCCACCGGATAAACCACTTGTGGTAGTCGGGCGAGACTGGTATTGACAACTCGGCCATGTCCTGCTTCAATGCTCGTGCGTACCGACCTGCAGGTCTATACCAGTTGGATTTTCCGAGAGGAGGGAGCTTGGGAAAACAGGATGACACCAGGGAACGGGTCCTGGACCTGATCGAGTCGCTCGCGGTCGGGAGGGCCATCCCCTCGGAACGCCAGCTGAGCCAGGAGCTGGGCGTCTCCCGGCTCACCCTACGGGCCGCGATCGACGAGCTGGTCCGCGATGGACGGCTCGACCGCCGCCACGGGAGCGGGACCTTCGTCACCGAGCCCAAGATCGCGCAGCCGCTGACCCTGACCTCGTTCACCGACGACATGCGGCGGCGCGGCATGACCCCTTCGAGCCGGACGCTGGATCTGAGCCTGGTCAGCGCCGGGGCACGCCTGGCCCGGCGGCTGCAGGTCTCGCCCGAGGAGCGGATCGTCCGGGTCCAGCGGCTGCGGCTGGCCGATGGGGAAACGATGGCGCTCGAGGTGCTCCACGTCCCCGAGACGCTGGTGCCGGGCCTGGCCAAAGGCGACCTCGAGAACCGGTCCTTCTACGACCTCCTCCAGGAGCGCTACGAGATCGTGATCGCGTCCGGGACGCAGACCATCGAGCCCACCGTCACCAACGAGGAGGAATCCGCGCTCCTGGGCGTGCCCCTGCACACGCCTGCCTTCCTCTTCGAGCGCACCACCCGCTCCGAGTCCGGGCGCACGGTGGAGTTCGTCCGATCGGTTTATCGAGGTGACCGCTACCAGCTGGTCACTGAGCTGCTCCCGCGCCGGGCCCGGTCCCGAGCCCGCGGCGAGACGGCAGCGCTGGGCGGCGACGGCATCACGATGACTGCAGACAGCTTCGGCAATCGCAACCATCGAAGGAAGGAGTAGACATGAGAGGGAAGCATTTCGGAATCGGCGGCCTGGCCGCCGCGCTGACTCTGGCGCTGGCTGCCTGCGGCAACGGAGGCGCCGGCACCGCAAACGGCAACGGGCCCGCAACTCTGACGGTCTGGCTGATGACCGGCAGCGCCCCGCAGTCGATCGTCGACGCGGTCAACGCGGACTTCAAGGCCAAGCACTCGAACGTGACCGTGAAGGTCGAGCTCCAGCAGTGGAGCGACGTCACCACCAAGCTGGACACGGCCTTCGCCGGGAGCAATCCACCGGACGTGGTCGAACTGGGCAACACCCTGGTGGCCAAATACGCCGCGGCCGGCGCCCTCCAGGACCTCAGCTCCAGGCGATCCAGCTTCGAGAACTCGTCGACCTGGCTCAAGTCCCTGACCGAGTCCTGCACCCTGAACGGCAAGCTCTACTGCGCGCCCTATTACGCGGGCAGCCGGGCGATCATCTATCGCAAGGACATGTTCCAGGCCGCCGGCGTGAAGCCGCCAACCACCATGGACGGATTGCTCCAGGCTGGCCAGGCGTTGATGAGCGCGAACAAGAGCGACGCCAACTTCTCGGCGCTCTACTTCCCCGGCAAATACTGGTACGCCGCACTCCCCTTCATCTGGGACTTCGGCGGGGACGTCGCCGTCAAGCAGGGCAGCAGCTGGCAGGGGACGCTCAACACCTCCAGGGCTCAGCAGGGGCTCAGCACCCTGGTCACGATCGTGCACGACCTCTCCCGCGCCGACCGGACAGGGGACGAGGCCAAGCAGGACCAGGCCTTCGCCCAGGGTCACATCGCGATGATCATCGCCAACGGATGGGAGGTCGGCGTGATAACCGATCCCAAGTCGGGTGATCCATCGCTCAAAGACAAGCTCGGCGTCTTCCCCATCCCCAGCCACCAGGCTGGCCAGACCGCGCCCGTCTTCCTCGGCGGCTCGGACCTCGGCGTCGCGGCCAAGAGCAAGAACCAGGCCCTCGCCGACGAGTGGGTCCGGCTCCTCGCCGGCACCAAATACCAGACTCAGATGGCGACGGTCGGGGGAGTCATTCCGAACACGACCTCGCTGCTTTCCGTGATCAACGACCCGGTGGCCGGCGTCTTCGCGGCCGCCGCCAAGAACAGCCGGTTCACGCCCAACGCGCCCAACTGGGCCAACGTCGAATCGGCCAACGTGATCCCCGACATGATGGTCTCGATCCTCACCGGCCAGTCCAGCGTGAGCAGCGCGACCTCCGACGCCAGTGCGAAAATCGCTCAGATCCTGAACAGCGGAAGCTGATCGCCCGAAGGAGGTCTCTCATGGGCGCGGTCGCGACGACCGACGCGGCGCCGGTGACGCCGCGGCCGCGCTCGGAGAGCCTCCCCGCCGGACGCCGCCGCCCGGCATTGGCACGAGCCACGCCATATCTCCTGATCGCTCCGGCCTGCCTGGTGCTCGCGGGCGTCCTGGGCTATCCCCTGCTGAACATGGTCGCGGTCTCGCTGCAGCGCTACGGCCTGGGCCAGCTGATCGCTCACCGAGGGAACTTCATCGGGCTCGGCAACTACACCAGCCTGGCACGAGATCCGCAGTTCTGGGGCGTCGTCCTGCGCTCGCTCGCCTTCACCGCGGTGGTGGTCTCGGTCACGGTCGCGCTCGCCACCCTGATCGCGCTCCTGCTGGAGCGTATGAGCCGGCCGATGCGGATGCTGCTCACCGGCGGCCTGGTCCTGGTCTGGGCCACGCCGGTGATCGTGGCGGTGGACCTCTGGCAGTGGATGTTCGACTACGAGTTCGGCGTCGTCAACTGGCTGCTCACCTTCCTCCGGCTCGGCAATTTCATCCACCACAACTGGTACGCGCGGCCGATAGAGGGGTTCACCGTGATCGCCATCGTCGTGATCTGGGGCGCCCTCCCCTTCGCCGCCATCACCCTGTTCGCCGGCCTTTCCCAGGTGCCGTCCGAGCTGGTCGAGAGCGCCGAGGTCGACGGCGCCAGCGGCTTCCAGGTGTTCCGCAACATCACGGTGCCGATCCTGCGGCCGATCTTCCTGATCGTGACCAGCCTCTCCATCATCTGGGACTTCGAGGTCTTCATCCAGCCCTACGTGCTGCTCAACGCCCGTCCCAGCGGACCTTTTATGACCATGGCCGTGTTCATGTACGTGGAGTCGTTCCGGGTCAGCCAGTACGGGCTGGGGTCGGCGATCGCGGTGGTCACGGTGGCGCTCCTGCTGGCGGCGAGCTTCTACTACGTGCGCCAGATGGTCGAGCTCGCCGAGGCGCCGGCGTGATCGCGGGCGCCCAGCCGCTGCCCCCCGCGGCGACGCGGCGGCGGCGCACGATCTCGCGCCGGCGGCGCGGCCGGCTCCTGGCCGACCTGGCCGGTGCGGCCCTCTTTGCGGTCCTGGTCTTCCCCGTCTACTGGATGGTGGCGACCGCCTTCAAGCCCGGGCGCGACATCCTCAGCCTGACCCCACGCTGGCTGCCCATCCCGGCCACCCTGGCCAACTTCCAGGACGCCTTGAGCCGGCCCTTCTTCTGGGAGGACGCACGCAACAGCCTGATCGTGGTCCTGGGCGCGGTCGGGATCTCGCTGGCGGTGGCGTTCCTGGCCGCGGTAGGGGTGGCGCGCTTCGGCTTCCGCGGGCGCACGGCGTTCGTGGTCATGATCATCGCGGTGCAGATGGTGCCGCTGGTGGCCCTGATCATCCCCCTCTTCCTGCTCCTCAACAGCGCCGGGCTGACGGATACCCTCCCCGGCGTCATCCTCGCCTACCTGGCCTTCGTCCTCCCCTTCATGATCTGGGTGCTGCGCGGGTTCGTGGTCAACATCCCGGTGGAGCTCGAGGAGGCGGCCCAGATCGACGGCTGCAGCCGCACCGGCGCCTTCATCCGCATCCTCTTCCCGCTGGCCGCCCCGGGGCTGGTCGCGGCCTCCCTCTACGCCTTCATCCAGGCCTGGAACGAATACATCCTGGCCTACGTGCTGCTCAGCCCGCCGCAGCTGCAGACCCTGACCGTCTGGCTGGCGGGGTTCACCACCAACCATGGCACCGACTGGGGACCGCTGATGGCGGGCGCGACCCTGACCGCGATCCCGGTGGTCGTCTTCTTCCTGCTGCTGCAGCGCCACTTCGCAGGCGGGCTGATGGCCGGGGCGGTGAAGGGATGAGCCCGGAGCTGGAGCGCCTCGCGCTCCGCTGCCTGCTGGCCGGGTTCGAAGGCGTGGCGGTTCCCGACTGGTTGCGCGAGCGGTTGGAGAACGGGTTGGGCGGGGTGGTCCTGTTCGCCCGCAACGTCGCGTCCAGGGAGCAGGTCGCCGCGCTCAGCGCGGAGCTGCGGCTGGCTCGCGCCGACCTGGTCATCGCCATCGACGAGGAGGGCGGCGACGTCACGCGGCTGGAGGCGCACCGGGGAAGCTCCTACCCCGGAAACCTGGCGCTGGGCCAGGTCGACGACCCGGACCTGACCCGCGCCGTGGCGGCGGCGCTCGGAGGCGACCTGGCCGCCGCCGGGGTGACGCTCGACCTGGCCCCGGTCGCGGACGTGAACAGCGACCCGCGCAACCCGGTGATCGGGGTGCGATCGTTCGGGGACCGCGCCGACCGCGTGGCCGAGCACGTCGCCGCGTTCGTCACCGGCCTCCAGTCGGCGGGAGTCGGCGCCTGCGCCAAGCACTTCCCGGGACACGGCGCGACCGCCGTCGATTCGCACCGGGCCCTGCCGGTGGTGCCGGACGACGCCGCGTCGCTGGGCGCGGCTCTGGCGCCCTTTAGGGCCGCGATCGCGGCCGGTGTCCGGGCGATCATGACCGCCCACGTCGTCCTGCCCGCCTACGATTCCCGGCCCGCCACCCTGAGCCCGCGCATCCTGGGCGACCTGCTGCGCGCAGAGCTGGGGTTCCGGGGCGCGGTCATCACCGACGGCATCGACATGGCCGCCATCGCCTCGACCGTCGGGATGGAGCAAGGCTCGGTGGCGGCGCTGGCCGCGGGGGCGGACGCCATCTGCATCGGCGGCGGCCCTGCCGACATGGACGTCGTCGACCGGCTGGCGCGGGCGATCGCAGCCGCGGTCGAGGACGGAAGCCTGGCCGAGGCCAGGCTGCGGGAGGCGGCCGGGCGACTCCAACGAATCGCGCTGCCCGCGGCAACCCCGATCAGGAGCCGCCGCTCGCCGATCGGGAGCGGCTCGGGAACCGAGGGCGGCTCGGCGATCGGGCTCGAGGCGGCGCGGCGCGCGGTCCGGGCGGTGGGCGCCTGCCGCCTGGGGCCGCGGGCGGTGGTGGTCGAGCTGCGTCCAGAGCCCGGGGTCGCGGCCGGAGAGCCCGGATGGAGCCCGGGACGGGTGATCGCCGACCGGGATCCCAGGGCCACCCACCGGCTGGAGCGGGGGCCGGAGGCGGACGTCCCGGGCCTGCTCGAGCTGGCGGCCGGGCGGCCGCTGGCGCTGGTGGTCAAGGACCTGCACCGGCATGCCTGGGCCAGGAGCGCGGTCGAGGCGCTGCTCGCGGCGCGGGCGGACGCGGTGGTGATCGAGATGGGCGTTCCGGCGTGGCGCCCAGCGGCGGCGGGCTACCTGGCGGCCTTCGGAGCCTCGCGCGTGAGCGCGGTCGCCGTCTCGGAGCACCTGCTGCCGGCGCTCACCGAGCGCCCGCATCCTTCCAGCGACCAGCTCGCCGGCGCCGACACCGGAACCCTGCTGCGGCTGATGCACGCCGAGGAGCGCGCCGGAGTGGAAGCGGTGGGCCGAGTGCTCCCGGAGGTCGGCCGGGCGGTGGAGGCGATCGCGGCACGCCTGCGCCGGGGAGGGCGCCTGCACTATTTCGGCGCGGGCAGCAGCGGCGGGCTGGCGGCCCTGGACGCGCTGGAGTGCCCGGCCACCTTCGGAGTCGACCCCGACACGGTGATGGCCCACGTGGCCCGGGACGAGGCGGCTGAAGACGAGCCCGCGCTCGGAGCCCAGGATGCGGCGGGAGTGGAGCCGGGCGACGCCGTGATCGCCATCAGCGCCAGCGGCCGCACCGCCTATGCGCTCGGCGGGTTGGAGCGCGCGCGGGATCGCGGCGCCTGCACCGTCGCCCTGACCTGCGCCCCCGGATCGCCGCTGGGACAATCGGCCGCCATTGCCATCGAGGTCCCAACCGGCCCCGAGCTGATCGCCGGCTCGACCCGGCTCAAGGCGGGCACCGTCCAGAAGGTCGTGCTGAGCATGATCTCCACCGGCGTCTTCACCCGCCTGGGGCACGTGTACCGGGGGCGGATGGTCGACCTCGTCGCCGGCAACGAGAAGCTGCGCCGCCGGGCGGCCGCCATCGTGGCCGACCTGACCGGCGCCCAGGCCTCGCGGGTCGGGGTCGCCCTGCGGCAGGCTGGCGGTAACCCCAAGCTCGCCATCCTGATGCTGCGCACCGGCCTCTCACCGGAGGCCGCCTCGACCCGCCTGCGCGAGGCCGAGGGCGACCTGGCCGTGGCGCTGGGAGAGGCGTGAGCATCCTTCTGCGCGGGCCTGCCCACGGGCACGGCCCGGGCCCGACCGCGATCCTGGTCGAGGAGGGCGTCATCAGCCGTTTGGGTCCGGCAACCGAAAGCCTGAGAGGGGACACGGAGATCGTGGCGGAGGAAGGTGAGCTGATCGCTCCCGGCTTCATCGACCTCCAGGTCAACGGCGTGGGCGGGATCGACGCCGCCTGCGGACGGGATGCGATCAGCGCCATCTCCGAGCTGCTCCCGCGCTTCGGCGTCACCGGATACCTCCCGACCGCGATCTCGTGCCCGCTGTCACAGGCGCGCTCCTTCGTCGAGGCTGCCCGCGAGGCGCACGCCCCCGGGGCGCGGGTCCTCGGGGCGCACCTGGAAGGCCCCTTCCTCAACCCCGCCTTCCGCGGCGCGCACGACCCCCAGGCGCTGGTCCTGCCCACCCCGGCCAACGTCGATCTCCTGCTCAGCGCTCCGCCCCGGATGATGACCCTGGCGCCGGAGCTGCCGGACGGACTGCAGGCGGTGGCACGGCTTTGGGCGGCCGGCACACTGGTCGCGGCAGGCCACAGTGGGGCCGACTTCGATTGCGGCGTGCGCGCCATCGCCGCCGGCGTCCGTTTCGGAACGCACCTCTACAACGCGATGCGCGCCTTCCATCATCGACGTCCGGGCCTCTGCGGGGCCCTTCTGATGGACCGCCGGGTCGCGGTGGGGCTGATCGCCGACGGCCAGCACCTGCACGACGCGACCATCGCCCAGGCGGTCCAGCTGAAGTCGCCGGCCCGGGTGGCCCTGACAACCGACCAGACGGCGGCCGCCGGCGCCGCCGCGGGCCGCTACCAGCTGGGCGGCCGGGTGGACGAGATGGTCCGCCGGGTCGCAGCGCTCCCCGGGCTGGGACCCGAGGAGGCGATCACCATGGCCTCCCGATCGCCCGCGGAGGTCCTGGGCGAGCGCCGCCTGGGACGGCTCGAGGCGGGCGCCGCGGCGGACCTGGTGCTCCTGGACCGCGACCGGCGGCCGCGGCTGACGCTGGTGGGGGGCGAGGTGCGCTTCAGCCGGTGAGCCTCTTCAGGCAGGAGATCGCGGAGCAGCCGGCGGTGGTGCAGCGGCTGCTGGACCAGGCGGCCGCGATCACGCGGATCGGCTCGGCCCTCCGGGAGCGCCGCCCGGTAGGGGTGATGATCGCGGCGCGAGGCAGCTCAGACCACGCCGCGGTCTACGCCAAGTACCTGCTGCAGCAGCGCAACCGGATACCGGTGGCGCTGGCGGCGCCGTCGCTCTACACCCATTACGCCGCCCCTCCGAAAGTCGAGGGCTTCTGCGTCATCGGGATCTCCCAGTCGGGGTCCGCTCCCGACGTGACCGCGGTCCTGGCCGACGCCCGGCGCCAGGGGTCGATCACGGTCGCGATCAGCAACGACCCGGACTCGCGGCTCGCCCGCGAGGCGGACTTCGTGGTCCCCCTCCTGGCCGGGGCGGAGCGCAGCGTGCCAGCCTCCAAGACGTACATGGCCACGCTGATGGCGATCGCCCTCCTCTCCCAGGCGATCGATCCCGAGCCCGGCTTCGAAAGCGCGCTGCGCGCGGTGCCCGAGGCGCTGGAGCGGGCGCTTGCCTGCGAACCCCAGGCTGCCGGAGCGGCTCGATTCCTCGAGGCCGGCCGGATGATCGTCCTGGGCCGCGGATTCAACCTGGCCACCGCCGAAGAGCTGGCG
>VBIC01000072.1 GCA_005881425.1 Chloroflexota bacterium | reverse complement strand
GATCGGGACCTGTCCCGATCGTGCTGAAATGACGCCGGCGGGCCGGCTCGAGCTGCGCCCCTGGGAAGGCGCCGTGGTGGCGCTGGGCCGGTCCGAGCCCCAGGCGGATCGGCGCGGATAGATGCTGCCGGCTGCGGGATAAGCTCTGAAAGTGAGTCGCACCGTGGCGGTGGTGGAAATGCGGATGCTGGACGGGCCGAACCTCTACTTCACCCGGCCGGCGGTCAAGCTCACCATCGACGCCAGGGTGTGGCTGGAGCTGCCGGACGAGCGGGCTGCCGCGCTCGCGGCGCGGGCCGGAATCGAGGACCAGGCGCTCCCGGGCGGACCGGGCACCGATCGCCGCCTCCGCCTCTGCGCCCGGCTCGCCGGGCGGGTGGTCCGCGCCCTGGGCGACGCGGCCGGCATGCGGCTGCCGGTGCGGGCGCGCCCCGGCCCGCAGCCGGGCCAGGTGGTGGTCGCCTATCCCTGGCGCCGCCGGCGCGAGGCCGAGGCGCTGGCGGGTGAGGCGGGCCGGATGCTCCTGGAGCTGGGACGCGATCGCCGCCAGCTGAGGAGCCTGGTCCGCGACGCGTCCGCCCGCATCGGCGGCATCGACCCCGGCGCCGAGCCGACCGTGGTGGAGCCGGCGATCCCGGTGGTGGCGGTGACCGGGACCAACGGCAAGACCACCTCGGTCCGCCTGATCGCCCACCTGCTGCGCGCCGCGGGCCGCTCGGTCGCCTACACCTCCACCGACGGCGTCTTCCGCGACGACGAGCTGATCGAGGAGGGCGACTATTCAGGCTTCGGCGGGGCGGCACGGGCGCTCAGCCAGCCGGGCATCGACGCGGCCGTGCTCGAGGTCGCCCGGGGCGGGATCCTGCTCCGCGGCATCGGGGTGACCCGCAACGACGTGGCCCTGGTGACCAACGTCGGCGAGGACCACCTCGGGCAGTACGGAATCCAGACCCTCGACCAGCTGGCCGAGGTCAAGGCAGCGATCACCCGGATCACGACCAAGACCGGATGGGACGTCCTCAACGCCGACGACCCCCGCGTCCTCGGCATGCGACAGCGAGCGCGCGGCCGGCCATTCTTGTTCTCCCTCGACCCGGACCATCCCGCCATCCGCTCCGTTCTTGCCGAGCGCGGCCGCGCGGTCACCGTCCTGGACGGCGACATCGTGCTCCTGGAGCGCCGTCATCGCGTTCTCCACGTGGTCCGGCTGGAGGAGGTGCCGGTCACGCTCGCCGGTATCTCCACGGCCAACGTCCGCAATGCGCTGGGCGCGACCGCCGCCGGGATCGCTCTCGGCATCCCGCTCGAGCCCCTGGCAAATGGCCTGCGGACCTTCGTCCTCGACCCCGAGCACAATCCGGGACGGGCCAACCTCTTCGAAATCGAGGGGCGGATCGTGGTCGTCGACTACGCCCACAACGAAGACGGCATGCACGGCCTGGTCGAGATCTGCCGCGGGCTGCGCTCGGAGCGGGGCCAGACCTGGCTCGCCTTCGGCGCGGCCGGCGACCGCACCAACGCCATCCTGCACCGGCTCGGCTACACCGCCGCCCGCGGCGTGGACCACGTCGCGATCGCGGAGCTCCGTCGCTACCTGCGTGGGCGGGACGCGAAGGACCTGCTCCAGCGTCTCTTGCTGGGCGCCGACGACGGCGGGGCGCAGCACACCCCCGTCTTCCCGGACGAGGTGCACGCCATGGAATGGATGCTCAGCCAGTCGGCGCCGGACGACGTGGTGGCGGTGGCCGCGCTCGGCCAGCGCTCAGAGGTCCTGGCTCTGCTCCGTGACCGGGGGGCGACGTCGGTCGGGCCCCAACGGGTGCGCGAGTTGGTCGGGCGGGCGCGCGCGCAGCCGGGGCAGGAGCCGGCTCAGGACGTCGGCGCCGCGGCCTCCGCGCCCCTGGCTTCGAGGTAGCGCCAGACCTCCGCCGGACGATCGACGCAGAGCAGGACCAGGTCGCCCCGCCGGGCGTGGTCGATCGCCGCTCGGACCGAGCTCATCTCCTCCAGGATCACCTCGGCTTCGACCGGGCTCCCGCGCTCCTTCGCGCTCTGTATTCCCTGCATCACCAGGTCCGCCGACTCACCCCGCGGCCGGCCGCGCAGGTTGTAGTCCTCGCGCACGATCACCTGCTCGAAGTAACGCGCGGCGACCTGACCGACCTCGCGGATGTCCTCGTCCCGGCGGTCGCCCGGCGTCGCCACCGGCCTGGGCGGTCGCCGTCGGCGGCGCTGCGCAGCCGCTGGACGAAATCTCCCACCATGGCCAGGCCGTGGGGGTTATGGGCGTAGTCGACGACGACGCGAATGCCCTGCAGCTCGATCAGGTTGAGCCGGCCGGGCGCTTCGTAGAAGGAGGTGTGGAAGGTGCGAAGCCCCTGGCGGATGTCGTGCAGATGGACGCCTGCGGCGTGGGCGGCCGCGGCCGCGGCCAGCGCGTTCTGGACGTTCATGCGAGCGTAGCCGTTGAAGGTCGACGGCAGCAGGTGGACCCAGGTCATCGAGGTCGTGCGCCGTCCTTCCTGGATCAGGATCATCTCCCCGCGTGGGGGATCGGGCTTGACGGTAACGGCCTTGCCGCCCCGGCGCACCCAGCGCTCCACCAGCTCGTTGTCGGGCTGCATCGAGAAGAGGATGACCGAGCCGCTGCAGTGCGATCTCATGTCGGCGACGAGCTCATCATCGGCATTGAGCACGGCCGTGCCGCTGCGAGGAACGGCCTCGACGATCACCCGCTTGATGGCGGCGAGCTGGCGCAGGGTATGCACCTCCTTGAGTCCGAGGTGGTCGCCGGTCACGTTGAGGACGACCGCCACGTCGTTGCGCTGATAGCCGAGGCCTTCGCGGAGGATGCCGCCGCGCGCCACCTCGAAGACCGCGCAGTCGACGCGTGGGTTCTGCAGCACCAGCTGCGCCGAGCGCGGCCCGCTGGCGTCGACCTGCTTGACCAAGCGGTTGTCGATGTAGATGCCGACCGTCGTGGTCACGCCAACGTGGTGGCCCACGCCGCGCAGGATATGGTTGATCATGCGGACGGTCGTGGTCTTGCCATTGGAGCCGGTGACGGCCACGATCGGAATGCGCGAGGGTGACCCGGGCGGGAACAGCAGGTCGAGCACGGGCCGGGCGACATACTGCGGATCTCCCTCGGTCGGATGGGTGTGCATGCGGAATCCGGGTGCGGCGTTGACCTCGACGATGGCGCCGCCGATCTCGCGCACGGGCTGGGTTATGTCGGGAGCCAGGAAGTCGATCCCGGCCACGTCGAGCCCGATCACCCGGGCCGCCTCCTCGGCGATCTCGACGTTCTCGTCGTGAGCCTCGACTGTCCGGTCTATGGCGCTGCCGCCGGTCGACATGTTGCCGGTCGCGGCCAGCCGGACGATGGCGTCCCTCGAGGGCACCGCGTCGAGGTCGAGGCCCTGGTGCCGGACCAGCTCGGCGGCGCTTTCGTCCAGCTTGATCCGGGTCAGCACCTTCTCGTGGCTGAGCCCGCGGCGCGGATCCCGGTTGACGATATCGACCAGCTCCCGGACGGTGTGCTCGCCGTCGCCCACGACCTGGGCCGGGACGCGCTGCGCTACCGCCACCATGTGGCCGCCCACGACCAGGACGCGGTAATCGTTCCCCCGGATGAAGCTCTCCACCACGACCACACCGCTGCGAGTCTCCTCGATCGCCCGCTGGAAGCCCTGGCGGACCGAGGCCTCGTCCGAAAGCTCAAGGCCGACACCGCGCCCGTGATTGCCGTCCAGTGGCTTGGTCACGACCGGGAAACCGATCCGGTAAGCGGCGGCCACGGCGTCGTCCTCGGTGCGCACCGACTCGCTGCGGGGGACCGGCAAGCCGGCCGCGGCGAGCAGCGAGGTGGTCAGCTTCTTGTCGCCCGCGATGTCGACCGCGAGCGCCGAGGTCGACGAGGTGATGGTGGCCCGAATCCGCCGCTGGTATCGGCCCTGCCCCAGCTGCACCAGCGACTGGTCGTTGAGCCGGATGAAGGGGATGTCGCGGCTCACGGCCTCGTCGATGAGCGCCTGGGTCGAAGGCCCGAAGGCGGTCCGCTCCGCGAGATGGATCAGGCCCTCGAGCGCGACGATGAAGTCGAAGGCTGGATCGGGGCGGACCAGGTGATTGACCAACCGGACGGCGAGGCGGCCCGCCGAAAGCCCCACGTGCTCCTCGCTGTAGCCGTAGATCACGTTGTACTGGCCGGTCTGGCTCGCCTTGCGGGTCTTGCCTCGGGTGATCGGGCAACCCGCCTGGTGCTGGAGCTCGAGGGCGACGTGTTCGGCGACGTGGCCCAGCCAGGTGCCCTCCCGCATTCGCTCCAGGAACCCCCCTGGACGGTTGAGCGAGCAGCCGTGCTGCTTGAGCCCTGGGAGGAGGTCGATCAGGGCCTCGTTGAAGGTCGGCAGCGTGTTCGTGGGCCAGGATTCGAGCGACCCGAGGTCCACCAGCAGCCTGACGGCGGGCTCGTAGGACCAGAAGTTGGGACCGCGCAGGACCTGGGCTTCGAGGATGCGCAGGTCGGGTCCATAGGGCGGCCTGGCCGGTCCACCCGGTTCCTTCTTTTCCCGCTCGGTCCGCTGGCCCGCGCGGGAGACGCTCACTCCGAGGCCCTCTTCAGCTGCCGGCCCGGGCGACGGCGGCGTTCGGGCGTGCGGCTGTCCGCACCCTCCGCGGCCATCTGGCGGACCAGGTTGCGCAGGCGCCGCTGGCCGGTGCGCACGAACTCCGCGGCTCGCGGCTCGCCCGCAGGGATCAGCCGGCGCTGGGCCAGGTCGAAGCGATACCCGCTGGGCAGTGAATGCAGCCGGATCCCCGAGACCATCATCGGCTTGTGTCCCACGGTCTGGAAGGCGTCGGTGACGATCTCCGAGCCGTCGACGACGGTCACGGCTCCCCGGCCCAGGACCTCGAGCGTGTCGTCGGGATAGACGATGGCGGCCGTGTCCTCGTCGAGGCCGATGCCGATCAGGGCGGGCGACTGCGCCACCATGGCCAGCAGCCGTCCCAGCCGGGTGCGCTGCTCGAAGTGCTGGTCGATGACCACGTTGACCAGCAGGCCCAGCCCGACGGCCACCTGCGCCATGCGGTGCTTGGGCGTGGCCCCGGAGCTGCCGAAGGCCATCATGTGGCTGGCGATGGCGCTGGCCCCGGCGGACGTCCCCGCGACCACGACGCCGCGGTCGTGGGCTTCGTGGATGGCCGAGCCCAGCCGGGTGCCGCCGGTCACCGACGAGAGCTTGAGCTGGTTGCCGCCGGTGATGAAGATGCCGGTGACGTCTTCCAGCTTTGCGGCCAGCGCCGGATCGTTGGCCTCCTCCCGGGTCTGGGGGCGAAGGCCGAGGACCTGGGCTACGCCCACCCGCCCGAAGGTCTCGCGGTACAGCTCGGTGGCGATTTCGCCCAGGCTGGAGGCGGTGCTCAGGACCGCGATGCAGGCCTCGCTCCCGCCGGCGAGGTGGATGAAGCGGCCCAGGACGACTCTATCGCGCAGCTTGTCCTCCGCGCCTCCGATCACCATGACCGGCGCCGGCGCCTCGCCCGCCCCGCCGGCTGCCAGCCGGCCCGGGTTCCGAGGATCGTTCATGGGTGCCAGTCTAACCGGGCGCATTTGCAGCGACCGCCTATGGTGACATCAGCGGTATAATATTTACGATCAACGCTGAAAAAAGGAGGTGGTCCCGCGATGCCGGCAGGGTCGAGCCCCAAGCGCGAGCGCCAGTACAAGCACATCAAGCAAAGCGCCAAGCGGTCGGGACGCTACGGCGGGCGTGCGGAGGAAGTCGCGGCGCGAACGGTGAACAAGATCCGTCGTGAGAAGGGGGAGACGAAGGCTCAGCGCGGCAAGTCGAAGAGCGGCTCCAGCCGGTCGAAGTCCAGCTCCAGCCGGTCGAAGTCCAGCTCCAGCCGGCCGAAGTCCAGCTCCAGCCGGCCGAAGTCCAGCTCCAGCCGGCCGAAGTCCAGCTCCAGCCGCAAGACTTCGTCCCGCCGCAAGTCGTCGTCGGGTCGCAAGTCGACCAAGAAGAAGACGCGGTCGCGATCCTGAGCCGCGGCCTCGTAGCCGCCATCCGGACCGGCTGAGGCATGCTCCTCCAGTTCGTCCTGTTCTTCACGCTCGCCTCGGCCGGGCTGACGCTTGTCGTCGTCCAGGGCGACCTGGTGCGGACCCGGGTCTGGCTCGGCCTGCCGCTGGCGCTTGTCGCGATCGCCCTGGCCGCGTTCGCGGTCGCCGTCGTGACCCGCGATCAGGCGGCCTGGCCCATCCTGACCGCGCTCGGGCTGGCGGCGACGATCGCGGCTCGCCTCGCCCTCAACCGCTGGAGCACGCTCGCGGCCGCGCTGCTGGCCTGCGTCGCGCTCGGCTCGCTCAGCTACCTGGTCTATGCGGCGTTACTTCCCTTCTACGACGGGCTGGGGCCGCTCGCGGTCGCGGGCTCCTTCCTCCTGCTCCTGCTCGAGACGCTGGCCCTCGTGCTCAGCATCTACTACCTTTTCGAGATCCTCGACGTCTTCGGCCGGCGCGATCGCCAGAGCCATCGCGCGGAGGAGGGCTTCGAGCCGATGATGGCGCTCCAGGTCCCGACCTACAACGAGCCGGTCGAGATGATGCGCGGCACCCTCGAGGCGCTGGCCCAGCTGGACTATCCGCGCCTGCTGGTCCAGGTGGTGGACAACAACACCCGCGACCCCGCCCTCTGGAAGCCGCTTCAGGCGCTCTGCGCCGAGCTGGGGCCCCGCTTCCAGTTCATCCACCTCGATCCCTGGCCCGGCTTCAAGGCCGGTGCGCTCAACGAAGCCACCCGCCGCCTGCCGGCGGAGGTCGAGGTGATCGGGATCGTCGACGCCGACTACGTGGTCAAGCCGGGATTCCTTCGCGCCACCGTAGGGCACTTCGCCGATCCACAGGTCGCCTTCGTCCAGACTCCACAGCACTACCGCGACTGGCGCGACGACCGCTACCTGCGCGGCCTCTTCTACAGCTATCGCTACTTCTTCGACGTCACCATGCCGGCGCGGGCGCACCGCAACGCGATCATCTTCGCCGGCACCATGGGCCTGATCCGGCGGCGCGCCCTGGAGGAGGTCGGCGGCTGGAACGAGAGCGTGGTCACCGAGGACGCCGAAGCCAGCCTGCGCCTGCTGGGCCAGGGCTACAAAGGTGTCTACGAGCCCGCGGTCTGGGGGGTGGGCATGATGCCGCTCAGCTTCGACGGCCTGAAGAAGCAACGCTTCCGCTGGGCGCTGGGCGGCATCCAGATCCTGCGCCAGTGGTGGCGTGAGCTTCTGCCCTTCGGCCCTCACCGGCTCCGGCTCACCCTCGGCCAGCGGGTCCACTACCTCTTCGGCAGCCTGCACTGGTTCGGCGACGTGCTGACCGCGCTCTTCACCGTGCTCCTGGTCCTGACCGCGGTCGCGGCCGTGAGCGGGCGCCGGCTGCCGGTGCGCGAGCTGACCGGCGCGGTGGTCGTGGTCCCGCTCGCCTTCCTCCTGGCCGGCTTGATGCGGGCGCTCTGGGCCATGCGCCGGGCCGAGCGCTGCGCCTTTCCCGACGCCCTGCGCGCGATGGCGGTGTGGTTCGCGCTCAGCTGGGTCGACGCACTGGCCGCGGTGCGCGGTCTGATCAGTCCCCGGGCAGCGTTCCTGCGCACGCCCAAGAGAAGGGAAGGAGAGGGCGGCCTGCTGGCGGCCCTGCGTTCATCGAGCATCGAGTCGCTCCTGGCCGCGGTCGCGCTGGCGGCGGCTCTGGCGATGATCGTCCGGGCGCCTTCGATCGCCACCGGGGTGCTGGCCCTGATGCTGCTGTTCGAGGCCATGGTCTTCGCCAGCGCCCCCTGGGCCAGCCTGGCCGCGGAGGGAATCCAGATCACCCCTGAGCGCCGGATCTACCTGAGGTCGCCCCAGGCGACCGGCGTTAGGCCGGCGACACGCGAGCGCGTGTGGGCGGCGCCGCTGGCGATGGCGGCCACGCTGCTGCTGATCCTGGCCTTCACCGTCATGGCCGCGCCCCTCCACAAATCGGGAGTGCGCTCGGCCAGCATCCGGCTGCGCTCCCGATTCCGTCCATCAGACCGACCGGGTTGCCGAACGGCTCCGCCAGCGCCACGGCTTCGCCGTCGCCCTCGGCGCCGGCATCCGCGTCGCCGTCACCGACGAAGTAGGCCCGGTTCTAGGCCCGCCGGGCCCGGCCTGGAGCGGCGCCCGCCGAGATCGCGGGAATGATCTCGCGCTCGTAGAAGCGGAGGAAGCCCTCCTGGTCCGGACCGATCTGGTGCACGTAAACCTGCTCCACCCCGATGTCGACGTACTTCTGGATTGCGGCCAGATGGCGCGCGGGATCCGGACCGCACGGGACCAGCTTGCGGAGCTGTTCTTCGTTCGCAGACTTCGCCGCCTGCTCGAACTGGCTGGGGAGCGACAGCTCGCTGTTCAGGGCTCCCGGGACGGCCATCGTCGGCCACCATTCCATCACCGTCCTGGCACCAACCTCCTCCGAGGCCGCGTGGCAGACCTTGACCTGGCCGATCACCGGCTTCCCGCCGCCGCCCGCCTGCCTGAAGGCTTCGACGGTCTGGTCCTGCGGCGCCACCACGATCAGCCCGTCGGCGACTTTGCCCGCCAGCGCCGCGGCCCGGCGCCCGGCAGCCGCCAGGAAGACGTCCGGTGGGCGCTGGGGAAGGTTGTAGACCTTCGCGTTCTCCACGGTGTAGTGGCGGCCGCGGTGCGTCTTCATCCCGCCCCTCCAGAGCAGGCGCATCACCTCCACCGCCTCGTCGAGCATCTCCAGGCGCTGGTCGGCCACAGGCCAGCGCTGTCCCAGGATGTGCTCGTTCAGGTTCTCGCCGCTGCCCAACCCGAGGAAGAAACGTCCCTCGAACAGGAGGGAGGTCGTAGCTGCCGCCTGGGCGATGATCGCCGGGTGAATCCGGATCGTGGGGCAGGTGACCGCGGTCCCCACCCGGAGGCCCGTGGTCGCCTGGGCGATCCCACCCAGGACGCTCCAGACGAACGGGCTGTTCCCCTGGCGATCGGTCCAGGGATGGTAGTGGTCGGAGATCATGGCGAAGGTGAAGCCGGCCTCCTCGGCGCGGCGCGCGTTGCGCACCAGCTCCAGCGGGCCGTGCTCCTCGCTGGAGAGAGCGTAGCCGAGCTGGACGGCCATCGGCTAGGCGGCCTTGACCGCGTTGA
>VBIC01000071.1 GCA_005881425.1 Chloroflexota bacterium | reverse complement strand
GCCATGACGAGCCGGGTCTGGAGCAGCGGCCAGTCGAAGCTGCGCCCGTTGTAGGTGACCAGGACGCCGCAGCGGTCGAGGCGCTGGCCGACCGCCCAGAGCAGCGCCCGCTCCTGGTCAAGGTCGCAGAGGAAATACTGCGCCACCTCGAGGTCGCCGTCCTGGGGCCACGCGAGTCCGACCATGAAAGGTACGGTCCCGGTGCCGCCGCTGAGCCCGGTGGTCTCGGTGTCCAGGTAGAGAGGGCGGGCCAGCGCCTCGACGCTGATCGCCATGCAGCGGGAGATGGCCTCGAGACTGCGTGACACCCCCACCCCACCCTCCCCCGTCAAGGGGGAGGGAGAGGAGCTGCGCGACACCCCCAGCCCACCCTCCCCCATCGAGGGGTAGGCAGAACGGCGTCGCACGGCGACGGGACCGAACGGCGTCTCCTCCAGGACGCATCCCCGCGGCAGGCGCAGTCCAGCGCTCGAGCCCTGGCTTCCACGCGGCCCGGGCCCGGACATGGGCCGAAGGCTGGGTCGAGCCGCGATCGCCTGGATCCGGGCGCGCAGGGCTTCGAGGTCGCGGGTCACGCCGCCCGCGGCGAGGCTCACGCCGCCTGCAGCGGCCGGACTACCTCCAGGAGAGCCAGCGCCACCGCCTTGCCCTCCTCCCCCACTTCGAGCGCGGGGCCCACGCACGATGGGCATCCCGCCTCGCAGGGGCAGGCCGCGATCAGGGCGGTCGAGGCGCTGAGGACGGCGCCGGCCAGCTCGAAGAGCCGCGGGGCCATGCCCACGCCGCCCGGATAGCGCTCGTAGACGAACACCGTGGGCGCGCCGGTGTGCGGAGCTCGCGTCTCCGCGTAGGAGCCGAGATCGCGTGCGTCACACATCAGGTGCAGGCAGGCCACCTGGCGCAGCACGTTGGCCAGCCCCTGCAGCCCTCCCTGGAGCTGGGGCCGGCGAAAGCGCGCGGCCACCTCCGGCGGCACCTCCACCCAGAAGGCGGTCGTGTGCAGCTGCTGCTCGGGAAGGCTGATCGGACCGGAGCCGACGTTCTCGTGGGTGTGGAAGCGGATCTTCTTGAAGATGGTGGGCAGGGCGGTGACGCGAACCTCGCCGTGGTGGGCGGGAAGGCCTCCGGGCCGGCTCTTGTGGGTCTCGAGCACGCGGATCGTGACCGCCAGGTTGGCGTCCGTGTAGTAGTCGACCTTGACCGGCCGCACGTAGGCCTTCTTCTCCTCCCAGTCCAGGCGGTCGACGTGGAACTGCGCGCCCTCGTGGAGGTAGATCGCCTCCTCGTGCAGGAAGACCGGCGCCGAGAACTGGTCCATCTCTCCGATCACGCGGGCGCCGCGGGTGACGTCGACGATGACCACGTTGTCGGCGGCGGCGCTGCGCAGGCTGACGCCCTCAGCGGGGAAGGCGTCGGCCGCCCAATGCCAGCGCTCGCCGGCCTGGTGGACCGCGCCGTCCTCCTCCAGGACCCGGAGCAGCTCGGCCACGGGCGCGTCGCCGAAGCGTTCCCCGACGCCGACCGGAAGCTCGAAGGTGGCGGCCTGCAGGTGCGCGCTCAGGATGAGCAGGTTCTCGGGATCGATCAGGCCCTGTTCCGGATCCCGCCCCAGGAAGTACTCCGGATGGTTGACCAGGAACTGGTCGAGCGGGCTGCTGGAGGCGACGAAGATGGCCACCGAGGCCGACTGGCGCCGGCCCGCCCTGCCGATCTGCTGCCAGGCGCTGGCGATCGTGCCCGGGTAGCCGCAGAGGATGGCGGCGTCGAGCCGGCCGATGTCGATGCCCAGCTCCAGCGCGTTGGTCGAGACCACGCCGCGGACCGTGCCGTCGCGCA
Organism: Chloroflexota bacterium; assembly: GCA_005881425.1. GTDB lineage: Bacteria > Chloroflexota > Dormibacteria > CF-121 > CF-121 > CF-120. The sequence goes on along the minus strand of VBIC01000071.1, from coordinate 2,159 downwards.
GCCCCCGCTCGATCTCGCGCCGCTCCAGAGGCAGGTAGCCGCCGCGGTAACCGCGAATCGCGCGCCCGTCGCCGAGCCGGGTGCGCAGCGCCTCCTGCAGGTAGCTGAGCAGGATCTCCACCTGGAGCCGGGTGCGCGCGAAGACGATGGTCTGCACGCCGCCGCGGATCAGGCTCTCGGCCAGGCGCTGCGCCTCCAGCGTGGAGGAGCGGCGGATGCCCAGCTCGCGGTTGACGACCGGCGGGTTGTAGAAGAGGAGGCGCTTGGGTCCGGCGGGAGCGCCGTTGTCGTCGACCAGGCGCACGGGACGCCCGGTCAGGCGCTCGGCCAGCTCGCCCGGGTTGGCGATGGTGGCGGAGCAGGCGATCACGGTGGGGCGGCTCTCGTAGAAGGCGCAGACACGCCACAGGCGGCGCAGGACGTTCGCCAGGTGACTGCCGAAGACGCCGCGGTAGGCGTGCAGCTCGTCGATGACCACGTAGCGGAGGTTGCTGAAGAGCCGGGCCCAGCGGGTGTGGTGGGGCAGGATGCCGGTGTGCAGCATGTCCGGGTTGGTGACCACGATCTGCCCCACCTGGCGGATCGCCTGGCGCGCGCTGGGCGGCGTGTCGCCGTCGTAGGTGTAGGTCTTGAGGTCGGCTCCCAGGGCCGCGCTGAGCCCGTGCAGCTCGGCGAGCTGGTCCTGAGCCAGGGCCTTGGTCGGAAAGAGGTAGAGGGCTCGTGAGTCGGGCTGCCTGAGGGCGGCGTCCAGGACCGGGAGGTTGTAGCAGAGGGTCTTGCCCGAGGCGGTGGGTGTGACCACGACCACGTCCTCGCCGCGCAGCGCCCGCTCGGCGGCCTCCACCTGGTGCGTGTAAAGGCGGGTGACGCCACGCTCGGCGAGGGCGTGGGCCAGGCGCGGGTCGAGATCGGCGGGAAAGGGGGCGTAGCGCGCCGGGCGCGCCGGCAGGAGATGGTCGAGCGTCAGGTTGCGGCGGAAGTCATCCCTGACCAGGAGCCGGTCGAGGGCCTCGTCGACAGCCATGCCCCCGCATCCTAGCGAACATACGTTCGGATGTCAACGTGGGGGAAGATTGTCAGTCGCGGAGCTTGAAGTACTTGAAGCCTTCCGCGTACTCCAGCTTCTGCAGCTTGCCCATGTCGGCGGCGCGCTGCTTGATCGAGTCCTCCATCTCGGCCCACTCGCCGACCTGGCTCCTGTGCTCGCGCAGCGCGGCCAGCTTGAGGTCGATGGTCCCGCTGATGTCGACCCAGACGTCGGGCTCGTTGGAGCCGGTCAGGTAGATCTCGCGCACCTCGTGCGGCTGCAGCCCCTCGTCCAGCAGCTCGGGGAAGACCAGGCGGGTGTCCGACCCGGGGATGATGGCGTCGAGGGTGGCGTCACCCGCCGCCCGGTGATCGGGGTGATTGATGTAGCGCTGCCCGGTCCAGCGCCGGGTGGGGTCGGGGGCGACGACCACGTCGGGCTTGCAGCGCCTGATCCAGCGCGTGATCTGGCGGCGCAGGTCGAGCGTCGGCTGCAGCGAGCCGTCGTCGTAGCCGAGGAAGAAGACATCCTTGACCCCCAGCTTCATGGCGGCGGCGCGCTGCTCCGCGTGGCGGATCTGGGCCAGCCGCTCGCTGGTCATGGCCGGGTCGCTGCTGCCCCGGTTGCCGTCGGTCAGGATCAGGTAGGTCACGTGGCGCCCTTCCCTGGCCCAGCGCGCGACCGTGCCGGCGGCGCCGAACTCCGCGTCGTCGGGGTGCGCCATCACCACCAGCACCCGCCCGGCGCCGTTGGAACCGGCCGTCATGCGGTGGTCGGGATCGCCGTCGACACCTCGTAGTCGATCAGGTCCTTGAACTGGGCGCCCTCACCGCACACCGGGCAGCGCGGATCGCGCTTCAGGCGCAGCGTCCGGACCTCGACCGTGAGCGCATCGAACATGACCAGCCGGCCGATCAGCGGCTCGCCGATGCCCAGCAGCAGCTTGACCGCTTCGTTGGCCTCCAGCAGGCCGATGATCCCGGGCAGGATGCCGAGCGTGCCGGCCTCGTCGCAGGTTGGGGCCAGCTCTGGCGGCGGAGGCTCGGGGAAGACGCAGCGATAGCAGGGGCCTTCGAAGGGCTTGAAGACGCTGACCTGGCCGTCGAAGCGGAAGATGCTGCCGTGCACCACG
>VBIC01000203.1 GCA_005881425.1 Chloroflexota bacterium | reverse complement strand
TTGCTCGCTTGCTGAGCTCGCTGGCGATGATGCCACCGACCATGCCGAAGCCGACGAATACCACGTCTACCTTGGGAAGCGTTGCCACCGAACTATCCCCCGTCGAACTGGCCCTGGTACGCCGCCAGGCTTGTGAATGGCCCCGTAAAGGGCACGCCAAAGTTCAAGATGTCATTTGCGTACGTGATCTGGGCGCCGGGGAACCCGATCAGCTTCCAGCCCACCATATCTCGGTTACCGCTGTAGATCGGGTCTGCAAAGAAGCCTTCGATCGTGTGCGACAGCAGCAGGTTGAAGTGTCATTTGCTGGAGCGCCTCCGTGCCACTGCCCGCCGGCTGCGTTGTGGCTGCCTGGATCGCATTGCCGCCGAAGGTGGTCGGAGTGCCCGCTTGCATATCTGTCAGGATGCGGTCTTGCTGGCCGGCGGAGAGATGGGCGAAGCCCTTTTGAAATAGCTGCTGGGCGTAGTCCTCCATGCCCTGGATACCCAGCCGATAGCGATCCCGCATGTCCATGCCGGACTGATCACCCTGGGTCGACGTACCCGTCGCGTACGGTCCGTGCTCATAGCGGCGACCGACGAGCCCGTACGATGCCGACAGTTGTTGATCTATGAAGAACACCACTCCGGCCTCTATCGCGCCTGGTCCGTTGGCATCGGTGGGAATGAGCCGTCCCGCGGCCGCGTTGACAATCTCCGCCTGGAACGTGTTGAAGTAGGTGAATCCGCCGAGCGGCGTTGTCTGTGCCGCAGGCTGCTGCGCCTGATGAATCGCGTGCGGATCCGCCGGCGCGTTAGCCGGCCCGGCTCCGTAAACGGTTGCAATTGGCAGCGCACTCGAGGCAGCTACGACGCCGCTGGCGAGGCCTGCGCGCAGCAGGCCTCGCCGACTGATCGAGGGATGATCCTTCATGTGCCCTGGCGTCCTCAGTTGATGACCAGATTGCCGGTCATGATTGTTGGATGCACATCGCACCAGAAGAAGTAGTTGCCAGGCTGCGTCGGTGCGGTGAACGTCACGGCGTCGGACGCGCCTGGCCCAGCGATGATCTGAGTTGCGGCGAGTGTCCCCGAGCTGGAGTCGGGACCGTTGAACACGTGCCAGTTATGGTCGATTGGCGAATCATTCGTGTAGGTCAGGGTGACCTGCGCACCAGCGGAGGCCGAGAGCACATTCGTGTTGAAGGTCAATGGAGGACTGAGTGGACTGCTGATGCTGAGCTGAGCGGCCAGTGGCGCCGGAGCCGCCACAGGTGGACTCACGGGAGCTGGCGGAGCGGGCGCCGGTGCCGGCGGCTGAGGTGCGGCGACCGCGGCCGGTGCGGGCGGTTGAGGCGTGGGTGCGGCCGGCGCGGGAGCGAGCTGGGTTGGCGCCGGCTGAGGTGGAGCGGCAGCGGGTTGAGCCGGAGCGGGCGCGGGTGCCGCGGGCGCTGCCGGTGGATTGGTCGGCGTTGGAGCGACCAGCGTTGGACAAAATGTACCGGCCTGGTTTGAAACGCTACCCTGTAGCGCTTCTCCGACGACCACCGGAATCGAGACGAACGCCGCCTGGCCGGATACTGAAGACGTTCCATACACAAAGACTGACTGACCGCCGCTGATGTTGGTTGGAATTACCGAGGTGATTGACCATGCGCCCGGCGCGTCGGCCGGATTGTCGACGAAGGTCGCCGTGCCGATGAATGCTCCACCCTGATCGCGGTTGCCCAGAAACACCTGGACCTGCGCGATACCGGCGCCGGATGCGGCCGTGGTGTCTACGGCCGTCCCGCTCATTATCAACGTGTGCGGAATCTCCTGATCGCCCGGATTGGGATTCCCAACAGAAAGC
>VBIC01000201.1:328-1987 GCA_005881425.1 Chloroflexota bacterium | reverse complement strand
CACGCTGGGCGTCGCGAAAGACGTGCCGGTGGGGTTTCAGGCGATACGCCTGCGGTTCGACCTGGACACCGATGCGAGCCCGGAGCAGCTCGATTCCCTGCTGCGGCTCACCGAGCGCTACTGTGTCGTGTATCAGTCGCTCAAACACCCAGCGAGCGTCACGGTGTCGCTGTCGGCGCGGACCGGGCCGAGCTAGTCTCCCGCTCCGCGCTTGCGCCTGCGATACGCCATAATGGCGATGCCGGTCACGAGCAGAAACGCCGCCACCATGAGGATGAGCATCCCGCTCAACAGCGCGCCCATGCTCACTCCAGGATCACCTGCTGCTACGGTCCGTGCAGCCGCTGCCGCATGAGACGCAGCGCGTCCGGCCAAAAATGGTCCATCAGCACGAGCGCGAAGAGCAGGTAGGGAATGAGGCTCCAGAACAGCGCCGGCCGCTCGTATTTCAGGTGCATGAAATACATCACCGCCAGCGCCGCCTCGACGAGCGCGAGGGCGAGCAGACAGGCCAGCAGCGTTCCAGCCGGCAGTCGCTCGTAGGTCAGGAGCACCTCCAGTCCCACAATGAGGATCAAGCCGATCCACACGACTACGTACAGTTTCATGGTCGGGTGGCGTCGCGCGGCGATCGCGGTCATCGGTCCTCAGCGCACATTCATCAGGTACACGAGCGGGAAGACGAACATCCACACGAGATCGACGAAATGCCAGTACAGAGCGGTCGTCTCGACGTGGCCAGCGCCGAACCGCCCCCGTCGGAATCCCAGCGTGATGACTCCGATGACGATCACGCCGCACACCACGTGCAGCAGGTGCAGGCCGGTGATGCCGAAGAAGGTGGCGCCGAACAGCGGCGAGCCGCCCATCGGGTTGCGGAACAGCCGCCAGCCTGCGGCGATCATGGCGAACCCTTCCCGCACATGCAGCGTCGCGAACACGGTCCCCAGCAGCATGGTCACGCCGAGCCAACGGATGCCGGTGGACGTCCGGCCCGACTGAGCGGCGGCCAGCGCCGCCACCATGGTCAGGCTGCTCGTGAGGAGGACGACGGTCATCACGATGCCGTTCACAATGGTGGGTGAAACCGCGAACGGTTTGGTCCAGTCCGGGTTCGCGAGGCGGAGATACCCGTAGGCGAACAGGATCGCCCCGAACGTCGCGGCGTCGGCGATGATGAACAACCAGATCGCGAGCTTGCGCGAGGGAATGCCGTAGGGTGAGCCCTCCGTCAGGGTCCCCGCCCGGGCAGTCGCGGCCTCACTCATGTCGCGTCATCCCGCCGCCCTAGACTCGGAGCACCAGCAGCACGAGCACGCACAGCCACAGCACGTCCATGAAGTGCCAGTACAAGGCCGCCGCACCGAGCGCGGGCACGGGCGCCGGACCCGCCGCGTCGAAGCGTCGCAGCACGTAGCCCAAACCGCCGAGGCCGCCCAGCAGGTGGAGCGCATGCAGGGCGGTGAAGACATAGAAAAACGCGCTGCTGGGACTGGTCGCGAGGAACAGGCCCTGGGCGGCGAGCTGGCGCCACGCCACTATCTGACCGGCGACGAATACGAGACCCAGGCCGAGCGTGACCCAGACCAGGTGCCCGGCGACGCGCCGCCGACCCGCTTCGAGGACGGCGCTCGAGGCAAGCAGGACGGCGGTGTTGAG
>VBIC01000201.1:0-296 GCA_005881425.1 Chloroflexota bacterium | reverse complement strand
CGCCGGTGAGCGCCGCGAACGTCATCGAGATCGCCGCGATGGCGATCCACACGCCCGTCTCGGACGGCCTGGGCCGGGGCTGCTCGACGACCGGCGGCGCCGCCGGGGTGGGTGGCGCGGGTGGCTGTGCCGGGGGCGAAGCGGCGGTCGTCACGGGCGCCCCCGTCACCGCGCGCTCACCGGTGCGGCCGCGGCCTGCATTGCATAATCCATCCCGCGGGCGCCGCTCGCGATGCCGTACTCGTTGGGACCCCGCTCCACCACCGGCGGTCGTCCACCGAAATTGTCGAAGGGGG
>VBIC01000070.1 GCA_005881425.1 Chloroflexota bacterium | reverse complement strand
AGGCTAGGTCCGGAGTGATGGACTACCTACACCAGCGGAGCTAAGACAGGAGGATGCGCTTCGACCACGTCGGCATCACGGTCGTAGACCTCGCCGCGGTGACGGCGTTCTTCGTCGGCCTGGGCTTCGAGGTTGAGGGCAGGATGTTCATGGAAGGCGAGTTCGTCGACACCGTCATTGGCATACCGAACTCCCGTTCCGAGATCGTCACGCTGCGGCCGCCCGACGGAGGAACCGGGCTGGAGCTGTCGAGCTTCATCCGGCCCAACCACGAGCCGGGATCGCCCGACGCCATGTCCAACGAGCTGGGGCTGCGCAACGTTTGTTTCGAAGTGGACAACCTCCAGGCGGTTGTCGACCGGCTGGCTGCAGAAGGCTACGGCCTGGTCGGCGGCATCGGTCAGTACGAGCACATCTGGCGCATGGCGTACGTGCGTGGGCCGGAGGGAATCATCGTGGCCCTGGCCCAGCGAATCGACTGACCCGCGCGCCTCGAAGCCCGAGGCAAGCGCTTTCCCAGCACCTGACCTAGCATCGCAGCCCCCGTTCAGAACGGATACTGAGTGGCATGAGGACTCTCCACCCGGCGTACCGCGTCACCGACCTAGCCGCATCCCTGGACTTCTACACCGCGCTCGGGTATGAGCAGGTAGGTCGCGTTGACGTAGGGAACGGCTCAAGCCTGACCATGCTGAAGTTCCCTAGCGAGGAGGTAGTTACGCTCGAGCTGGTGCACCGGCCGGCGGATGGACCCGTGGATATCGGCACGGGGTTCAGTCACCTCCCAATTCAAGTCGACAACCTAAGGTTCACGATAGAGGCGCTATCGCACGCCGGGCTAAGGGCCGGCCCGGTCGAGCTTCCCGGTGGACCCGACGGACCCCAAACCTCATGGATCACAGACCCCGACGGATACCGGATTGAGTTGGTGCAATGGCCACCGGGCCATGCCAGCGGGATCACAGCTGCTGACTTTCCTTAGAGGGCGAGGCGTCCATTCGGCGTAACGATTGCCCTAGGCGTTCCGCCAGCCGGGGCCTGGATTGTCGGTGCTGCTGCTGTGGAGACGCCGCCGGGTCAGGCCTGGGGCGGGATCTTGAAGCTCTCGCGGCGGCGCGCGGCGCGGGCCAGCTCCAGGCTCTCCTCGGCCTGGGCCAGCATGGTGACCCTGTCGTCCTTCCCCATCTCGCTGGCGGCGACTCCGGTGTTGAGCTGCAGGCGCACGATCTCTCCCGAGGGAACCGCCGCGTAGGGATGCTCCTGCAGCGCCTGCTCGAGGCGCTGCCCGAGGCTGACCGCCACCTCGCGGGTCGCCTCCGGGATCACCAGGCAGAAGCGGCCGTCGCGGACCCGGGCCAGAGTGTTGACCTTGCGCGTCTTGGCGCGCACGATCCCGACCAGCTCGCGCAGGATGCGGCCCAGCCCGGCCTCGCCGTGCCTGCCCCGCAGGAGCTCGTAGCCATCGATCTCGAAGACGACCAGGGCCAGTGGGTGGCCGAAGCGCGCCGCCCGGCTGATCTCCCGTTCCAGCAGGTCCTGCAGGTAGCGGTCGGCAAAGGCGCCTGACTGCAGGTCGAGCAGGGCGAGCTGCTCGGCCTGGATCAGCTTGCGTCCCATCAGGATCGCGTGCAGGCCCTCACCCACGAAGGCGGTCAGCGTGCTCATCGGTTCGGCCAGGTCCTCGCGCGGCCGGTCCCAACCGACCACGATCGCGCCGAAGGTGGCGGTTCCGTTGCCGACCGGGATGGGCAGCCCGAGCACGCTGCCGGTCTGGACCTCGTCCTCGGTCAGGTAGCGGCACCAGGCGCTCTTGCCGATGTCGGGCACGGTGACCGAGCGATCGGCGTGGCGCACCCACTCCGCGACCCCCGCCGTCAGGCGCCGCTTGGCCTCGACCTGGGTCTGGGTCGAGGGGCTGTCGAAGCCGGAGGCCAGGTCCGATCCGTTGTCGTCCATCAGGAGCACCAGGCCGTAATCGGCCCGGCTCAGGGAGAGCACGGCTTCGACCAGGTGCTGGCAGAGCATCTGCGAGTTGGACTCGGCGATCTGGGCCTGAAGGCGACGCAGCGTGAGGCGGACCTTCTCCCGCGCCTGCATCTCGGCCAGCAGGTTGAGTCCCACCGAGACCAGCTCGCCGGCGCCGAGCAGCTTCTCAGCGTCCACGCTCTGGACCGCCTCGGCGGCCTGGATCAGCTCGTCGGGAAAGACCTTGAGCCGGAAGGCCAGCTGGGCCAGCGGCTCGACCTCGTTGGCCGCGAACTTGACCGCCGGTGAGACGACCGCGCCGATCTGCTCCTCCTTCTCGTCCTTGATCGGGGCCACGAAGTGGCCGACGCCCGCGCAGCAGACGGCCATGGTCTCGGTGGGACGGCGCAGGAACTCGCGGTCGAAGTAAAGAGGGCAGGCCTTGCGCTCCTGGAGCAGCCGGCAGTAACGCGGATACTCTTCGACCGGCGTGTGCGCCTTGCCGCTGAGGTCGAAGACTTGCAGGCGCTGACCGGTGGAGGCCTGAAAGCGCTCCACCATCCGCGTGAACTCGGGACTGCCGATCAGTGGGGCGAGCTCGCCCTGTGCGTCGTGCTCCATCTTTACGGCCTTTACGGCCCCGTGACACCCCCGCGACGGGATCTCAACCGCGTTAGGCACAACGCGTCCGGCCCGCAAAAACGGCGGAATGCTCCCGCGTAGACTGGCGAAGGATGCTCACCGCGAAGTCCCTGACCAAGCGGTACGGGGCGTTGACCGCCGTCGACCGCCTCGACCTCGAGATCGGCAGGGGAGAGCTGTTCGGTTTCCTCGGTCCCAATGGGGCCGGCAAGACGACAACCATCAAGATGCTGGTCGGGCTGCTCAGGCCGACCTCGGGAATGGCGAGCGTCGCCGGGTTCGACCTGCTGCGCCAGGGGGAAGCGGCCAAGGCCCGCATCGGCTACGTGCCGGACACCCCAGTGCTTTACGAACGGCTGACCGGCCGTGAGTTCCTCGAGTTCAGCGGCGATCTCTACCACGTTCCCAGGGCCACCCGCGATCGCCGGATCGACGCCCTCCTCCAGCTCTTCGACCTCAAGGATCGCGGCCACGACTTCCTCTCCTCCTACTCGCGGGGGATGCGCCAGAAGATCTCGCTGGCGGCAGCTCTTCTCCATGATCCGCAGGTCCTCTTCCTCGACGAGCCGACCGTCGGCCTCGATCCCCGGAGCGCGCGGCAGATGAAGGACATCCTGATCGACTTCTGCCGCGAGGGCAAGACGGTCTTCCTCAGTACCCACATCCTGGAGATCGCGGAGCGGATGTGCACCCGGGTCGCCATCGTCAACCACGGCGCGGTCGTGGCCGAGGGCACGCTCGACCAGCTCCGGACGATGGTACGGTCGGACGGCCAGTCGCTGGAGCAGATCTTCCTGCAGCTGACCGGCGGCGGCGAGGAGGACGTCCGGGCTCTGCTCGCGGAGCTGGAGCGATGACCCTCAGGCGCCAGCTGCGGCAGGGGCTCCTCCTCGGCCTCCTGCTCTGGCGGATCCAGATGCGCATGCTCTGGAACCAGACCGTGCGCAGCCGGCGACCGCTCGCGCTCCTGGGGGCGGGCGCGGCCGTCCTCTTGATCCTGGCCTGGTGGTCGCAGCAGGTCTTCGTCCTGATGGTGGGCGCCGCGGCAGCCTCGCGGGTGCAGGTTCCCTTTCCACCCGACCGCGTCCTGGGCCTGATCTTCATCGCTTACAGCGCCTTCCTGATCTTCTCGGGGCTCCTCTTCACGGTCAACGCCCTGCTGCTGAACCCGGACCTGGAGCTGCTGCTGGCGGCGCCCTGGCCGGTCGAGGCCGTGGTCATCGGGCGGACCTTCTCCCAGCTGGTCCGGCTGCTCGTGATCTCGCTGCTGGTCATCCTTCCCACCCTCATCCTGCTGCCTGTGCTGCTGGGACGCCCGGTGGCGAGCGCCGGCCTCCTGGTAATCCTGGCCGTCTATCCCGTGATTCCGTTGATGCTGGTCACACTGCTCACCCTCTATGCCATCCGGGTCGTCCCGCCGAACCGGGGCCGAGAGGTGATCACCGCGGTCAGCCTGCTGCTGGCGCTGGGCGTAAACGTCGTGAACGTGCTGGTCAACCCCGCCTTCCAGGGTCGGGCGCCCGGCTACCACGTCCCCAGGGGCGTACCCGACCTGCCGGGCGGCGGCGGCGCTGGGCGGCGACCTGGGCGGGTGGCTTAACTGGACCGCCGTCCTGCTGGCCGCATCCACGGCCGCCCTGATGATCGGAGCCCGGCTGGGCGGGCGGGTCTACGTCGCCGGCTGGATCCAGACCGCCCAGCGCAACCGCCGCCGGCGGCGCGCGCCCGCCGCCAGCAGCAATGCACTGCGGCTGCCCGGACTGACGGCCACCGCCACCGCGCTGGTGCTCAAGGACTGGCGGCTTCGCCGGCGCGACCTCTCCCAGCTGACCCGGGTGCTGATGCCGATGGCCTTCCTCGGGCTCTTCCTCCTGCTTCGATCCCGGCCGCTCTTCGACCTGGTCCATTCGGTCGGCCGCGGACCGCTGGCGGCTCTGATCGCGCTGGCCCCGGCCTGGCTCCTGCTGATCGCACTCACCAGCACGCTCGGGCTCTCCGCGGTCAGCCTGGAGGGTAAGGCGGTCTGGGTCTACCTGGCCTCGCCCAACAGCACCCGCGAGCTGCTTTCAGCCAAGTGCTGGAGCGTGGGGCTGCCGGCACTTGCGGTGGGTCTGGCCCTGGGAGCGGCGCTCGAGGCGCTGGTCCGCCCGGGGCTGGTCTGGGCGGCGGCCGGACTGGGCCTGCTGCTGGTCGCGGGCGCCGGGCTGACCAGCCTGATGGTCGCCATCGGCACGCTCTGGGCCCGCTTCGACTGGACCGACGCCCGGCGCATGGTCCATCCGGCGGCCGGCCTGCTGGGCTCGCTGATACAGATGATGGCCACAGCTATGATCGCGCTCCTGGCCATCGGCTCGATCATCGTGGCGGCGCCGTTGCGCCTGCCGCTGCTGCCCGCCTTCCTGATGGCGATGACCATCGGGTCGGGCGTGCTGCTGGTGGTGACCTTCGGGGCGCTGGTCCTGGCCGCGCAGCGCCTACGCGAACTGCAGGTGTAGGCTCGAATCCGAGCCGGCGGCGGCAGCGCCGATCTCGTGGTGATGACGGCAGCGGGCCTGGTAGGTGGCGGCGCCGCCGATGACCACCAGCGGATCGTCCGGGCCCGCCGGGCGGCCACCGTGGAGCCGCTGGGTGCGCGTCGCCTGACGCGAGCCGCAGCCCGGGAACTGGCACGATGCCTGGAGCTTGGTCAGACGGTCGGCGTGAGCCATGAGCAGGGCCATGGGACCGAAGGGGCGTCCCAGGAAGTCCAGCTCCAGGCCGGCGACGAGGACGTGGAGTCCGCGGTCGGCGAGCTCCTCGGCCAGGGGCACGATCGAGGGCTCGAGGAACTGCGCCTCGTCGATCCCGACCACCCGTGTGTCCTCCCGCAGTTGGGCCCGCAGGGCCTCGACGTCGGGCACCGCGATCGCCGGGAAGCGGAGGTCGCGGTGGGAGGCGACCGCCTCGATCGCGTAGCGGTCGTCGAGGGCAGGCTTGAAGGCCTGGATCGCGGCGCCCGCGTAGCGCTCCTGGTCGAGCCGGCGGATCAGCTCCTGGGTCTTGCCACTGAACATGCAGCCGGCGATCACCTCCAGGCTGCCGGCGGGCTCCTCGAACCATCCCTCCTGGAAGGCGGAGGTCCGGCCCTGGCGGTCGTGGTGGCGGCGGCAGACGGGGGCGAAGCGGTCGGCCCCGTCCGGGCGGATGAAGCGCTGGGTGCGGCTGGCCGGGATCCGGCACCCCGGCGAGGCGCAGACTCCATCGTCCAGCTTGACGGCGACGTCCGCGGTGCAGAGCAGCTCGGGGAGCGGACCTTGAGGCTGCCCGCGGTAGTCGAGCTCCCAGCCCGCGACCACCACGTCGACCCTGGAGCGGCTCGAGGCCATCTCCTCCACCGTCGCGACCAGGCGGCCGTCGTACCCCTCGGCTCGGTCGATCGCGATCATCTCCGTGGCCGGATGCCGGTCTTCGAGGAGGCGCGCCGGGGCGACCGGCTCGGTAAAGCGCTGTACCTGGCGGCCCTGCCGCTGAGCCCGCTCGACCTCGGCGTCCAGCTTCTTGGTCTTGCCGGAGTGCGTCGGACCGCTGTAAACGGTCAGGCTGCCCAGGCGCCGGCGCTCCCGGTCGGCGAGGAAGTCGCCCAACAGGTCAGCTCGGGCGGCGGAACTCCGCCCTGGCCTGGTCCACGAGCGCGGGGTCCAGCAGGAGGTCGGCGCCGGTCATAGCCAGCGCCTTGGCGGCGTCGATCATGGCCTGATAGCCGCGCAGCGAGTCGGCGGCCTGGAGGAAGGCCTGCGAGTGACAGGCCACCTCGGCGGACGCGATGGCGAGTGTCGGGTGCAGGCCCGGGACCACGTGGCTGACGTTGCCCATGTCGGTCGACCCGGCATTCTCCCAGGGCACCGGCTCGACCGGATGCACCCCCAGCTTGCGCAGGTTCTCCTCGAAGAGACCGGCGAGCACGCCGTTGTTGCGCATGTCCTCGTAGGGCTCGCCTTCGATCGAGAGCTTGACGCTGCAGCCGGTGGCGAGCGCCGCCGCCTGGAAGATGTTCTTCACCTTCTGCACCAGCTCCTCCATGTACTGCCGGTCGCGCGCCCGCACCAGGAACTCTCCCGAGGTGCGGTCGGGCACGATGTTGGGGGCGGTGCCTCCCTCCTTGATGAAGCCGTGGAGGCGGGCGCCCTCCTTGACGTGCTGGCGCAGCATGCTGATCCCGTTGTAGGCGAGCACGAAGGCGTCGAGCGCGTTGATCCCCTTTTCGGGGTCGCCCGAGGCGTGGGCCGCCTTGCCGGTGAACTCGAAGTTGAGGTGGGTGACGGCCAGCGCCCAGTGCGGGACCTGGGTGCGCGCGTCGGGGTGGAACATCATGGCCACGTCGACGCTCTGGAAGACGCCGCCCTGGATCAGCCGGATCTTGCCTCCGCCTCCCTCCTCCGCCGGAGTGCCGATCACCACGACCCTGCCAGGATGGCTCTCGAGCAGATCGGCCAGCGCGATCCCGGCGCCGGTGGACGCGGTGGCGATCAGGTTGTGGCCGCAGCCATGGCCGAGACCGCGAAGCGCGTCGTATTCGGCCAGGAAGGCGATCGCCGGCCCATCGCCATTACGGCGGATGGCGGTGAAGGCGGTGGGCGTTTCCGCCACCCCGGTCGAGACCTCGAAGCCGTGCTCGCGGAGGAGGCTGGTGAGCCAGCCGACCGCGCGGTTTTCCTCGTAGGCGATCTCCGGGTTGTGATGGATGTCGCGGCCGATGCGCTCCAGCTCCGGGCGCAGGCGGTCGATGCGCGCGGACAGCCCGTCCTTGACCTGGTCGGTCGATACCTGCGCGAGCGACATGGCGGGATAATTCTACGCAAGGGATGGCAGAGTCGAACGGCATCACCCAGATATCGGACGACGACCTGGCGGGGCGGATCCGGGAGCTGATGGCGGAGATGGGCCCGCTGGAGGAGTCGCTCGGCCGGCTGCGGGTCGAGGTCCAGCGGCTGGCGAGCGAGCAGCGCCGGCGGGAGCGGCAGCGGCACCTGCGCGCCCGGCTGCAGGTGCGGACCACGCTGGCCCAGGGCCAGCTGCCCTCGCTGCAGCAGGCGGCCGAGAGCCTGGAGGAGCTGCTCCCCAATCCCTGCGCGCTGGGGACCCTCCGCTTCTTCCGCGACAGCGGCACCGAGGTCGGGCTGGGCTACGCCACCGGCCGCGAGCCGACCATCTGGATGACCAACGGAGGCGAGACGGTGGCGGTCCGGTCGATCGCCGAGGTTCGCTCCCGCTACCTGATGGGCTGGGACTTCGGCACCAGCGCGCATCCGGGGGTCCGGATCCACATCCTGAACACGCGCACCGAGAAGGTCGTGCCCGCGACCGAGGTCTTCGTCCGGCTCAGGGACGGCTAGCGGGCGGGGTGAGGGGGATCGCCTGGCCGAGGCGGCCCTCACGGACCTCTCCCCGGCCGTGCACCCGGACCAGCGCCGGGTAAGGAAGGTCTCCCTCCAGGGTCACCGAGCCGTCATCGACCACGAGCCGCAGGGCCAGCGCTCGGCGGTCATCGCGCACGATGCGCTCGCTGGTACCGGTGGGGCCGGGATAGACCTCGAAGGCGAGAGGATCCCAGGCCGATTCCTCGCTGAAGGCCAGCTCCGGCCCCAGGGGGACGACCGCGCCGGCGCGCACGTAAAGGGGGAGCGTGGCCAGGTCGGCCCGGCGCACGATCCAGCGACCGCCCTCCAGCGGGGCATCGGTCCAGTAGTCGTACCAGCCTCCGGGCGGCAGGTAGAGGGAACGCTCCCCCTCGGGCTGGAACATGGGGGCCACCAGCAGGTCGGGACCGAGCAGGTACTCGTCGTCGACGCTGTGCGTGCCGCGGTCCTGGGGGTGATCGAAGACCAGGGGACGCGCCAGCGGGACGCCCTCCGCCGCCATGAGGGCCGCACTATATAGGTAGGGGAGGAGCCGGTAGCGCAGGCGGGCATACCGCCGGAAGATCTCCAGCGCCCTTGCGCCGTAGGCCCAGGGCTCGCGGGGCGCGCTGTGGCCGTGGGCCCGGGCGTGGGAGAAGAGGAGGCCCATCTGGCTCCAGCGCAGATAGAGCTCGGGACTGGGCGGGTCGGCCGGCGTAGGAATCCCGAAGAAGCCGCCCATGTCGAAGCTGGCGAAGGCCATCCCGGAAAGGATCCAGCTGAGCGCACCGCGCAGGCTGGCGGCCATGTCGGTGAAGGTGCAGGCCGGATCGCCGCCCCAGTGGACCGGATAGCGCTGGGAGCCGGCGTAGCCGGAGCGCGCCCAGATCAGGCCCGCGCCGTGGACCGCCGCGGTCACCTCGAAGACCGCCCTCTGGTAGAGCAGGGGATAGAGATTGTGCAGCTCCTCGGCTGGCGTGCCGTCGGCGCCCACCGCGTCAGCCGGGAGGTCCTCGGCGAAGTCCGTCTTCATCACCGCCACACCCTGCTCGAGCAGCCGACGGGTGCGATCCTGAAACCAGGCCGTGGCCCGCGGGTTGGTGAAGTCGACGGCGGCGCTGGGAGCTGAGAACTCCTTGACCAGGGCCGGCTCCCCGCTCCGGTCCTTGACCAGATAACCCGCGGCGCGCCCCTGGGCGCACATCTGGGAGTCGAGCGGGAGGTAGGGGCTCTGCCAGAGGCTGACCCGGAATCCCATCGCCCTGAGCTCGGCCAGCATGCCGGTCGGGTCGGGGAAAGCGCTCTCGTCCCAGGCCAGGTCGCCGTGATGCCCCTCGTGGTAGCGCATCCAGTAGGGGTCGATGTGGATGACGTCGCAGGGTACGCCCTCCTGGCGCAGGCGGCGGGCGACGGCGAGGACCTCCTCGCGGTTGCGATATCCCCAGCGGCTCATCCACAGGCCGAAGGACCAGGCGGGGGGGACGGCGGGCGCACCGGTCAGCAGGTGGTAGGCGCGGATCTGCGCGGCCGGCCCT